>JAAWQS010000019.1 GCA_022800665.1 Oscillospiraceae bacterium
TGGAAAAGATTATGGAATACAAAGAAACTGTATTCTGGTCTTTCAGCCGGAAAGATTATCAAAAAACAAACTGGTGGTCTAAAACAGCAAGCGCAAATACCGGCAGTAAATTGACGATAAGAACGGCGAATACAGTTAAAAAAATTGTTGGCATGTAATTGTTTTTCAAATCCCTGTTTGTGTAAGCGATATGAAAAATAAAAGAATCATAAATTGCATGCGATAAAATAATATTTGAATAGCTGATTCAAAAAAAGATACTTGCCAATCATGTTAAAAATGCAAGTATCTTTTTTATAAGATGTTAAATTTATGACATTGCCAAAGAGACAGCGCTCTCCGGGGACCCAACGTCTTATAGCAATCCTTAAAATTGCCGGGAATAAGCCCCCTCGTCACAGCCGGCCGAGAGGGCTTACACCGCAGTTTGTCAGGAATTCTGCTGTTTGCTCTAGTCTCCAATCCGGCAGGTCACAATCACGCCGTCCACGTTGTTGCCGGAAACCGTATACAGCTTGCTGTCCGGCAGATATACCTCGCAGCCCTCCGTATACCACACCTCGTATTGTCCGCTCACGCAGTCAATCATGAGATGCTCCCCATCCTGGGGGAACTGCTTCAAATAGTCGATGTACTCCTCCAGGCAGTAGTCCCTGCGGACCATCTCCGTGGCATGGGGAATCCCCACGTAGCGGAAATGCCACGGCTCGTCCCAGATACCGGTCCGCTCCTCCTTGCCGGTTTCGTACCGGACCACCCAGCCGTAATCCTGACAGTTCTCCGTAATCCAGGCATAGTCCCCGCTGCTGTCCATAAACTCCCCGTTCATGGTCCCCATATCCACCACAAGGCCGGTGTGGTGCTCGCTGTGTCCCGGCTGGGCCACGTACTTTTTTGCGTGCTCCAACCCGTTGCGCTCCGCGCTCTGGTCAAAGAGGTGCTGCTGATAGGCGGTGGTCCGGTGTCCGGCCACAATCTGCACGGACTTCCGGCTCCCCTGGGCCTTAAAGGCGTCCATCAGGCTGTTCAGCGCCTGCAAAGCCTCCGGCAGCAGCAGCACGGTGCTGTCTTTGACATAATAGCTCTCCGTCCGCTGGTCCAGAATGCAGGCCAGCGATTCCTCCTGATGCTCCGGGAAGTGGAACGCGGTCCAGTTGTTGACCAGAATCAGGTTGCCGGTATGGACCGCCTCCGGTCCCAGCTGCGTCAGGGTACAGGCCGCGCCGGCAGGGGTGGTGATTGTCTTGGGCAGCGGCTCCGGAACCGGCGCGGCCTGTACCGGCGTACTGCCGGGAGTCTCGCCGGGGAGCCGTCCATAGTACCGCACGCAAACAAAGGCGCCTCCGGCTGCCAGCAGCAGAATCAGCAGCTTCACCAGCGGATGGACATAGACGCCGCGCCGTCTCCGGCGGTAATTTGGTCTCTTCACGTGTATGCCTCCAAGTTTGTATTCTGTATACGCCAGTATACCAGCCGGGCATGTCCGGCGTATGTCGAATCTGCATCTTTCTTGTAAACTTTCCCCTACGCCATATTCCACTCCAGCACGCAGCCCCCGCCGCTGGACACCCAGTTCGCCAGCGGCGCCCGCAGGGTCTGTCCGTCGTAGGTAAAGGACACGTCGGCGTTGGAGTTGTAGCTGCCGTTGCGGGCGAACTCCTCCGCCGGCATCTCCAGGAGGGCGCGGATATACTCGTTGTTCCATGCGCTGCTCACGCTGTCCATACCCCAGTAATCCCGCCACGCGGAGCCGAATTTTGCCGTGCCCCGGAACCCCCAGTCGGGCCGGGACCCCTTGCTCCAGTTCAGCCGGAACCCCAGAATCCGTCCGGTTTTCGCGTCCACCGTCACCCGCATGGAATAGGGCTGGCTGTTCAGAGCCATGTCGTAGGCCAGGAAGCTCACCTGGGATTCCTGGTCGATATACAGCGTCTGATGGTGGTCCGTACAGACCACCTCCGCCTCCGCATCCCACAGGCGGGGCAGGGCGCCCGTCGCCTGCAGGCCCCGGATTTCACTGCGCAGGCGGTCCAGCCGCTGGGTCCACTTCCTCTCGATTTCCTCCAGCTCTTCCGCCGCCGCCAGGCTCTCTGTCAGAATGATCTCCTCGTCCTTCTTCCACAGTACGGCCTTGCCCTCGATATAGATGGACGCCGCCTCCATATCCGCCAGCGTCACGCTGGTCACGCTGCTGCTGCGCAGAAGGAACAGCTTTTCCGCCACAGACAGCTGCAAGCTCTCCGCGAAGCCCTCCCGCTCCTCGTCCTGGCGGGTGATATGGGGGTCGTCCAGCAGCCGCTGGTCCCCCCACTGGGAGAGGGCGGCGGGCAGAAAGAATGCCGCTGCCAGCAGCGCTGCCGCCGCCAGTCCGGCCCATACGTTACGCATCCTCCATTCCCTCCAGCTCTACCGTCACTGTGGTGCCGCCTCCCAGCTCGCTGTCAAACCGGAGGACGCCTCTATGGAGCGCGGCGATCTGTTTGCACAGCGCAAGGCCCAGCCCCGCGCCGCCCTCGGCCCGCGAGCGGGACTTGTCCACCATATAGAACGCCTCGGTGATTTTCTCCAGCTCCTCCGCCGGAATCCCCCGCCCCTGGTCGGAAACCTGGAGACGGTAGCCGGAGGCGGTGACGGTACCTGTCAAAGACACGGTTCCCCCGGCTTCGGAGGCTTTCCGGGCGTTGTCCAGCAGGTTCAGCGCCAGGGTCTGCAGCAGGGCGGAGTCCCCGGTCAGGACCCCCTCCTCCGCCGTTACCTCCAGGGACAGTCCCTTGGCCTCCAGCGCAGGCTGGCTGATCCTTCCGGCGCGCTGGCACAGAAGGGGCATATGCACCGGCTTGGCGTCCGCCGCGCTGTGGTTCACCACCAGCAGATTCATCAGGCTGAGGGAGAGATTTTCCAGCCGCTTGCCCTCGGAAAAAATATAGTTGGCCGCCTTGAAACGGGCCGTACCGTCCATCTGGCGGCTGCGGAGCATATCCGCATAGCCGATGATGGAGGTGAGCGGGGTTTTCAGCTCGTGGACGAAGCTGGCGGTAAAATCCTCCTGCCTGCGGGCAGCGTCCTCCAGCTCCTGGACAGTCTTTTCAATGGCGTCCGCCATGCGGTTGAAGTTCGCCGCCAGTTCGCTGATCTCGTCCCCGCCGGACACCTCCGCGCGGGGGGAGTAGTCCCCCTGGGCCAGCTGGGTCGTGACCTTGCCCAGGGTGCGGATGGGCATGGTGAGCCAGTAGGAGAGCAGGAACAGCACCGCGCTGCCCGCCGCCACGACGATCAGAAGAATCCAGCGGTAGACCTGGAAATGAATCTCCCGGTCCGTAAAGAGGCTGGAGATATCCCGTACCGTCTCCATATACAGGATGCCGTCCGGCAGGGCCACCGGCCCGGCGAAGTGGACCAGCACCTGCCCAGGCCGGTCGGAGCGCACCACATAGCCGTAGGAACGGCTGTCGATGCAGTTCAAAAGCTCCTGGTCGCTGCCGGCGGTGAGGGTGGAGTAGAGCTGCGCCCCCTCCTGTGTGCTGACCCGGAACTGCCGGTCCGCGAAATAGGGGTCCTCGGTGAGCGTACGCTGCAGGCCCCGGCTTCTGGCGGCGATATTCTCCAGGGTGACGCCTCTGGCGTCGCACACGGCCTCGTAGGAGATGCGCAGCATCTGCATTTCCTCCATGGCGATGTCGATCTCCCGCTCCAGGGCGGACCGGAAGGAGAGGGAGATGAGCAGATAGCTGCCCACGCCCATGGAGATGACCAGGATGCTGACGGCGGCCAGGGTGACTTTCCAGGCAAATTTCATGGCTCCTTGACCTCTAAGCGGTAGCCCACCTTATAGACGGCGGCGATTCGCTCCTGCCACCCCAGCTTTTTCCGCAGCCGCTGCACATGGAGGTCCACGGTGCGGCTGTCGCCCATGTAGTCGTTCTCCCACACCCGCTCGTAGATGGTCTCCCGGAAGAGGGCGATGTTCTTATTCTGAAGGAACAGCAGGAGGAGGTTGTATTCCTTGGCGGTCAGCGGCACTGTCTGTCCGGCCTTCGTGACCACGCGGGACTGGGTATCCACTGTCACGTCGTCCAGGGACAGGAGGCTGTCCGTCTTATGGCACCGGCGCAGGACCGTCTCCACCCGCGCCAGCAGCTCCGCGATCTCAAAGGGCTTGACGATATAGTCGTCCGCCCCCAGCTTCAGGCCCTTGATCCGGTCCTTGAGGGAGTCCCGCGCGGTGGTGAAAATGACGGGGATATGCAGCGGGGCAAAATACTCCATCAGCTCGAAGCCGTCGCTGCCGGGGAGCATCACATCCAGAAGAATCAGGTCATACCGGGTTTCCTCCACCGCGTCGGCGGCGTCCAAGCCGTTGGCCACCCAATCGCAGTGGTAGCCCGCCGCAGTCAGGGACATGTCCAGCAGGTCGGCTATGGGTTTTTCGTCCTCGACGATCAGAATTTTAATCATTGGTCTGCGCCTTTCTTAAAGGATTACTGGCTCAAATGAATCTTCCAGTTTTCCAGCCCATAGAACGTGCTGGTGGGCGACGGCGAAACGCCCTCCGCCGTCCCCGGATACGTGAGCACGGAATAATTCTTAAAGCACACCGGCACAATGGGAGCCGCCGTCTGCAAATACGCCAGCAGCTGGCGGAGGGACGCCGCCCGGTCCGGAGCCGCCGCGTAGTTTGCCAGCAGCCCGTCCACAACGGGGTCCGAGTATCCGCCGTAATTCAGCGCGCCGCCGGTCCCCACAAGATCGCGGAGGTCCCAGTCGGCAGTCAGCCGCACCTCGCCGTAATACAGGTCAAAATCTCCGCTCTCCAACGCCGCCAGGTACTCCTCCCAGGGCAGTGTACGAACCGTGATGTTCCAGTCCAGCATGGTCAAATTTTCCGCAATATACTGGGCGCTGGTACGGCGGAACATGTCCTCTTCGTTCACCAGCAGCGTCAGTATTTTCTCCTCGCCGGTATTCTGGCCCGCCGCCGCGAGGGCCGTCATAGCCTCGTCCCGGCTGTAGGCCCGTTCCAGGTCCTTGGGATACAGATCGGAGAGAGGGGAGACCGGGAACTGCGCATCCAGGGCCATTCCCGCCAGCTGCGCCTCCGCTGTGCTGCCGCGGGGTACTCCGCGGCTGAACGCCTCCCGCACCGCCGGGTCCCCGAAGACCGGGGAGGCCGTGTTGAAGCCGATATACTGTAAAATGGACGTGGCGCGGCTGGCCGTCTGACGCTGGCCGGTGGCGGAGGCCATACTGTCCGTGGGGTCAACCGTCAGCAGCTCAATCTGCCGGGAGGAAAACAGGTACCGGGCCGTGTCCCGGTCCTTGGTATCCACCAGCGGAATGGTCTGAACCGGCAGGGGCTTTCCCTGCCACCACTCGCTGTTGACCTGGAGGTAGTCCCCCTCCGCGCCGCTGATAAACAGGTACGGTCCGGTCCCCACGGGAATCAGCTGCCGCTCCGCGCCGCTCTTGGTGATGGGGATATCCAGCAGGGAGAGAAACCCCTGATTGGGTGCGGAGAGGGTAATGACCAGCTCCCCCGACCGGCTGGCCGCGGCGGAGGCCATGCCCCGCAGACGGTAGCCGTAGCGGTCCGACGCCGCAGCCCGCTGGAGGGTGGCGGCAGCGTCGCGGGCCGTCAGCGGGGAGCCGTCGTGGAATGACACCCCCTGCCGCAGCGTCAGGGTGCAGATTCTGCCGGTCTCATCCCATGCGTAGCTTTCGCAGAGCGCCGGTTCGGGCTGAAATTTTCCGTTGAGCTGGAACAGCGGCTCATACAGCAGCGACGCCACATCTTGCTGGACCCCCTCGCCGCAGATAATGGGGTCAAAGGGGGAATCCTTGTAGTAGGCCATAGAGAAGACGGCGGGATGTTCCGGTTCCTCCGGCTCCTCCACCGGTTTCTCCGGTCCGCCCTGGGACTGGTAGAGGTTCCAGTCCATAGCCTCCTCCGGCTCCTCCGCCTCTTCCGGCAGAGAGGAGCAGCCCGTCAGAAGCAGCAGCGCCAGCAGCAGCGCAGAAAGCCGTCTACCCATGGATTGTTCCTCCGCCGGAGAGCCCGATGAGCGCGGCCTGCAGTCCCCGGTGTTCCCCCAATTTCCGGTGGCTCCAGTAGAGATCCCCCCGGCAGGCGGTACAGAGGGGGCAGATGTCGATCTGTTCCGCCGGGACCCCCGCCTCCCGCAGCCGCCAGGCGTTGATTGCCTTCAGGTCCACGCGCCACTTGTCCGCCGCCGGGGTGATAAACGCCTCCGCCCCTGGGCCGAAGGCGGTACGCATGGCGTCGGGGACGTCGCTGTGTGTCTCGAAGCAGCAGGGGCCGATCCCCGCGCCGATAGCCACCCGCAGGTTCTCCGGTTTTGCGCCGAAGAGACGGCGCAGCTCTGCCGCTGTCTTGGCGGGCAGGTCCAGGGCGGTACCCCGCCATCCGGCGTGAACCGCGCCCACGCACCCCGCCGCCGGGTCCCACAGCAGAAGGATGATGCAGTCGGCGGAAAAGACCATCAGCTGCAGCCCCGGCACATCCGTCACCAGAGCGTCGGCAGTGTAGTCCACCGGGCGGGAAAATCCCTTGCCCGCGTCGCCGGCGGTGACGTGCCGGACTGTGTCCTCATGGACCTGCCTGGACAGCGCCAGTCCCGCTGTGTCCACCCCTACGGCGGCGCAGAACCGGCGGTAATTCTCATCCACCAGGTCCGGCGCGTCCGGCGGATTTCCGTGGCGGCGCAGGTTCAGGGAGGCATAGACGCCCTTGCTGACGCCGCCCAGACGGGTGGAAAAGCCGTGGCGGACCGCCCCGTTCTCCAGCAGGGTGGAGGTATGGAAGGTCACGCCGTTTTCCTTGTGTGTTACAAATGACATGAACAGGCTCCTATTCTTTGTCCTTATCGGAAAAGGCCGCCAGAATCCTCCAGCGGCCTTGTGGGGTTACTCCTGGTCCTTCGCGTCTGCGGCGGTATCCAGCAGATCGCAGAGTTACTCTACCGTATAGGTTTCCTTGCCGCTGTTTTCAGCAAGCGCCGCAAATCATAGAGTACCGCTTTCTGTGTATCCTTGCGCTCTTTTTCAGTTCCCACGGTCAGCGCTTCCTTTCCGGTTTACAGCTTTACGCATCCCGGCCGCAGCAGTGCTTATACTTCTTTCCGCTGCCGCAGGGACATGGGTCGTTGCGGCCAATCTTCTGCACACGGCGGGGCTGCTTTTTCACAGCGCCGTCCCCCCGGCCCTCGGTGATGCCGGTGGCGACCCGTTCCCGCTTGACCTCCTCGTTCTTCTGCAGGCGTACGGAGTACAGCCGCCGCACCGTCTCCTCCTGGATGGCCGCGATCATCTCCTCGAACATATGCAGGCTCTCCTGCTTGTATGCGTCCACGGGGTTGCTCTGCGCGTAGGCCCGCAGGCGGATGCCTTGGCGGAGGTCCTGCATGGCGTCGATGTGGTCCATCCAGTATTCGTCCACCACCCGGAGCATAATCACCCGCTCCAGCTCCCGCATAACCGGCGGCGTGACCTCCTGCTCCTTGGCGCCGTAAACCTCCAGAGCCTTGGCGGAGAGGCGCCCGGTCAGGTCCTCCGCCGTCGTCTGCGCCGCTTTCGCCTCCGTCAGCTGGATGCTGTTTTTGGGGAAGAAGGTACCCTCCAGAGCGGACATGACCGTTTTGTAGCCCTCGGCATCCAGACTCTTCTGCTCTCCGTATGCGCTGTTGACGGTGTTGGAGATGATGGACGAAATCATGCCGGTAATTACATCCCGGATATCCCGGCCATCCAGAACCTGCTTGCGCTGGCCGTAGATGATCTCCCGCTGCTTGTTCATCACGTCGTCGTACTCCAGGGTGCTCTTGCGGGCCTGGAAGTTCCGGGACTCCACGCTGGTCTGTGCGCTCTCAATGGACCTGGTGAGCATTTTGTTTTCAATGGGCAGGTCTTCGTCCAGGTCCAGCTTATCCATAATGCCGGTGATGCGGTCGCCGCCGAACAGACGGATCAGATCGTCCTCCAGGCTCAGGTAGAACCGGGTCTCGCCGGGGTCGCCCTGCCGTCCGGCGCGGCCCCGCAGCTGGTTGTCGATGCGGCGGGAGTCGTGCCGCTCGGTGCCGATGATAAAGAGTCCTCCGGCGGCGCGGACCTTTTCCGCCTCGCCCTCGATCTCCTCCTTGTGCTTCTGGTAGCTCTCCGCGTACCGCTGCCGGGCGCTGAGAATCTCCTCGTCGGTGGTTTCGGCGTAGCCGGTAGCCTCGGCAATCATCTCGTCGGAGAGGCCCGCTTTGCGCAGGTCGTTTTTGGCCAGGAACTCCGCGTTGCCGCCCAGCATGATGTCGGTGCCGCGGCCCGCCATGTTGGTGGCCACCGTCACCGCGCCCAGCTTGCCGGCCTGGGCTACGATCTCCGCCTCACGCTCATGGTTTTTGGCGTTGAGCAGGTTGTGCTTGATGCCCTCCCGGCTGAGCAGCTTGCTCAGCCGCTCGTTCTTGTCGATGGACACCGTGCCCACCAGCACCGGCTGGCCCTTGGCGTGGCAGGTCTTGATCTGCTCAATGACCGCCCTGTACTTGGCGTTTTCGGTCTTGTACACCACGTCGTTGTCGTCCTGGCGGGCCAGGGGACGGTTGGTGGGAATCTCAATGATATCCAGTTTATAGATGGTGCCGAACTCCTCCTCCTCCGTCAAGGCCGTACCGGTCATGCCGGAGAGCTTGGTGTACAGGCGGAAATAGTTCTGGAAGGTGATGGTCGCCAGGGTCTTGCTCTCCCGCTCCACCTTCACCCGCTCCTTGGCCTCAATCGCCTGGTGCAGACCCTCGCTGTAGCGGCGTCCGAACATGAGGCGGCCTGTGAACTCGTCCACAATGATGATCTGGCCGTCCTTGACCACATAGTCGATGTCCTTTTTCATCACGCCGTGGGCCTTGATAGCCTGATTGATATGGTGGTTCAGGGTGGAATTCTCCGGGTCGGACAGATTTTCCACATGGAAATACTCCTCCGCCTTCTTCACGCCCTTGGAGGTAAGGGTAGCGGTGCGGGCCTTCTCGTCTACGATATAGTCCTCGACGCTGTCCTCATCCTCCTCCGCCTTCTCGTCGGTCTCGGCAATGACGGTCTTCTTCAGGGACCGGACAAACATCTCCGCCATGTCGTACATCTGGGTGGACTTCTCCCCCATGCCGGAAATAATCAGGGGGGTGCGGGCCTCGTCGATGAGGATGGAGTCCACCTCGTCCACGATGGCGAAGCGGTGGCCCCGCTGGACCAGCTCGCCGCTGTAGAGAGCCATGTTGTCCCGCAGGTAATCGAACCCCATCTCGTTGTTGGTGCCGTAGGTAATATCGGCGGCGTAAGCCTGCTGCCGCTGGGCCTTGTCCAGACCGTGGATAATCAGACCCACGGTCAAACCCAGGAAGCGGTAGACCTTGCCCATCCACTCGCTGTCGCGCTTGGCCAGGTAGTCGTTGACGGTGACGATGTGGACGCCCTTTCCGGCCAGGGCATTGAGGTAAGCGGGCAGGGTTGCCACCAGGGTCTTGCCTTCACCGGTCTTCATCTCGGCGATACGGCCTTGATGGAGGACCACGCCGCCCACCAGCTGCACCCGGTAGGGCCGCATTCCCAGCACCCGGACGGACGCCTCCCGCGCGGCGGCAAAGGCTTCGGGAAGAATATCGTCCAGGCTCTCGCCATTGGCCAGGCGTTCTTTGAACCAGGGCGTCTTGGCGGCCAGCTCTGTATCGGAGAGAGCCTGATACTCCGGCTCCAGGGCTTCGATCTTATCAACGATGGGATAGATCTGCTTCAGCTCCCGGTCGCTGTAAGTTCCGAACAATTTGGTTAATAAACTCATTATAAAAAAGCTCCTCTTTCGTAAGAGTAAAAATGCACACAAATACAGTGTACAGTATATCACACATTTCCGTCGTAAACAAGGGGAAAAGAAAAAAGTCCTCCAGCCAGTCGGGGAGGACTTGCGCCCGCCGCGCTGTAGGCGCACGGCGGGCCAAGAGCATATACATCTGCGCGGTCAGGGACCGTCGTGGCGGGGATTCTCCTTAATCACCTGCGCCGCCTGGAGCAAGGCTGTGCGCACATCGGTGAGGTGCTGTGTGCGCAGGGAGTCGGCCTTGCTGATGATGCCGCCGGATTTGGTGACAACATAGCGGGACGGCACATGGTTGAGCGCGTATGCGGCCACATCGTTGCGGCACTGCTCGCACAGGCAGCAGCCCAGGCTGTCTCCCATTCTGTCCAGTTCCTCTTCCACAAAGGACTCCATCACATTTTGATATAATTTCATTTGGTACCCCTCCTATCCTCTCTTTCTTTATACCACCTCTGGGGGAAATTGTCAATCCGAGATTTTACGCATCATCAAAACACGGTGATGCTCCAGCGGTTCCGGTAAATCTCGCCGGGAGAGAGGGTAATGAGGTCGTTCTGCTGGGAAAAGTCCTCAACAACGTCCTGCCGGGCGGGCAGGCTGACCCACGGCTCCAGGCATACAAAGGGGGCGTCGCTCTTCGGGGTGTGCCACACGCCCAGATAGCGCATCCGCGGGATGGACAGCGTCACGCCTTTAGTCCCCTCCCCGGCGGACAGGGTTACGGTGCGGTCCATATTCTTCAGGATGACCGCGTCCCGGTCAAAGAGGCTGTGGCGCAGGGGCATGGTCACGCCGTCCTCCAGGGGGTAGGGGGTCTCCTGTCCGCTGATCATATAGGCGTCCGACATCTCCACCCGCCACGGCTGGCAGGGACGGCGAAAGGTCAGCCGGTAATCCTCGAAGCATTTCCCGCTCTCCAGCGGCGCCCGGAATCCCGGATGTGCGCCCAGCCCGAAATATAGATCCCGGCTATCCCGGTTTTCCACGCAGTAGGTGATGAAAACCGTGCTGCCATCCAGCTCGTAGGCCACGGAAAAGGCGAAATCCCAGGGGTACACGGCTTTGGTTTCCTCGGTGGCGGCGAGGCGGAAGGCCGCCTTGTCCGGAGCTTGCTTCTGGGTCTCGAAGGTCATGTGGCGGGAGAAGCCGTGGCGTTTCATCCCGTAGCTGCGGCCATCCACCGTATAGACGTCGTCTGTCAGGCGGCCCACATAGGGGAACAGATTCGGGGCCCGGCCTCCCCAGTAGGCGCTGTCGCCGCTCCAGAGGTACTCCGTACCGTCTGCGGCGGTAATGGACATCATCTGTGCGCCGGTGTCGTCGATGGTCATGCGCAGGAAGTCGTTTTCAATGGTGTGCAGCATCTCGTATTGTCTCCTTACTGTCATTATAAGCCGAATTCCTTCAGCAGTCTTTCATAAAACCTGCGGTCCATGAGGGCTTTTGACAGTTCGTCCCCCCGGCCCTTCTCGGTCAGGACCTTGGAAAGATTCGCCATACGCAGGAACTCCAGCTCACTGCCCTCCTGCCAGCCTTCCTGCCGGCCCTCCTGCATTCCCTTTTGCCAGCCCTCCTGCCGGCCCTCCTGCATTCCCTTTTGCCAGCCCTCCTGCCGGCCTTTTTGCCAGCCCTCCTGTCGGCCTCTTTGCCAACCGTCCCGTCTGGCGGCCTGGGCAATATTATAATCATGAATCTCCATAATCTCTTTCTGGTCAAACAGCATACTCATAATATCAACAACCTCCTTCTGCCGCGACGCCAGAAACGGCGTCAGAACATTCCGCTCCTTACAAATCCGTAAAGTCTCCTCAATTGCCCTCTTTGTCCGGCCATACAACACCCGCTGTTCGTCCAAAATTTTGCAGAATTGGACATACTGGTCCACGATATTGCCCTGGGCGCTGCCCCGCAACACATGTACCTGCACCTCCACACCGCCTGCTCCCTGGTACAAATCAGACAGATACAGGGTATCCGGCACCTTTTCCCTGCTGCCCGTATAGATGACATACAGCTCAGGCGTAGGGACGAAAACCGGCGGACTGGCATACAGGTCCAGCTTATGCTCCTTGATATACTGCATATAGGTTTCCGCGAGATACAGCAACAGGCGCAGAACGATGTTCACAGAAAATGTGCTCTGGGCTTCCACCAGGAGGATCAGCCGTCCGCGCACCTGAATGCCCAAGTCGTTATACAGCCCTGTAGTCAGCACATTCTCCAGCGAGATCACTTTGCAGTCAGCTTCCGTGACAGCCGTATCCTCCGGGTGCAGCGCAAGGTAAAGCTGTCGTGTATACATGGGCTGCTTGAACAGATAGGTAAATACGCTGTCCTTTGCGGTACGCTTCATTTCCGGCATGGCATCCCCTCCTTCTGCCTCTTATTATAACCGATTTGGGGGCCGGATTGCAAGAGAATAAATCGGACGTATCCCTGCCCTGCCCGCTCTTGAAAAAGAGGACGCCGGTCCCAAGAAGGGGCTGGCGTCCTGATGATCTTTATTTCAGATTTTCTTCCAGCTTGGCCAGCTCGTCCCGCAGTCCCTGGGGGACCTTGTCGCCGAACTTGCCATAGAACTCGTGGATGCCCTTGGCCTCATCCTTCCACAGTTCCTTATCAACACCCAGCAGGCCCTGCAGAGTCTCTTTGCTGATATCCAGGCCCTCCATGTTGATATCCTCCGCCTTGGGCTGATAGCCGATGGGGGTCTCCACCGCGTCGGCCTCGCCGAAGGCGCGCTTCATGATCCACTCCAGCACGCGCATGTTGTCGCCGAAGCCCGGCCAGATGAAGTGGCCTTCGTCGTCGGTACGGAACCAGTTGACGTTGAAGATCTTGGGCAGCTTGTCAGCGTCCACCTTCTTGCCCATATCCAGCCAGTGCTGCCAGTAGTCGCCCATGTGGTAGCCGCAGAAGGGCAGCATGGCCATGGGATCGCGGCGCACGACGCCGACTGCGCCGGCGGCGGCGGCAGTGGTCTCGGAGGCCATGATGGAGCCGACGAACACGCCATGCTCCCAGTCGCGGGACTGATAGACCAGGGGAGCGGTCTTGGCCCGGCGGCCGCCGAAAACAATGGCGCTCAGGGGCACGCCCTGGGGGGCCTCGAACTCAGGGGAGATGCAGGGGCAGTTCTTGGCGGGAGCGGTGAAACGGCTGTTGGGATGGGCGCCCTTCTCGGAGCTCTCCTGACCGTTCCAGGGGTTGCCCTTCCAGTCCACGGCGTTGGCGGGCGGATTCTTGTCCAGGCCCTCCCACCACACGGTGTTGTCGTCCAGGTTGTGGACCACGTTGGTGAAGATGGTACCCTGCTGGGTGGATGCCAGGGCGTTGGGGTTGGACTTGACGTTGGTGCCGGGGGCCACGCCGAAGAAGCCGTATTCAGGGTTCATAGCCCACAGGCGGCCATCCTCGCCCACGCGGATCCAGGCGATATCGTCGCCCACGCACCAGACCTTCCAGCCCTTCTCCCGGTACGCTTCGGGGGGAATGAGCATGGCCAGGTTGGTTTTGCCGCAGGCGGAGGGGAAAGCGGCGGCCAGGTAGCGGACCTCGCCGGCGGGGTTCTGGAGGCCCAGGATGAGCATATGCTCGGCCATCCAGCCCTGCTCGTGGCCCAGGTAGGAGGCGATACGCAGGGCGAAGCACTTCTTGCCCAGCAGCACGTTTCCGCCGTAGCCGGAGTTGACGCTCATGATGGTGTTGTCCTCAGGGAAGTGGACGATATAGCGGTTCTCAGGATCGATGTCCGCCTTGGCATGGAGTCCCTTGATGAAGTCGTCGCCAATCAGCTCCGCCACGGCTGTACCCACGCGGGTCATGATGCACATGTTCAGCACCACGTAGATGGAGTCGGTCAGCTCAATGCCGTACTTGGCAAAGGGGGAGCCGACAACGCCCATGGAGTAGGGGATGACGTACATGGTGCGGCCCTTCATGGCCCCTGTGTAGAGCTTGTTCAGCTTTGCGTACATCTCCTGGGGGTCCATCCAATTGTTGGTGGGGCCGGCGTTCTCCTTCTTGCGGCAGCAGATGAAGGTACGGTCCTCCACGCGGGCCACGTCGTTGACAGCGGTACGGTGGAGGTAGCAGTCGGGGAGCTTCTCCTGGTTGAGCTTCTCAATCTCACCGGTGGAGCACGCCTCGGCGCGCAGGGCCTCGATCTGTTCCTTGGAACCGTCGATCCACACGATTTTGTCGGGCTGGGTCATTTTTGCCATTTCGTCGATCCAGCTCAGCACGGCTTTGTTGTTGGTCAGAGCCATAAGATTTCCTCCATTATTTATTTGCATTTTCAGAAAGCAAAGTTTCCTAGATAGCATGATACTAAAATTCCGCCCTGATTGCAAGAGGAATTGCGAAAAAAACGCCGAAATTTCCGCCGCCGGATGGACTGTTTTTCGGCGGGACCGCGCCGGGACGGTTCACCCTGCTGGGGGACAGGCGTTTCCGCCTGGTTTCAGGAATTATTTCGGGCGGCGCAGTGCGTCAAAACTCTGGACAAATGTGTCCAAGTCTGATATGATGAAAGTCATCTTTGAAAGAATGATTTACCGCTTTGGCTGGCGGAAATTGGATATTGGAGGAAAGGATGAATGATCGTATGACAGATATTACTGCAATAGGCGAGGTGCTGATTGATTTAACCCAATTTGATGTGAATGAGGCCAACGTTCCTCTATTTGCAGCCAATCCAGGCGGCGCGCCCGCAAACGTGGCGGTGGCCGCATCCCGGCTGGGAGCGCGGACCGCTTTTGTCGGCAAGGTCGGCGCGGACAGCTTCGGCGCGTACCTGCGCCGGGTCCTGTCGGACAACGGCGTCAGCATCTCCCGGATGTGTACCGGCGGCGGCCCCACCACCATGGCGATTGTCACCGTAGACGATACCGGGGAGCGCAGCTTCCAGTTCGTCCGGGGAGCGGACTGCGCCCTCATGCCAGAGGAGGTGGACGAGACGCTCATTGAGGAGAGCAAATTTCTCCATTTCGGTTCTGTCAGCCTCACACGGGGCATCGCCCGCAGCGCCACCATCCATGCCGCCCGCACCGCCCGGAAGAAAGGCGTGTTGGTCAGCTACGACCCCAACTACCGCCCCGCCCTGTGGAACACCGAGCGGGACGCCGTGGAGTGGATGACTCTGCCGCTGCCGGTGGTGGACGTAATCAAGCTGTCGGAGGAGGAGCTGCCCCTGCTCACCGGGTCCTCCGATCTGAATGAAGGAAGCCGGAAGCTGGCGGAGCAGGGCATCTCGCTGGTGTTGGTCACACTGGGGGGCGCAGGCTCCTTCTGCCGCTGGAAGGACGAGAGCTTTACCGTACCTGGCGTTCCGGTGCGCGTGGCGGACACCAACGGCGCGGGAGACACCTTCTTCGGCGCTGTGCTCAGCCGCCTCAGCCGCCGGGGGCAGAATCCCCTGGAGGGCCTGGAGCGGAGCGAGCTGGAGGAGATCCTGACCTATGCTAACCGTGCGGCGGCGGTCACATGCTCCCGCAGCGGGGCCATACCCGCTATGCCCACAGCGGCGGAACTGGAAGGAGGTCAAATCTGATGGCAAAGCTGAAAAAATCCGCCAAGCAGGCGGCGGCGGAAAAAAAGGCGGTCAAGCAGGCGGCAGCGGCGAAGCGGGCGGCCCGGCTGGCCCTTGGGACGGCGGAGTCTGCGCCGGCGGAACCTGCCGCTGTGCCGGAAGTAGTGGATACAGATTTTGACCGGCGGCTGCAGCCGCGCTGCGACGAGCTGAAATGGCTCTACTGCGAGCTGTACCACGGCGACGAGGCGGCGTTCGGCTATTTTCTCGCCATGCTTCGCCGCTGCTGGGAGGAGCGCAAGGCGCCCCTGCGGGAACAGGACCGCCGCCGGGAGGAACAGCCCGGCTGGTACCGCCGCCGGGACATGCTGGGCATGATGCTCTATGTCAACGCCTTTGCGGGAAATCTGAAGGGCGTGGAGGAAAAGCTCCCCTACCTCCAGGAGTGCGGCGTCAACTACCTGCACCTCATGCCGCTGCTGGAGAGCCCCAAGGGCCGCAGCGACGGCGGCTACGCGGTGTCCGATTTCCGCCGCGTCCAGCAGTCTCTGGGTACGATGGAGGACCTGGAGCATCTGGCCGACGCCTGCCGCGAGGGTGGGGTGAGCCTGTGCCTGGATTTTGTGCTCAACCACACCAGCGAGGACCATATCTGGGCGAAAAAGGCGCGGGCCGGTGAGCCGGGCTACCGGGACCGCTACTTCTTCTATGACAGCTGGGATATCCCCCGTGAATTTGAAAAGACCGTCCCCCAGGTGTTTCCCACCACCGCGCCGGGCAGCTTCACCTGGCTGGAGGACTGCCGGCGGGTGGTGATGACCAACTTTTATCCCTATCAGTGGGATTTGAACTATGCCAACCCCGTGGTTTTCAACGACATGACGGAAAACCTCCTCTATCTGGCCAACCGTGGCATCGACGTCCTCCGGCTGGACGCCACCCCCTACATATGGAAAGAGCTGGGTACCACCTGCCGCAATCTGCCCCAGGTCCACACCCTGTCCCGGATGCTGCGCATAGCCTGCGAGATTGTCTGTCCCAGCGTGCTGCTGCTGGGGGAGGTGGTCATGGAGCCGGTCAAGGTGGTCCCCTACTTCGGCACCACCGAGAAGCCGGAGTGCCATATGCTCTACAACGTGACCACCATGGCCACCACCTGGCACACCCTGGCCACTGGGGACGTATCCCTGCTGCGGCGGCAGATGGAGGCGGTGTGCAGTCTGCCCAAGGAGTTCACCTTCCTCAACTATCTCCGGTGCCACGACGACATCGGCTGGGGGCTGGACTATCCCTGGCTGGGGAGCTGTTTTGGCCAGCAGGAGGTCCCCCATAAGAAGTACCTCAACGACTACTTTACCGGCAAATGGCCGGGCAGCCCCAGCCGGGGCGAGCTGTACAACGACGATCCCCGCCTGGGGGACGCCCGGCTGTGCGGCACCACTGCGTCCCTGTGCGGCGTAGAGGCGGCGGTCTATGAGCAGGACCCCTTCCAGCTGGAGCGGGCGGTCTCCTGCGACCTGACCCTCCATGCGTGGATGCTCTCCCAGAGCGGCATTCCCGTCATCTACAGCGGCGACGAAGTGGGGCAGCTCAACGACTATACCTACCACGACGACCCGGACAAGCGGGACGACAGCCGCTATATCCACCGTGGGAACTTCCAGTGGGAGCTGGCGGAACTCCGCACCGACGGCAGTACCCGGCAGGGCAAGCAGTTCCAGGGCCTGCGGCGGCTGGAGCAGCTGCGCGCCCAGGAGCCGTGCTTTGACAGCCGCGCGGACGTGTGGGTGGAGGACAGCGGCAGCAATCATGTGCTGGCCCTGTGCCGGAAGCTGGAGGACCGGGAACTGATATGCCTGTTCAACTTCAGCGGCGAGTTTGTCCACGCGGGCGTACAGCGGGACGGCTGTTGGTCGGAATTGATGTACGGCGTCCACCACGACCAGATTCGGGATGTGGAGCTGTATCCCTATGGTTTTGCCTGGCTGGTACGGGAGTGATTTTGTTCATGCAGGCGAATGATTTGTGAATATGTACAAATTGTAAATAGTATATTTGTGCAATTCGGCAAAACATAATTCGCCAGACCGCCCTTATTTTGGAGAAGTGTCTCTTGCAGACAGAAGGATGTTTGACTATAATAGGGCACATCTTTTCAGAAAGGAGCACTTCGCTATGAAAGAGTTTACCTATACCGTCAAGAATGAGACAGGGCTGCACACCCGCCGCGCCGGACTGCTTGCCATGCAGGCCAAGGCGTTTAAGGATACCAATATCACGGTGTCAACAGAAGGGCGCACTGTCAGGACCAGCCAGCTGATGCGGCTCATCAGTATGGGCATCAAACGGGGCAGCAGGGTGACTGTCGCGGCGGAAGGCCCCCAGGAGAACGACGCGATTGATATTACCCGCAATTTCTTTGAGTACTACCTCTAAGCTGCTGCCCTGGAGGAGAGAAATAGAATTGGCCTGAAAGAAAACCGGAGTCCCCAGCCACGCTGGAGACTCCGGTTTTTGTTTATATACTGCCGGATTCCATCTGTTTTTCTCTGCCGTCCCGCAGACCTACGGCAAGTCCGTTGATTTCCACGCCCTCTCCGGCGGGGATCAGCAGATACTTTCTGCCGTCGATGACGCAGGTTTCCACCAGATAACTGCATTCCGGGCTGATGGTAATGGTGATCTCCGGGGTTTTCACCTCAAAGCGTTTGCTGTCGATGAGGTTGGAGGGATTCAGCGCGGCGTTCTCGCCGAAATACTCGTCGCACCGCACCTGAAAGGCGTCCAGCCGCTCCTGGGCGATGCCGCAGGTCTGGAGAATCCCGCCCACATCCCTGGCGGTCACAGCCAGCGGTTCCGGGTCCCGGCTCTCTTTGTGCTGCTCGATTTTCTCCCGCAGCTGCTCGTGGACGGACTGCACCACATCCATCAGGCACTCGTCCTCCAGCGCGCCGCTGAGGGCGTTTTCAAAAGCCTCCTTCTGCTCGGCGGCGGACATGGGCGGCTCTGTATGGAACACGGCGTCAATAAACTCCTGGTGGAGCTGGTCCGCATTGCGGGAGTAGAAGAGGGCATTATAGATATTGGCGGCGCGGTTGTCGAAGGCCGGGAACAGGAAGCCCAGCTCCGGCGGAGACACCACCTGTCCGGCGGCGCAGCTGTGGAACTCGTTCTCCCCTGGGAAGTAGCCCAGTTCCATTTTGCAGCCCTTCACCGGGCAGACGCAGCAGAGGATGTACTGGAAGACCTCGTCGGAGGCATCGGCCTGGATTTCATCGTCAGCTCCCCGGCGGGGGACGTCGTAGGCGTCGTGGGCCAGGAGGATGAGGTAGTTGCCCTCCCCCATCTCCAGCCGCTCGATCACCGTCTGATAGAAGGTCCTGCGGGCCTCGCCGTCCTTCAGGCCGGATGAGCGGAGGGCGGTCAGGAGACGGTGTTCCGGGCTGTCCGCCACCTGTTCTGTGGAGAAGACGATGTCCAGCAGATTGCGGCCCAGGGCGCCGGAGAGGGCCTTTTTCAGCAGGTTAAGGTATTTTTCCGCCTCCTCCGCAGGCATCAGGGACAGAGGCTCGTCCAGGTCGGAGATGATCTCCTTGCTGGAGCCGTTGACGTAACAGCCGTAAATCCGGCTGATGGCGGACTTGTCCAGCCGGAACCGGCGGCGCAGTTCGGCGACTTCTTTTTGATTCATAACAGCGGGTACCTCGCTTTTCAGATTTGACTTGTAGTTTTTTACTGGGGGAATGGCTGGGAGGGACCTGTGCTGTACTCCTCCGCCTTTTTGACGAATTCCTGCTCAGAGAGATTGGCGCGGGCGGCGGCTTCGGCACGGGACAGCACGCCGTCCAACGCCAGTTCAATCAGGGTGTAGAGCCGGCCTTCTGCTTTCCCTTTTGCCAGACCTTCCGCTTTTCCTCTTGCCAGGCCCTTCTCAATCCCCCTGTTTTCCGCTCTGTCCAACACATCGCACATGGTTACGGACGCTCCTTTCTTCACAGCCTCATTGGCGCTCTCCTCAAACCGTCTGTCTCCCGTCAGCACAGCCATCAGCTTTAAGGTCTCTTCCACTTCTTTTTGTAAGCCTATTATATCACAGAATCCCTCTATTGCAAGAATCTCTTTTCATGGAAAGCCCCATTGTCTGCCCGCCGGGAGATTCTTCTGCCGGATGAGGGATGGACATTCAGCGGCAGATTTGGTATAATAGCAAGGTACCAACGAATTTCCATTTGAACGCATAGAAAAGGAGACAGAATGAAACGAGCAATTTCCCTTCTGCTGGCGCTGACCCTATTCCTTCTGCTGGCCACCGCCGCGCTGGCCAGTTCACCCGCCTACGGCAGCGAGGTCTGGCTGCAGGAGACCAAACTCCAGGACGGCGTTGTCCTGAGCGACAATATTTTCTGGAGCGGGTCCTACGACAAGCCGCGGCATGAGTATTACATTACCTATTCCCCTGGCGGGGCGGCCTTTGAACCGGAAACCGTACCGGAACCGGACGCCCCCGTCCCGGACGGCGATATCCCCGGCTGGCTGCTGAACGGACGGAACGAATACGCCGCCTCGGCAGTCTCGTACAGCGCTGGAAGCGGTGTGCGTCCGGTGGTGGCTTTCGGCTCCTCCGTCTGCGACCGCCTTACCGCCGCTGCCGCCGCCCAGTATTACGAGGGTCTGGGATACCGGGTGGTAGGCGCCATCAACGGCGACTTTTACGACGTCTCTACCGGCTTTCCTCTGGGCCTTCTGGTCTCCGACGGCCAGCTGCTCTCCGGGGCCTCCGACTATTACGCCGTGGGCTTCCGGCAGGACGGCTCTGTGGTGATGGGCGAGCCTAAGCTATCCATTACCGCCCAGTCCGACGCCGGGATGAGCATTAACATCTGGAGCATCAACAAGCCGCGAGTGGAGAAGGGCGGCGTGACCCTGCTGACCCACTACTTCCGCAACGACCACCGCACCGGTACCGCTACTGCCGGCGTAAACGTGCTGGCCCGCATTACAGGCGGGCGGGCCTCCATTGGAGAACAGCTGACGGTGCAGGTGGAGCAGGTCCTGGAGGAGTCCGCCGCCTATACCCTGGAGGAAAACCAGGTCCTGCTGTCCGCCGCGGCCAACGGCTATGCGGACGCCCTGGCCTTTCTCCGCTCCCTGACGCCGGGACAGACCGTGACCGTCTCCTTCACCACCCCCGACCCCAGCTGGAACGACGTGACGGAGGCCATCGGAGCGCTGTATCTGCTGGTTTCAGGCGGCGTGGTGCAGAGCGGCTTCGAGGTCTCCGCCGCTCCCCGCACCGCCGTGGGTGTGAAGGCCAACGGCGACCTGGTGCTCTACACCATTGACGGGCGGCAGTCCAGCCACAGCATGGGCGCGTCCCTGGGAGTGCTGGCGGAGCGAATGAAGGAACTGGGCTGCGTGACCGCCCTCTGTCTGGACGGCGGCGGCTCCACCACCATAGTTGCCGCCACGCCGGATCAAACCGCTGCCCGGACCCTCAACTCCCCCAGCGACAAGAATCTGCGGAAAGTGACCAACCACATTGTCCTCCTGGCCCCCGGCGGAGCGACCGGCCAGGCCCGCAGCCTGCAGCTGTCCGCCAGTGCGCCCGCAGTGCTGGCCGGCCATCCGGTGGAGCTGAAAGCCGTCCTCTCGGACAGCCACTACTACCCCATGTCCGGAGACATACAGATGGTCCCCAGCGGCGGCGAGATACAGGGCAATACCCTGCATACGCCCCAGACCGGCGGTCTTGTCACCGTCAACGCATTTTCCGGCTCCCTCACCGCCCAGACCGATATTCTGGTCCTGGATGAGCCCGGCGGCGTGGCCATCACCCGCAGCGGCTCCAATATCTCCAGTTTGACTGTCACCCCCGGCGAGACAGTGCAGCTGGGGCTGGCCGGTTCCTATAACCACAGGAACATTGAGATTTTCCCCACCGACTACACCTGGCAGCTGGACCCCTCGCTGGGTACCATCGACGAAAACGGCCTGCTGACCGCCGCCCTCTCCGACGGCAAGGGTACGATCACCGCCGTGCGGGGGAACAGTACCGTGAGTATTCCTCTGACAGTGGACGGCAAGAGCCCCTTTGTGGATACAGAGGGCCACTGGGCAGAAAAATACCTGACAGACCTCTACTACCAGGGCATTCTGGCCGGCGTCACCACAGACGGCCAGCTGTACGCCTACCCGGACAAGGGTGTGACCCGTGCGGAATTCTCCGTGCTGCTGGGCCGGTTCATTGGCCTGCATCCCGACGACTATGCCAGCGTGGAGACGCCCTTCCCGGATTTGGGACCGGTGGAGTCCTGGGCCGGGAACGCCATCCGCGCCATGTATACCATGGGCATTGTCAACGGCGCGGAGATCAATGGAAAGGTGGTCTTTGACCCCCAAGGAGCCCTGACCCGCGCCCAGGCTGTGGCCATGCTGGGCCGCCTGCTGGCTTCGGAGGAGGACGAGGGCGTGCCGCCGCCGCTGGACTGGGATGAGGCGGAACCTCTGCCGGACAGCCCGGAGGAGCCTGTGACAGCGGACCTGAGCCAGTTCAAGGACGCGGACCGGATTCCCTCCTACGCCCTGGAGCACTTCCAGCTGCTGGTGGGCATGGGGGCCATTGACGGCAGCGACGGACTGCTGGACCCCAACGGCGCCATGACCCGCGCCGTGATCTGCAAGGCTCTGTCCGTGCTGACCGACGCCTTCTGAGGATTTCCCCCACAATAACGCCGGGACTGCCGCCCGCGATTGTCTCCAATCGCCGGGCGGCAGTCCTTTTTGCGCATAACCCGGTCCAAGTCCGCATAGGCTGTAGTGCAAGCCAGTCCTTCGGGATGAAAACTACGAAAGAGGTGGACTTACATATATGGATGAAACGCGCAATTTGGTACAGCTGCGGGGGACTGCAGCCGGGGAGCCCGCCCTCTCCCACGAGAACCACGGGCAGCAGTTCTACCGCTTCCCCCTCTCCGTCCGGCGTCTGTCGGGCCAGGCGGACCTCCTCCACGTCATCGCCACCGGCGAACAGCTGCGGGGCCTGCTGCCCTTGGAGGGCCGGCGGCTGGCGGTGGACGGGCAGCTTCGTTCCTTCAACAACAAGAGCGGGTGCGGCAGCAAGCTGGTCATCTCCGTCTTTGCCCGGACCCTGGAGGAGACGGAGGAGGAGGAGTTCAACAGCATCCAGCTGCGGGGTGTGATCTGCAAGCCGCCGGTGCTGCGGCGGACGCCCCTGGGCCGGTGCATCTCCGACATGATGCTGGCGGTGAACCGGCGGTATGGCCGGGCGGACTACCTGCCCTGCATCGCCTGGGGCCAGGTGGCCATGCTCACGGGCCGGATGGAGGTGGGGGACACCCTGGCCCTGGAGGGCCGGGTGCAGAGCCGGGTGTATACGAAGGTAGTCGACGGCTGCGCCCAGGAGCGCACTGCCTTCGAGGTCAGCGTCATGCATCTGCTGGAGGATTCGGAGGTTTGAATGAAAATACGGTGAAGAATGAAAATTCCCTCTTGTCAGATGGGAGAATATGTGGTATAAATACTGTCAACGATAGAGGTCGCGGAGGCGAATACCCTGGCGGAGCCGGCAGGCTGTGAACCCAGGGGAGGCAAATCCGCCGAATCCTGCGGACAGGCGTGTCCGCGGGGTGGGGACGGGGAGAAGATCTCCGCCACTGTCCGCGGGTCATCCCGCGGGTGCGCTATCTGCTTGCTTGAACGAGACAATCTTGTGCAAGGCCGGCGGAAGCGTCCGCCGGCTTTTCTTCTATGCAGAAACGGCAGGACTCCTATCACCCCTATTCTTTCATTCTTTCTACAGGAGGTTCTTTACCAATGAGTATCCGCAATCTGAAAGGCTCCATCGTAGCCCTGGTCACGCCCTTCCAAAACGACGGCTCTGTAGACTTCGGCAAGCTCAAGGAGCTGGTCGAGTGGCACCTGGAAAGCAAGACCGACGCCATCCTCGCCCTGGGCACCACCGGCGAAAGCTCCACCATGACCCATGAGGAGGACGACGCCGTCCTCCAGTGCGTGATGGAGACCGTGGGCGGACGCATTCCCGTCATCGCCGGCACCGGCTCCAACAGCACCCAGACCATGCTGGAGAAGAGCCTGCGGGCGCAGGAGCTGGGGGCGGACGGCCTTTTGATCATCACTCCTTACTACAATAAGGGCAACGCCGAGGGTATTTACCGCCACTTCGCTGCAGTGGCAGACGCGGTCAACATCCCCTGCATTCTCTACAACGTCCCCGGACGGACAGGCTGCTCCATCTCCGTGGAGAACGTGGAGAAGCTGAGCCGCCATCCCAACATCTGCGGGATCAAGGAGGCCAGCGGGGACATGTCCTACGCCATGAAGATCGCCCACTGCATCGGGCCGGACTTCGCCCTCTGGTGCGGCAACGACGACATCACCCTCCCCCTGCTCTCCATCGGCGGCAGCGGCGTCATCTCCGTGTGGGCCAATATCATGCCCCGCCAGTGCCACGACATGGTGACGGACTACCTGGAGGGACGGCAGAAGGAGGCAGTGGCCGCTGCGCTGCAGTATCTGGACCTGATGAACGGCCTGTTTATGGAGGTCAACCCCATTCCCGTCAAGACCGCGCTGAATATGATGGGCAAGGGAGCGGGCGCGTTCCGCCTGCCGCTGTGCGAGATGACCCCGGCCCATCAGGAGCAGCTGCGGGGCCTGCTGGAGAAAGCGGGGCTGCTGGCATGAAAATACTTCTGATCGGCTATGGCCGCATGGGACGTCTCATTGAGAAGACGGCCGCCGCCGCAGGGGACACTGTTGCCGCTGTGGTGGATATCGACACCATCGGCAATCTGGAGACCATGGGCCGGGTGGCGGACGTGGCGGTGGACTTCTCCAATCCCGCCGCGCTGCCCGCGGTAGCGGCCTATGTCCGCCGCACCGGCACGCCCCTTCTCTCCGGCACCACCGGCATGACGGACGCCGGCTTCGCCGTGCTGGACGAGCTGGGGCAGTACGCCCCGGTGCTCCACAGCGCAAACTACTCTGTCGGCGTGGCGGTGTTCCGCCGGGCGTTGGAGGCGGTCAGCGATGTGCTGAAGCCGGATTTCGACATTGAGATTGTGGAGGCCCACCACAACCAGAAGGTGGACGCCCCCAGCGGCACGGCCAAGCTGCTGCTGGAGGCCATTGACCCCAACCACGAGTATACCCCCGTCTATGGCCGTCAGGGTATCTGCGGCAAGCGGAGCGGGAAGGAGATCGGCGTCCACGCCATCCGGGGCGGTACGGAGGCCGGGACCCACACAGTCAGCTTTTTCGGCGCGGACGAGGTGGTGGAAATCACCCACCGGGCGTCGTCCCGGCAGATTTTCGTCAACGGAGCCCTGCACATGGCCCGGAAGCTGGTAAATATGCCCAAGGGCCGGTATAATTTGCAGGAAATCCTGTTTGGAGGGGATAAGGCATGATGAACGCCCAGGAAATTATTGCCTACATTGGTAGTGCGGAGAAAAAGACGCCGGTGAAGGCGTACGTCAACGAGAAGGAAGCCATTGACTACGGTTCCGCCGTTGTCTTCGGGGAGGGCGCGTCCAAGGTGGTCTTCGGCGACTGGCGGGAGCTGGGTCCGGTGTTGGAGGCCAACGCCGGGAAGATCAAAGACCTGGTGGTGGAGAACGACCGCCGCAACAGCGCCATCCCCATGCTGGACCTGAAGGGCGTCAACGCCCGGATCGAGCCGGGCGCGATTATCCGCGAGCAGGTGGAAATCGGCAGCAATGCCGTCATTATGATGGGCGCGGTCATCAATATCGGCGCAGTCATCGGCGAGGGTACCATGATTGACATGGGTGCGATTCTGGGCGGACGGGCCACAGTGGGCAAAAACTGCCACATCGGGGCCGGGGCGGTCCTGGCGGGTGTCATTGAACCGGCCAGCGCGACGCCGGTTATTATAGAGGACGGCGTGCTGGTGGGAGCCAACGCGGTGGTGATCGAGGGCGTCCATGTGGGGAAAAACGCCGTGGTAGCCGCAGGCGCGGTGGTGATTGCGGACGTGCCGGAGAACGCCGTGGTGGCGGGATGCCCTGCCCGTGTCATCAAGATGAAGGACGAGGGGACCACCCAGAAAACCGCGCTGGAGGCCGCGCTGCGGACGCTGTAACCCCCGGCTCACAGACGTACAACAAACGCCCTGGACCAGCGGCAAACCGCTTTTCCAGGGCGTTTTTCTTTATGAAACCTTTTTCATGGACAGAATCCGTATGCCTGTCACATCCGTGCCCATTTCCTCCGCCAGAGCCACGGAAATAGCGGCGATCAGCTCCTGACGGTTTGGGATCGCCTCTGCCGCCGGAGCGGACGGAATCGGACCGGCGGTCGCTTTGACGGGCGTCTCGGCTCCGCCGAAATTCCGGACAATTTTTCCCATGACCACAGTCAGGAGAATCAGGCACGTCAGGCCGATAAACGTGACGGACATGCCCATGATGCACACAAACAGATTGCCAACCTCCATACGCGGTTTACCTCCCAAAATTTTGCTGATTGTATTCTAACACGCAACAAAAAAAGAGCAAGGGGTCCGCCCTCACTCTTGTCGGTCTATTAACGAGCCTGGGAACACTCTTAGCAGCGGTCTTAACGTCAGTCCGGCAGGACCACCGCCTCCCCCGCCGCCAGGGACGCGGGGACGTCAATCACCCGCTGGTTCCGGCTTCCCCGCCAAGGGAGGGCCAGGGTCCGCTCCGCGAGCAGGAAGGGACCGTCGATGAGCACGTCCAACGCCTGCAGCAGAGCCTTCTGCTCCGGCGTCCCCTCGTCCCGCAGATGTTCAAAGGTCCACCCGCTGTAGCTCCACACGTTCAATCCCCTGCTGCGGGCCGCTTCCGCCAGGCGCAGGCAGTCCGCCGCCTGGGCAAAGGGCTCCCCGCCGGAGAGGGTCAGGCCGTCGGTAAGGGGATTGCCCAGCATCTCCGCCGCCACCTCCTCCACCGTCATCTCCCTGCCGCCGCTGGGGTCGTGGCTGTCGGGGTTGTGGCATCCGGGACAGCCGTGGGGACAGCCCTGGACAAAGCAGGCAAACCGGAATCCTGGGCCGTCCACAATGGAATCCTGGGCCAAGCCGAATATTTTCATAGACAATCCGCTCCTTTCCACCCGCCAGTATAACACGCCGCCGCCGTCAAGTCGAGGGGGATTTTCCGGCGGAGCGGGAGGAAAAAAGACTTGCCGCCGGGTTGACAGGGGGAAACCGCCGTGTTATACTTGGGAAAAAACAGGACGCTTTTTTTATGGGGCAGAGCGAAACGTTTCGCTCCAGGAGGGAGAACCACATGGGAAAACAGTTTGCAGGACTCGATATCGGTACATCCGCCTGCAAAGCGGCGGTTTTTGACGAGGACGGGACCGTTCTGGCCCAGTCGTCCCGGACCTACCCGGTGTCCTATCCGGGGTCCGGCTGGGCGGAGCAGGACCCGGACGACTGGTGGGAAGCCGCCCAGGCCGCCCTAAGGGACGCGCTGCGCCAGGGCGGGGCGGACCCGGAAAAAATCTGCGGCGTGGGTGTGGACGGCCAGAGCTGGTCCGCCATCCCGGTGGACGAGGAGGGCAACGCCCTTGCGCCCACCCCTATCTGGATGGATACGCGGGCCAGGGAAATTTGCAGCCGGGTGGAGCGGGAGATAGGCGGAGAGCGGATTTTCCGTGTGGCGGGCAACAGCTTCCTGCCCTCCTACGCCACGCCGAAAATGCTGTGGTTCCAGGCGGAGCGGCCTGCAATTTTCGCCCGTACATACAAGTTTTTGCAGAGCAACAGCTATATTGTCCTCAAGCTCACCGGCGTCATGAGCCAGGACGTCTCCCAGGGCTATGGCATCCACTTCTTTGACATGGAAAAGCTGTCCTATGACGGGGCGCTGGCGGCGGAGCTGGGGCTGGCGGCGGACCTGGTCCCGCCGCTGTACGCCTGCGACAGCGTGGTGGGTACGGTGACGGAAGAGGCGGCGGCGCGGACAGGGCTGAAGGCCGGTACGCCGGTGGTGGCCGGAGGACTGGACGCGGCCTGCGGCGCGCTGGGCGCGGGGGTGTACCGCCCCGGACAGACCCAGGAGCAGGGCGGTCAGGCAGGGGGTATGAGCATCTGCACAGACCGGGCGTTGGCCCATGAAAAGCTGATTCTCAGCCCCCATGTGGTACCGGGGATGTGGCTGCTCCAGGGCGGGACCGTGGGGGGCGGCGGCGCGCTGAAGTGGTTCCGGCAGGAGCTGGGACAGGGCCTCAGCTTCGACCAGCTGACGGCGGAGGCGGAGCCGGTTGCCCCCGGCGCGGACGGCCTGCTGTTTCTGCCCTACATGGCCGGGGAGCGGTCCCCCATCTGGGACCCGGACGCAAAGGGCGTGTTCTGCGGCCTGTCCTTCAGCAAGACGCGGGGCCACATGGTCCGGGCGGTGCTGGAGGGAACGGCCTTTGCGCTGGAGCACAATCTGCGGACAGCGGCGGAGGCCGGGGCTGCGGCGGAGGCGCTCAACGCCATGGGCGGCGCGTCGAACTCCGTGCTGTGGACCCAGATCAAGGCGGACGTGACCGGCAGGCGGATTCAGGTGCCGGGGACGGACACCGCCACCACCCTGGGCGCGGCTCTGCTGGCGGCGGTGGGCTGCGGCGTGTTCCGGGACTACGGGGAGGCGGTGAGCCGTACCATCCGCATAACGCGGGTACAGGAGCCCAACAGGGCGAACCATGAGAAATACCAGAAATATATGGCTCTCTATTTGAAGCTGTACGAGGATTTGAAGGCGGATTTTCCGCTATTTCAATAAAGAAAAGAGGAATGACAGATGAAAGCGGGAGTAGTCCACGGAAAGAACGACATTCGCTGGGAGGAGATCAAAAAACCGGAGGCGGGTCCGGGCAAGGTACTTGTCAAGGTCAAGTACACCGGCATCTGCGGCTCCGACATCCCGCGGGTCAACGGCGACGCCTGCCACTTCTTCCCCAATGTGCTGGGGCATGAGTTCTCCGGCGTGGTGGAGGAGATTGGCGCGGGCGTGACCGCCCTGAAGCCTGGGGACCGTGTGGCGGGAGCGCCGCTGGTACCGTGTATGCAGTGCGAGGACTGCCAGAAGGGAAATTACTCCCTGTGCCGCCGCTACAGCTTCATCGGGTCGCGGGAGTTCGGCAGCTTTGCGGAATACGTGGCCGTGCCGGAGAAGAACGCGGTGAAGTTCGGGGAGGAAGTGAGCTTCGAGCAGGGGGCGTTTTTTGAACCGGCTGCCGTGGCTCTCCACGGCCTGCGGCGGCTGGACTTCCAGGGCGGAAAAACCGTGGCCATCCTGGGCGGCGGCACCATCGGTATGCTGACCATGCAGTGGGCGAAGATTTTCGGCGCAAAGACCGCGGTGGTCTTCGACATCCTGGACGAGCGGCTGGAGCTGGGGCGGCGTCTGGGGGCGGACGAGACGGTCAACTCCGGACACCCGGACTTCATGGACCGGGTCCGGGAGCTCACCGGCGGCAGGGGATTTGACTGCGTCTATGAGACGGCGGGCAACACTGTGACCATGAAAATGGCTTTCCAGCTTGCGGCTAACAAGGGGCAGGTGTGCTTTATCGGCACCCCCACCAGGGAGCTGTCCTTCAGCGTGGAGGAGTGGGAGAACATCAACCGGAAGGAGTTCCGTCTCACCGGGTCCTGGATGAGCTACTCCGCCCCCTTTCCTGGGGACGAGTGGACGCTGGTTGCGCACTACTTCCAGACAGGCCAGCTCAAATTCGATGACTCGTTTATTTTTAAGAAGATTCCTCTGTCCAAAATCAGCGAAGCCTTTGCGCTGTTCAAGACGCCGGGGACTGTGAAGGGAAAAATTCTTATCGACAGCGAGGCGTAACAAGTTTTCATCCTCCCTGTCAAACGGACAAAAGTAGAGCCATTTTGTCAAGCGCGAATCCAAACCGATTGAGTTTTATCATAACAGTTTTCAGGAGGTAGAGTTATGGCAATAGACGCCAGCAAGGTTCCGCAGATCACGCTGCCCAACGGCGGCAGTATCCCCTGCATCGGAATGGGCACCTTCGGCTCGGACCGGGTAAGTGCGGAGGAGGTAGCGGCGGCGGTGGCCGGTGCGGTCCGGGCGGGATACCGGCTGTTCGACTGCGCCGCCTGCTACGGCAACGAGGCGCAGATCGGGCAGGTGTTCCAGGCCGCTTTTGACGAGGGCGTGGTGGAGCGGAAGGACCTGTACATTATGACGAAGGTGTGGAACGACATGCACCGGGATGTAGAGACAGCCTGCCGCAAGAGCATTGCGGACCTGCGGTGCGGGTATGTGGACATGTACTTCATCCACTGGCCCTTCCCCAATTACCACGCCCCCCACTGCGATGTGGACGCCCGCAACCCGGATTCCAAGCCCTTCTCCGTGGAGGAGTTTTTGGACACCTACCGGCAGTGCGAGGCCCTGGTGGACAAGGGGCTCATCCGTCACATCGGCATTTCCAACATGACCATTCCCAAGCTGGAGGCGGTGTTGGGACGGCTGCGCATTCCCCCCACGGCCTGCGAGATCGAGCTGCACCCCTGCTTTCAGCAGCAGGAGCTGTTTGACTACCTGAATGCCCATCATATCCAGCCCGTGGGCTATATGCCCATTGGCTCCCCCCGGAGACCGGAGCGGGACATTGTGGAGACGGATATCGCTGACCTGGAACTGCCGGAGATGCGTGCCATTGCCCAGGCCCACGGCGTGCATCCGGCGATTATTGCGCTGAAGTGGGCGGTACAGAGGGGACAGATTCCCATTCCCTTCTCGATTCACAACTATATTGCAAATTTGGAGTGTACTATGACAGAACCATTGACAGAAGAAGAAATGCGTACAATCGGGACCCTGGAGCGTCACAACCGCCTGGTAAAAGGGCAGGTGTTCCTGTGGCCCGGCGCAAAGGATTGGAACGATCTGTGGGACGAGGAAGGCAGAATCGTTGACTGCGCGGACGCAGAGGAGAACTAAACCGGAAAGACCGGCCCGAAACGGGGCCGGTCTTTCCGGTTTTTATGCCTCTTCCGGTTTAATCCGGTACTGCTGCTGATAGCTGTCGAACGCGGACTGGAACTCCGCGTTGCTCTTACTCTTGACGGCGTTGAGGTACTTGTGGGCCTGGTAAGCGTTCTGCGCAGTCTCAATCTGGGCCACGGCAATGTTGGAGCAGTGGTCGCTGACGCGCTCGCAGTTGGTCAGGAGGTCCGAGAGCACAAAGCCAAATTCTATGGTGCAGTCGCCCTTCTGCAGCCGGGCAATATGGTTGCTCTTGATCTCCGTAATCAGCAGGTCGATCACCTGCTCCAGCGGCTCCACCTTTGCCGCAAGATAGAGGTCGTCCTCCGCAAAAGCCTTGGTGGTCACATCCAGAATCTCCCGCAGGGCGGTCAGCAGCGTGCGGATCTCCTCCTGCGCGGAGCCGGAGAAGGTGATGCCCTTCTCATGAATCTCCTGGGCGGTACCCAGCAGGTTCAGCGCATGGTCGCCGATGCGCTCAAAATCGCCGATGGTATGCAACTGCTTGGATACGCTGCGGCTGTCCGGCTTGGAGAGGGATTTGCTGCTGATCTGCACCAGCACCGTACCCAGCCGGTCTTCGTACAGGTCCAGACGGTCCTCGTTCTCCCGGACCTCCAGGGCGGTTTTTTCGTCGTATTTCTCCAACAGGCCCAGGGCCTTCAGAATGGTGTCCTCTGCCAGCTTCGCCATTTCTACGGTCTTTGTGCCGCACTCCGCAATAGCCACGGAGGGGGTGGACAGCAGCAGCGGGTCCACAAACGTATACTTGGGCTTCTCCGCTTTATCCTCCTTGATGACCAGATAGGCCAGCTTCTCCAGCTGTTTGGTGAAGGGCAGGAGCAGAGCGGTGGTGGCGATGTTGAAGACGCTGTGCATCAGGGCGATGTCCGCAGGCCGGATGGCGGCGTCCATAAAGGAAAAGTGGAGGAACAGGTCGCTGCCGTAGAAAATGAGCATGAAAATCGTTGTACCAATCAGGTTAAAGGAGATATGTACAATCGAAACCCGGCGGGCATTGCGGTTTGCGCCCACGCCGGTGAGCAGGGCGGTCAGACAGGTGCCGATATTCTGGCCCATGATGATAGGCAGGGCGATGCCGTAGGTAATGCCGCCGGTTCTGGAGAGAGCCTGCAAAATCGCTACCGAGGCGGCGGAGGAGTGCAGGATTGCGGTCAGCACCGCGCCCACCGCAATCCCCAGGAAGGGATTGGTAAATGCCGTCAGGATCTGGGCAAACTCAGGCGTTTCCGCCAGCGGGGCCATGGAGTCGCGCATCATGACCGTGCCGTACATCAGGATGGCAAAGCCAACCAGAATCGTACCCGTACTGCGCATTTTACCATCCTTGTACTTGGTGCGCAGGACAATGCCGATAAAGGCTGCCAGGGGTGAGAATGCCTCCGGCTTGAGCAGCTGGAGCCAGATGGCGTCGCTCTCAATGCCGGACAGGGATAAAATCCAGGCGGTGAGGGTGGTTCCTATGTTGGAACCCATAATCACGCCGATGGTCTGTCCCAGCTCCATGATGCCGGAGTTGACCAGACCGACCAGCATGACCGTCACGGCGGTGGAGGACTGGATGGCAATGGTGATGCCCGCGCCCAGAACCAATGCCTTGAAGCGGTTGGAGGTCATCTTTTTGAGCAGCTGCTCCAATTTTCCGCCCGCCAGCTTCTCCAGCCGGGAGGACAGTATGGACATGCCGTACAGAAAGAAGGCGATGCCGCCGCAGAGGGTGAATAGTGAAAAGATATCCATGTAGTATGCTCCTTGTACCGTCTTTCGTCGTTTAGACCTGTCTTCCTTAATCTCCTATGGATAACTATAACAGACGGCAATCAAAATGTATAGTGTGCATTCCTACAAATTTTCTCTGTATAAAAAATCCAGTTTCTTTTTACCGATCCTCCGCCGGGACAATCTCCACCACTGTCAGCGTGTCTCCCGACACGGTAAAGCGGACGTCTGTCCCGGCAAATGCGAGGCCGTATACCCGCTGGGGGTCGTCCTGATAGGAGGGCCGGGGGTCCTCCGCCAGAATCCCCAGCAGCGCTTGCCGTTTTGCCTCCGGCGCCAGCCGCAGCAGATGGCCGGGACAGTCCACCGTCAGGCGGCGGCGGACGGCTGTGTCCGTGAAACCGCCTGCGGCCTCCGGATGGGCGTCGGCATAGGGAATGTAGGGTTTGATGTCATAGATGGGGGTACCGTCCAGGAGGTCCGCGCCCCGCACGTGGAGGATTGGTCCCTGTCCGCCCCTCAGCTCCACGCCCTCCAGCCGGACGCATGACAGGCCGATAGGATTGGGCCGGAAGGGCGACCGGGAGGCAAACACCCCTAACCGGCGGTTGCCGCCCAGACGCGGCGGACGCACCGTTGGGGACCAGCTGTCCCGTACCGCCTGGCTGAACTGCCAGAGCAGCCAGATATGACTGAAATCCTCCAGGCCCCGGACCGCTTCCGCGCTGCGGTAAGCCGGTTCAAAAATGACCTCCGCCTGCAGGGACTCCACCAGCCCGCTCTGGCGGGGAATACCGAATTTTGTGTGAAAATCACTGCGGATGCGGGCAATGACATGTATTGTGTGGTCCATGGATCACGCCTCCTTCTCCATCAAAAAGCAGCCGGGAACGTGCGCCTGCACATTCCCGGCTGACTGACATGTTTTCGTATCAGGTATTCTGGCAGAATCTGGTAATCATCGCCGCCACCTCTGCACGGGTTGCCGTGCCGCGGGGGTTCAGACGGTTGCCGCTGCCGGATACGATGTTGTTTGCGACTGCCCAGCGCAGTGCGTTTTCTGCTTGATAGGTGCTGATCTGTCCGCGGTCGCCAAAGCGGCCCAGATCGTAGCTCGCCGCCGGGGAGCCCCTGTAATTCCACAGCATGGTTGCCAGCTGCTCGCGGGTCACGGCGTTGTTCGGTCCCACGCCGTCGGAAATCCGGTTGGAAACCGCCCAGCTGCGGGCGTTTTCATACCAAATCCCGCCGCCAGCCGTGACATCCACTCCCGCCAGCCGTGCGAGAATCGTCCAGATCATCGCGTTGCTGGTCGTTGCCTGGGGGCCGAACCGGTTGGCCGATACGCCGCCCATCAGGGAACGCTGCCACATGTAGTCCACACTGCTGTAATACCATGCGCTGGGGGTGACGTCCACGTACGGCATGGGGACCGTATTCAGGACCGGCTCCGAAAAGACACCGTTCCCGGATGTCACCGGCGGCGTAATCGGATTCAGCGTTCCGCCTGTGCCGCCATTCCCGCCGGTACTGCCGCCGGTGTTTCCGCCTGTATTTCCACCGTTATTTCCACCGTTATCGCCGTTACCGTTGCCATTGGCAATCAGCTCCATAAAGGTGGCGTCCACCGTGACGCGGGAGGCGGGCATATAGAACGTGTACCGGTTGCCGCCCTGATCCCGCAGGGATACGTCGTAGCCGCGGGCGTTGGTGACATTGATCTGGTCCAGCTGATACCCGGTGTAAGGCCGGATTGTGACCGTCACACGGTCGCCCTCGCGAGCGTAGGTCGTGGAGACGCTGACGCGGCCTCCGCTGTTGTTGTTCACCGTCACCGTATACCCATTGTCCCCATTCGTTCCGGAATCAGAGCCGGAACCGCCGCCGGAACCGGTGGTCCAGCGGGCCACAACCTCGGTGTTCTTCGTGAAGACCGTTGCCGTTGTTACCCGCTCCGTGCCGTTGTACCAGCCGTCAAAGCTGTAGCCTGTGCGCCGGGGGGTGGGAATCGACATCAGCCGTCCCTGCAGGTCGGTGAGCGCAGTGGCCGCAGTCTCCAGATTGCCGCCGTTGGGATTAAAGGTAATCGTATACGGCGCGCTGGAGGGTCCATCGGAACCGCCGTCCGATTTCCAGTGGGCCGTCAGAGTGGTGTCCGCGGTGTAGACCGTGTCCACCGTGACCGCAGAAGTACCGTTGTACCAGCCGTCAAAGGTGTAACCGCTCTTTGTTGGCGTGGGGAGAATCTGCAGCTTACCGTTTACCGTCGTTGCGCTGGTGGGCGTGACGGAACCGCCGTCCGCGTCAAAGGTAATGGTGTACTCGCCGGAGGGCGTTTCGCCGTCAGAGCCGTCCCAGTGGGCATAGACCGTGGTGTCCTGGGTGAAGACCGTGCGGCGGTTGATCTTCGTGCCGCCTGTGGCGGAGGTGTACCAGCCGTTGAAGGTGTGGCCCTCCCACACAGGATCGTCCGGCATGGAACCGTCGGGAATCCGGCCCTCGGACGTGGTCGTCACCTTCGTCGGGTCAAGCTCCGTTTCCTCGCCGGGCTCAAAGGTAATCGTGTACCCCTTCTGGGCGTACTTGGGATACGCAACCAGACTGCCCGTAATCAGGGTGTCGCTGGTGAGGGGATGCTCCGTGCCGTCCGGGTCCCGCGTGACCCAGCCGGTGAAGGTGTGGCCCTCCTTGTAGGGCGGCTCCGGGAAGGTGGCCAGCTTGTAGTCCGTGTCCACCTCCAGGGTAATCATCGCCTTGTTGCCGTCCTCATTCATAAACGTAATGTTGGGATACTTAAACACAATGGGGGGATCATCCGCGTCCACCCACTGGGCATAGAGGGTGGTGTCCCGATAGAAAACATCGCTCTTTGTCACCGGCTGGTCCTTCGCCGTGGGGTTCGGGACCCGGTACCAACCCGATATCTTCTTGTCGCCAGAGGATGCCTGGGGCAGATCGCCGGGCAGATAGGTCAGCGAACCGCCTTTGGTGGTCGTGTACGTGGTCACATTGGTGGGATTGGACATGATCGCGCTGAGGTTGAAGTCAAACGTGATCTTGAACTCCATGGTCTCCCAGTGGGCGTACAGGGTCGTGTCGTCCGTATAGGTCCGGGTGGCCGCGTCTGCTACCAGATCCCCCGTCCCCTCTTCCGCCTTGGTATACCAGCCCTGGAACTTGCCGCCCCGCAGCATCGGCTCCGGCGGGGCTTTCATCAGTACGCCCTTGTCGTCCGTCTTCAGCGTGATGGTTGTCACCGCCGCCCCGCTGTCCGGGTCTTCCATCGTTGCGCCCTCTCGGTTCGCTTCAAAGGTGATCGTATAGGGCGGCTCACGGGTCCACTTCGCATACAGCGTTACCGCACCCGGACAATCGCCGCCTGCCGTGGCCTGGGTCCCCTCCTGGTAGTCCTGGGTGGTGTACCAGCCGCCGAAGGAATCGCGGGTGTGGGTGGGGACGGGCAGCTCAGGATATTTGCCCTCCTCCGTACTCTTCAGCTGCTCCTCCGTCGGGGTGACTTCGCCGCCCATGGCATCATACGTGATGTCGTAGGGAGGTCCCCAGATGGCATAGAGGGTGGTTGCCTTCTCATAGGGCTGACCGGAGGGGGTAATCTCTTCCGTGCCGTCTGCCGTCAGGGACCAGCCCACAAAGGAACCGTATCCTTCCCGGCTTGGGTCTTCCGGGATGTTTGCGCGGTCAAGATTGCCTTTTGCGTCCGTTTCGGCTTCCTTCTTTGTCTCGCCATCTGGGAAAGCGCCGCCGTTGGCATCAAAGGTAATCGTGTAGGGACCGACCCAGTGGGCGTAAATGGTGGTGTCCTCGGTAAAGGTTTTGAGCCTGAGAACCGGTTCGCCGCCCGTGGCTTCCGTGTACCAGTCGTCAAAATGATAACCGGGCCGTGCGTTGTCCGTGTTCGGCCACTTGTCGGCATCAATCTGACCGTCTGCGTTGGTTTCAACAATGGTCTTGTTGGAGGTTCCGCCCTCTTCGGCGTCATTCCAGTCAAAGGTGACGGAGTAGGTCTGCGCCGTATAGACGTAAAGATTAGTGTTGCTGTTGTAAACTTCCGTCTCCGTTACGCGGCTGCTCCCATCCTCCAGACGCCAGCCGTTGACCTTGCCAATGCCGTCCAGAACAGGCAGCTGCTCCAGCTGGTGACTGCTGTTTGTCTCCAGTGTGAAGTGGGCGGCATCGTCCGGAATCCCGGCGATGTCTACGATGAAGGTAACAACCGGGTTTTCGGGCTCAGTGGTGGTGAGATCTATCCACTTTGCTGTCAGTGTGGTGTCTTTGTCGATAGGGGTGTCTGTTGTAATCTGAATACCATGCTTTGTTTCATCTGAGTCATTGGGATCCCCAGTCCACCAGCCTCCAAACCGGTAGCCCTTGCGAGTGATTTGAGGAAGACTAGGGATATAGCCGCCGACAGTTTCCGAGTCAGCTATTGTTGCAGGGTTAATGGGGGTAGTATCAATGTCGGAATCTGACTTGGTTTTCCAGTGAATCGTATATTCTGTTGCTATCCAGTTAGCATAAAAAGTTGCATCTTGGGTAAATTTTGCAGCGGAGTCGAACTTATTGCCACCGCCGTTCCGCGCAGTATACCACTCGTCAAATTTGTATCCCGCACGTTTTGGGGGATCGAGGGTATCATACCCAACCAAATTACCATCTTTGTCCACTGTTAAAACTTGGGGATTTTCTCCGTTGTCAGGGTCAAAGGTAATTACTGGAAGCTTTCTCCAGTGAGCGTAAACGGTAGCATCGGCAGTAAAGACATACGTTGATGTAACTTCAGTACCGCCTTCTTTTTCGGTAAACCAACCGTCAAAATCGTATCCGGTACGTTCAGGGTCATCAATTGAATCAAAATCAGTCACCAGCCCGTTCTCATCTGCCTCTTTCGTAACATAAGTACCTGTGCCATCGTTACGGTCAAAGGTAATCGTGAGCTTAATTGGTTCCCATTTGGCAGTAAGTGTGACTGCATCAGGGAACAACTGATTTTCAGAAACCTTTTTATCGTTCTCGTCATACCAGCCTAAAAATCTTTGACCATTACAGACCGGGTCTGTTGGCCAATTGCTCAGCCTGTTATCCGTTGTGACGAGTTCCTTATAAAGTGCATCGGGAGCATCAGGGAAATTACCTATACCGGGAGCAAAAATAATTTTGGATTCCCAACGGGCAAAAATCTCTGTATCCTTAAAAAACTGTGTAGAAGTAGTGATTTTAGTGCCACCAGTCTCTGCGCTGAACCAGCCCACAAACTCATATCCATCTTTTACCAGTTTTTCAGGAAGCTTAGAAACGGGCAACTTTTTACCTTCAGTTTCTACTTTGTCAACTAGAGGTGAGCCATCCGGTAAAGTTCCGCCCTTCTTGTCGGTAAGGGTAATGTCAAACTCCCCAGCTGCCGCAGTGAGCGATGGCACATCCGCAGTGGGACGCATTGCAAAGGTGGAGGAGGGGGAGTTAGTGGCGCGGGTTGTTGGTATCCAGTATGCAAAGAGATGGATTGCGCCAGTAGTTGAGTCAGTATACACATCGTCAGGAATCTTGTCACCAGCGTTTATCATTGTACCTTGACCGTCAGCTTTTGTAAACCAACCTCCAAACCGGAATGCAGTTACATCATCAGGTACTGCTTGAGGGAGCGAGGGGGGGAATTGACCAGACAATGTAGTCTTATCCTGTACAGGGGTAGTGGTCACAGTTCCTCGTGTTCCAGGGTCATATGTTATAGGAATTTCTTGAATAGGCTTTATCCACTTCGCATAAAGAACAGGGGGTTCAGACTGCGCAGGTGTACTAAGGTCGACAGCGGTATCTGATAAATCTTGCTTTAAGTGCCACCCCTCAAACACGTAGTCTTTGTACTGTCCCTCTGTTGGCGAGGTAGGCGTGGGCAGCGGAATAGGAATTTTGCCAGCTTTATCAGTTTTGACTTCAGTTATAATATTTCCGCCGGTATTCGATTGGAATGTAATCTTAAATGGCGCACCCCAGTGTGCATAGAAATTCTGCTCACCCTCGAAAGGACCATAAGACGGCTTATTATCAAAAGTCGATTGAGGAAGGGGCTTTCCGTCCGCAGTATACCAATCAATAAAGGATTTGAGGTCATTAGGGTATTGAGGGTCACTGGGCATATTTGTCGCATCATTTATTAAGTGGCCTTGCGTGTTAGTATACCAGTTGCCCTTCCCAGTAGGATCACCAGCAGGATACGGGAGTTTGATGGGCGTACCATTTTCATCTTCAGTCCAGAAATTGACGAGATATCCCTTAATCAAATTTACTTTAATAGTTGTGTCCGCCGTAAAGGAGTATGTTTTTATCTGCTCAAGTGTTTGGTTCTCCGGCATGCCACCTTCTGGCTCTATAGTAAACAAATCCCCAACTGTGTAACCCTTGACTGTTAAGTCTTCCAAGTACTGTTTATAATCATTACTTGAAAGCTGTTGGCCGTGTGGTACATAAAGGGTTACAGGCGTAAGATCACCGGTACCAAAGTTAATCGTAACTTTCATGAGCTTTTCCCATGCGGCATAGACCGTGGTTGGTCCCGAAAATTTATCTCCTATCTCAACCTCTTTTTTTGTCTTGTCAACAACTGCATCCTTACCCGGTGGTGTTCCTGTAGGATTAAAAGCGTCCGCTTTATACCATCCTATAAATTTATATCCTGTGATAAAGGGACCATCTTTTTCTGGGTCTGGGTTTGGTAATCTTCTTAATTCACCGTTCTCATCTGTTTTGATAACTATTCTATAATTCTTTTCATCCGATCCAAAATGACCGCCGTTAGCATGGAAGACAATACCTGCGGGGAGCTGCCAGTTTGCTACGAGTGTAATACTATCATCTGAAATCTGATTATTAGCTTTTAGCTCTTTCAGCGCCTCTGCAATTTCGGTAAAAGAAAACTTGCTGAGTTCATCATGCGGAATCCGAACGCCTCTCATGTCCTCTAGCTTGTTAGTAACCTTATCTCTGGGAAGTTGTCCTTCTGTAATCGGTTTTGAGCCAGGCAGAGAATATTCTACCTCTTCAATAATATACCAAGCTTCAAAGTCATATCCATCGTCTTTGAAAGCGGGGGTCTTAGGCATCTTGCTTAGAACGCCCCCGGTTGTTGTTTCTATCGGGGGGTTGCTCTGCCCACTCTCTGCCTTGCCAGTCATATCATAATCAAAATTGATCGTATAAATAGATGCCCATTTAGCATATAGCTTGAAACCATTTGCGGGTATTACAGTATCAGTGGTGAGCTGTTTAGTGAACAAATCATCTTTCTCATATTCACCTTTTTTTTCAGCAACATACCATCCCTCGAAAGAATACTTTCCGAGGGATTCTACTTTTGCAATCTGGTTGTCAATAGCCGCAAGGTCACGCTCTTTCAACTTGCCGTTATTGTCGGTAGTGTACGTTAATGACGTTGGTGAATTCTCCGGCTCATTGAAATCAAGCGTAAGCTCATATCCGCTCTGCCAGTTGGCATAGAGGACCGCGCCATCCTTGAATTCAGCAGCCGTAGAGCCAGCCCGGTCGCCCATCCATCCGGCAAAAGGGCGGCCTGCCCAGACCGCACCAGGATTGATGCGCGGTTCTTCACCCTCTTTGGTTTTCATTTTCAAGCGGTATGTAGATTTACCACCGTCATTGAGGTCATAATAGACGGTAATCAATCCATCATCATCCCCGCCGCCGCTGGCCGCGAACGCCGTCCCAGGCAGCAACGACAGCGTCATACATAAGACGAGCAGCCAAGCTGTCAATCGTTTCATCATCATCGAAAACTCCTTCCAAAAAATCACAGATTGGGATCTCTCCGGCTGCGCCGAATCCTAGACCCTATTATAAGACATATTTCCAAATCTGGCAAGTAAAAGTTTTGCCCTACCCCCCAGAGAAACAGGAAATGACCGCCCCCCGCAGACACGGAGGACGGCCATTTCGACAAATAGATCCAGGGTATCTCTGATGGCTGTTGGCGCAATACGCTTTCTGTCTTTATTATACGCATGAACGCCCGGTTTGTCAAGATGGAGAGGAAGAAAATCAGGGAAATCAATTTTCAAGGATATGAGAAATAACAGAGGGATCAAGGAGGCAGTTAAACATAATTTGGGAAAGGGGACGTTTAGAATTAGAAGCGG
>JAAWQS010000020.1 GCA_022800665.1 Oscillospiraceae bacterium
ACCGATAATTATAGATTATCTGTCGAATAGAGGAAGGGCCGCCCAATGTGTAGGCGGCCTTTCTAAAACTATTGGAGGGAAAAGGACATTTTACCTCTTGGGTGCTTTTCAGCCAGTAGTAAGGTCTGTTGCCGGGCGGTTACATGCGTATAAATTTGTGTAGTAGAAATAGAACTGTGTCCCAGCAGAGATTGAATATATCGTATATCCATCCCGGCTTCCAGAAGTGATGTAGCAAACGTGTGGCGGAACATATGAGGCGTTATATGGCTTGCGTCATCAATTTTCCGAATATATTTGTCGATAATTCGCCGGACCGACTGTGGACAAAGCGGACGTCCCCGCCGGTTGAATAAAATAGCCCCTTGCTCCTGGATCTCATCGGAAAATGCATTGTAGTACGTTTGAAGGAGTTGGAGCAGTTCCGGTGTTGTAATTTGGAGTACACGTTCCTTTCGTCCCTTTCCTTTAACCAAGAGGCGTAATTCACTGTTGCTTAACAGGAAGGTGTCCCGTGATAATGCGCACAACTCCGATACCCGCAGTCCAGTGCTGAACAGGAGTTCTAATACTGCAATATCTCGCAGCACTTCTCGCCGCCCTGGCGCATAGGCATCGTAAGCAGTCTGCAAAAGTGCCTGTACGACCTGATCGGGAATAATCCGTGGCAATTGTTGCGGCGCATGAATGCGGACGTGGAGTTTGTTGAATGGATTTTCATCCAGTTCGCCGCTTATTTCCATCTCGTGATAAAAGGCACGGACGCTTGCCAGCTTACGCTTCACCGACCGTGGAGAGAAATGCTGGTTCAGGTATTTGATATACTGATCTAAGGTGACCTTGTCTGCCCATGCACCCTCCGTAAAGTCCAAAAACTGCAGAAGATCAATACGATAGGCTTTTATCGTATCCGGTGATAACTGTTTTTCATATTCGCCTGTTTCGAGATAGGCTGCGATTAAAGATGCCAGTGTTCGCATAATAGCTCCTCCGTTTCCCGGCTTAGAAAAACCGGGGTCAAATACTTGAGATTTTGCGCTGGATTATGTTAGTAGGTATCTAAAAACGTCCTTTATTATGGGGAGTTTGTTCTCAATTGTCTATAGCTGAGTACTCAACAGCAGAGCCGCTTGCACTTTAACGAGTGTATGCGGTCATTTTATTGCTATTTTGAACGACAAGGTAGGAAATGGATATAATCGCATAATGATGTTTCGTTTATCTACTATGCTTCATCTGTCTACAATTCATTGGTGGTATTGGTAATAGCATTCATCCGCAGAGTTCGGTATACTTGGTCTACCAAACAAAGGGGAGGACGTAACAATGGCCCAGACAATCAATCTATGCGCTCAGATCCCGATAGACTTACACAGCCGCGTCTATGCGGACAAGGAGTCAACGGGGCTGACCACCAGCGAGTACATTACTCGGTTGCTGATCGAATACTACAAGATGAAAGAAAACGGAGGAAGCAGCACAATGGGAAAAACAAGAACAATGGCGTTCCAAATCTCGGAAGAATTATTCCAGCGTATCAAATCGCACCTGGAGCGGGAAACTGCTCGTACTGGCAAGAAGCTGACCCAGCGGGAGTTCATCCTGAGCCTGATCGAGCAGGCACTCAGCGAAGCCGAATGTCAGGCAGGTGTCGGCCCCTGTGAGGGGGAGGACACCACCGGCGGCTCCCAGCCCCAGGCAGACAGCTAACCCGCCACAGCAAGCCCGTGTCAGCCAGTGTGACGGCATCCGGCACCAACAACAAATACTGCGGAGAGAGGCCCCCAGAGTATCCCAGACGAAGGGATATCCTGGGGGCCTTTTTGCGTCCTGGAAGGGAGGTGAACAGCCACGAATCAAGCAGCCACAAACAGATTTACGGACACAGAAATGTCCATTGCCCGCGAAACGGACCTGCCGGACCTGCTGTCCCATTTGGGCTACAGCGTCCAGCAGATCGGCAGTTACTACACCACAAAAGAGATGGACAGTCTGCGGATCAAGGACCGGCGGAGTTGGCGGCGTTACTCAGAGCAGACAGGCGGAGATGCCATTACGTTCCTCCAGCACTTCTGCGGCAAGAGTTTTCCCGAAGCCGTCCATTACCTGCTGTCCTACAATGGCCGGGCCAGAGACTCCCCCTCAGCCCGGTCAAAAGAATCTGTTCCAAAAGAAAAGACGCCCTTCGCCTTGCCAGTGCCCAACGGAGATAACCGGCGGGTCTATGCGTACCTCCGCAAGCGGGGCATCGCCTCCCAGGTCATCAACGGCTTCATCCACGCCGGATTGCTGTACGAGGATGCACAATATCACAACTGTGTATTCATAGGCAGGGATGGCGCGGGTCAGCCAGTGTTTGCCAATAAACGCGGCACCTATGACCGGGACGGCGCGGGGTTCAAAGGGGACGTACCCAGCAGCAACAAGGCGGTGGCTTTCCGCCTATACTGTGATCCAACCAAACCGGAGGTTTATGTGTTTGAAGCGCCCATCGACCTGATGAGTTTCTGCACCATGCACCGGGAGATCACCAAAAACGCTGTAGCTCTGTGTTGCCTGTATGACGGTGCGCTGGAAACCTACCTGAAGGAGAATCCCGGCCTGAAGCAAATCATCCTGTGCCTGGACGCAGACCAGCCGGGGCAGACCGCAGCAGCACAGATCAAGGCAAAATACGAGCAAAAAGGCTACATCGTGACGGTCCAGCAGCCACCAATGGGCAAGGACTGGAACGAGTGCCTTTTAGCAGAACATCATGAAAGGGGTGATGCAGCCAGATGAAAATAATCCCCAGGGTGAGAAGTCCCACCGCCGTCTCAACCGTCTACTTGCCACAAAAAATACTACATTTCAAGGAGAATGACCATGAATAACAGCTTTTCCAGAATGAACCGTGACACCCGCCGTAAGATTGCCATCGGCGCTGGCCTGCTGGCCCTGCTGCTGATCTGCGGCATCGCAGGCTTCCGCTTCTTCTCCGGCAAGACCCAGAGCGCGGCCAAGCCCAACGGTCCCACTACCGGCATCGCCTACGACCAGAATGCGGAGGAAGGTGGGTGGTCAGCGCTCAGCGAAGAAGAAATCGCCGCTTCCCTCAACAGCAAGGTGGAGGAAGGGATGATCAACATCTCCATGAATACCTCGCCTGTTTTCCCAAACGCAAAGTCCGAAGGGAATCTGATGATCGTCAACGAGCTGGTCAACACCTACCCCCAGCGTGTGGAACTGATTCGCAACGATACGGATGAGGTGATCTATTCCTCCGCCGCTATCGCTGTCGGCAGTAAGATCGCTTCCGCCAAGCTGGATGTAGAGCTGCCCGCCGGTACCTACGAGTGTACCGCCATGTTCCACAGCCTGGACCCGGAAACGGGCGCAGTCCTCGGCACCGCCGGGGCTGTCGTTACCGTTACCGTCCAGGCGTAAAACAAACATAAACTAATAATTTGAAGGAGATTCACTATGAAAAACACTGCAAAACGTTTCCTGTCCCTCGCTATGGCCCTGTGTATGTCCCTGTCCCTGCTCTGCGTTGCAAACGCGGCCAACACCAGCGAAACTTCCGGCGGCTCCGCCAGCTCCAACGTCACCCTGAGTTCCACCGAGGACGGCTCCCTGGGTGGCAATCCCGCCGCTACCGCCATGTCCGTAGCCGTTCCCACGGTTCTTCCTATCGCCGTTGGCACCGATGGCAGGGTCACCACGGCTACAGGTGCCGAAATCGTGAATAACAGCTACGGAGCGGTCAAGGTGTCCTCTGTGGCTATTCATGCTGGCGAAGGTTGGCATCTGACGGCCTTCGGCGATCCTTCCACGCTGGCCGGTGAGAAGGTGGACAGCAACAAGGTGGGCTTCGCCATGCGCATTGGCGGCGGCGATCAGCTGGCCACTACGAACGGCGATGAGTCCGCCCAGAATCTGCTGACCTCCGCTGTTGAGGGCTGCTACATGAGCGGCAGCGGCGATACCGCCAAGAATCGTGCCGCCATCAGCTACGATGCCATCGTGACCTCTGTCTCCGAGGCTGTGACCAACGCCGGCGTTGCCAGCGTTCTGTTCGTCATTGAATGGGATATCTAATCGACAGGGCTATCATTTCAACCAGGGGGCAGGCTGGACAGCCTGCCCCTCTACAATATTTGTAAGGAGGCAACATGAAGCGTATTTTATCACTTTTGTTAGGATTGACACTCTGTTTCTCACTGGTCAGTACAGCCTTTGCCGCCAGCGCATCGGACTTCCGCGACTATAAGCGGAACGCATGGTACTCCGAATCTATGGACGCCGCAGTGAAAAACGGCCTGCTGCGCGGTGACGATCAGGGCCTGCTGCGGCCTGACGGCAACCTTACCCGCGCTGAGATGGCCGCCATCATGAACCGGGCCTTTGGTGCCTATCAAACAACGGATATCTCCCAGTTCCGGGATGTTCAGAGCAACAAATGGTACTATGACGATATGCGGAAAGCGGTCCACATGGGAACCTACGCCGGAAACGGCAACGGGACCATGACCCCGGACAATCCCATCAGCCGGGAGGAAGCGATGGCCGTTGTTGCACGCGCTCTCCAGCTGTACAATAACGACTACAGCGGAACCGATCTGTCCGGTTTCCCCGACCATGCGTCTGTGTCCAATTGGGCAGTCCCCTATGTAAAAGCGATGGTTGGGGCAGATTACATCCACGGCAACCCCCAGCGGCAGTTGACGCCCAGAGCCAATATTACCCGCGCCGAGTTCTCCCAGATCTTCTACAACATTATTAAGGAATACATCACGGACGGCGGCGAGTACACGGGGAATCGCAACGGGAATCTGTTGGTTCGCACCAGCGATGTCACGCTGAAAGACATGACCATCAACGGTGATCTCCTCATCGGCTGCGGTGCGGCGGATGGGGTAATTACCCTCAATCATGTCACTGTCACTGGCCGTGTCATTGTCTGGGGCGGCGGCACGAATGCTGTGTTTATGAACGGCGGCACCAATATGAAATCCCTGATTGTCTGCCGTGTGGACGGTCCGGTCAAGGTCATTTTCGACAAGGATTCCACTGCGGCTGTGAAAGACAAAATCAAGGTGTCCATCACCGAAAGGGCCAAAGCATTCCCAGAAACAGAGGTTATCTTCTATAATCAGGACTTTTCGTCCATCATTGATGAGCTGAACAAGCTGGTAACCGGCAGCGAGATGCACGTATCAATGGATGCCGACCTGTTCGCGCTGGTGGACGGCACGGACGCCAACTGCCGGATCAGCAACGACAGCGCGAAGGATGTCTATCGGGTCGAGATCGTTCGGAAGGATAACGGCGAAGCCATCACAGAATCCTTCCAGCTCGAACCAGGCCAAGTGCTGGGAACTGTCCATCTGAAAAGCGCCCTGCCGTTGGGCAACTATCCCTGCACCGCCACGATCACACGCTTGGAAAACAACGCCGAAACCGGAACATTAAAACTGGATGTAACACTCCGAATCGCTTATTTGTGGGCGCAGTAAGGAGAATGCCATGAAAAAACGAATGATTTCGTTGGTTTGTTCCCTGGTGCTGGCTTTCAGCCTCGCGGTCCCGGCCTTTGCAAAGGAGGTCAAGCAGACCGAAGTGCCGGTGACGCTGACGGTCATCAATGCAGCGCAAAAAATCAGCGTCACAGTTCCCGCAGCCCTGCCGGTTTCGGTGGTGGAAGGGACGGTTGTGACCGCAACCAACGCTGCCATCACCAATAATGCCGAAACCGGGTCTATCCATGTCGTGGCGGTTGAAGTGAGGCCGGGAGCATTGGAAATCGGGAACTTTGGAGCATTTGAAAACCGGCGAAACACCATCGCTCTGTCGCTGAATGACTGCACGACCACCCAGGCGGGGGAACTGCCCATCACGAAAGAGGCGTTCCCGGATATCGAAGCCGGGAAGAGTCTCCCTATCCGCTATGATGCAAAGGTATCCGCCGGAAATGCGGACAAAGCCGTTACTGCCGCTACAGTGATCTTCACCATCGCGGCAGCCGGATAAAAGGAGGAATCCATTCATGTTCAAAAAGAAATTATACTCGGCCCTGCTCCTATTGCTGACCCTCTGTTTCTCCCTCCAGATTCTACAGGATCACGCCCATGCTTTAGGCGAGGGCTGTAATCTGTCGGGCTGTACCTGCACCAATTGTAGCTGGAAGTACCTGTATGTGTCCACCTCGGCTGACTACCACGCTACGCATATTGCCTGTACGACTTGCAGTGCGGCCTATGGCGTTTCCACAGATCCCCATACCTTTTCCGGCGACACCTGCACGCTTTGCGGCTACACGCGGAGCGGCTCCGGTGGTGGGGATACATCTTGCAGCCACGGCAGGTACTCCTATAACTGCGAGTACTACAACAGCAGTTACCACTATGTATCTAAAGTCTGCCGCGATTGTGGGGAAGAAGTGGATTATTTCCGTGAAAATCACAGTCTCCGGGACAGTTTCAGCCAGTATAACGACAGCTATCACAATTATGAATCCTACTGCACCGAGTGCAATGAAACCATTGATTCTTCCAGAGAAGCCCATAACTGGTCCTACGACTACCGGTCCTATTCCAGCACGGAGCATCGTGTGGATATGACCTGCCGCGACTGTGATTACTCCACCACAAACTACGAGAATCACCGGGACAGCAACGGTGATGGACGCTGTGACGATTGCAACGAAAGCCTCTCCGTGACCGTTACCTGGAACGCCGGGAGCAATGGCGGCACGGTGAACGGGAGCAGCAGCGTCACGACCACGGTAACCTCCGGCGGTGTTGCATCGGCTCCCGGTTACACGCCGGTCAAGGCTGGTCATACCTTCAAAGGCTGGTACACTTCTGCCAGCGGCGGGAGCCTGTACAATACGGTGTCCGTGACTTCCGCCAGAACTTTCTACGCCCAATTCAATGCCAGTTCGTACACAGTGACGTGGAATGCCAATGGTGGCACACCTGCCAGCGCCACCACGTCCCAGACCTACGGCTCCACGCTGACCCTGCCCACCGCACCTACCAGAACCGGTTATACCTTTGCCGGTTGGTTCACCGCCGCCAGCGGCGGTACCCAGGTAACGAGTTCCACCACCTACAACCGGGCCGGGACCACGACCTACTACGCTCACTGGACCGCCAACTCCAACACCATCACCTGGAACGCCAGCAGCAACGGTGGCACGGTGAACGGGCAGAGCAGTGTCACCACCACGGTCACCACTGGTTCCACAGCGACCGCTCCCAGCTATACGCCGGTGAAAACCGGCCATACCTTCAAGGGCTGGTACACATCCGCCAGCGGCGGGAGCCTGTATAACACAGTGAGCATCTCCGCCGCCCGGACCTTTTACGCTCAGTTCAACGCCATTGCCTACACGGTGACGTGGAACGCCAACGGCGGGACTCCCTCCAGCAACACTACATCCCAGGATTATGGCTCAAAACTGACTCTTCCCACCGCACCTACCAGAGCCGGTTATGCTTTCGCCGGTTGGTACACCAGCGCAACTGGTGGCACTCAGGTAACGGGTTCCACTACCTACTCGACAGCCGGGGCCACGACCTACTACGCTCACTGGACTGCCAACGCCAACACGGTCACCTGGAATGCTAGTAATAACGGCGGTACTGTGAACGGGCAGAGCAGCGTGACCACGGCTGTCAATACTGGCGCAAAGGCGACCGCCCCCAGCTACACGCCGGTCAAGGCTGGTCACACATTCAAAGGCTGGTACACTTCTGCAACTGGCGGAAATTTGTACAGCACGGTGACAATCTCCGCCGCTCAGACATTTTACGCTCAGTTTACCGCCAATTCCTATACGGCGACCTGGAATGCCAACGGCGGGACACCTGCCAGCGCTACCACATCCCCGACTTACGGCGCTAAGCTGCCCCTCCCCACCGCACCAACCAGGGCCGGTTATGCCTTTGCTGGCTGGTATACCGCTGCCAGCGGTGGTACCCAGGTCACCAGTGCTACGACCTACAATACGGCTGGAAATGTGACCTATTATGCCCATTGGTCCACCAATTCCTACACGGTCACCTGGAATATGGGCGATGGCAAGACGGAAACCACGAATCAGGAGTATGGTGAAAAAGTAGTCTTGCCCTCCGGCAATCCGGTCAAAGCTGGTCACACGTTTCTCGGCTGGTTCACGGCTGAAAAGGACGGCACGGAGGTGACAGAGAACACCACCTATTCCACGGCTGGTGCTGCCACCTATTACGCGCAGTTCACAGCCAATCACTATTCCATCACTTGGGATCTGGGTGACGGCAAAACCGAAACCACAGGCCAGACCTACGGCGAAAAGCTGATTCTTCCCACCGAGCCGACCAAAGACGGCTATAGCTTTCTGGGCTGGTTCACGGAGAAGGATGACGGGGCTGGGACGAAGGTAGATGAGAACACTGTCTACATAACAGCTGGTGTCGGGAATTATTACGCTCACTGGGCGCGGGTCACAAAGTTCTCCGTGTCGGTACCGGTGGTCCTGCCGCTGGCGGTGTCGGAAAACGGTGACATCCATGCCGCTACAGGGCAGGCCATCCGCAATGGTTCCACAGGTGATATCAAGGTTTCCTCCGTTACTGTAAACGCCGGAAACGGTTGGAAATTGGTTCCTTTCCGCACCAATATGGCGGCAGAGAAGGTTGATGCCAAGAAGATCGGCTTCTCCATCAATGACGTTGAAACTACCAAAAACGGCAGCAGCGAAGCGCTCAGTCTGTCTGGCAACTGGACCATCCAGGAGGATGGAAACCTGCCGCTGGAATACGATGCTGTCGTGTCCGCGATGTCCAAGTCCGTCACAGACGAATCCATCCTGACGGTGGTGTTCGTCCTGGAGTGGGCATAAAATACATTCAAAACAAAAAAGGAGGCACATATGCTGAAAATTACCGCAATCGGTAACCTGACCAACGATATAACGCTGCGGACCAGCGAATCCGGCAAACCGGTGGCTATCCTGCGGATCGCATCGGACCGCCGCTACCGCGACCGGAGCGGCAACCGGCTCACCGACTTCATCTCCATCAAGGTGCGGGGGCTGCTGGCCGAACGCTGTGCGCAGATGGCGTACAAGGGCTGCAAGCTGGTAGCGACCGGGGACTTCGAAACCATTGTGTTTGAGGAAGATCCCACCCGCCAGCCTGGATTTCTCATCAAGGCTTCGGAGGTGGAAATTTTGTCCCCCCGGAGGGCCGAGGATGATGCCGGAGCCGTCCGGTCCGAGGACTGTGAGGCTGCGTAATGCAAAACACCGGAACTGTATACAGCAGCACGGAACGTACCCCGACCGTGCTGCCGGAGATGGCCGAACTGCTCCCCCCATTGTTGGGGGAGCAGCTTGCCGCTCTGGAGGCGGATATCCTGAAAAATGGGTGCTACTCTCCCATCATTGTCAATGAGGATATGGTCATCGTGGACGGGCATAACCGTCAAAAATTGTGTGAACAGCACGATATCCCCTATAATATGGCTGTGTTCTCTTTTGCGGATTTGCTGGAGGCCAAGCAGTGGGCGCTGGATACCCAGAAGGGCCGCCGCAATTTGGACAAGTGGGAGTTGGGAAAGATTGCCCTGAAGCTGAAGCCGGACCTAGAGGCTAAAGCAAGAGAAAATATGGCGGCTGGCGGTGGCGATCAGAAAAGCGAGGACGCAAAATCGGGTTCGGTGAATTCGCCGAACCCGATTTCAGCACCTGTTGATACCAGGAAGGAAATGGCGCGGGCCGTTGGTTTGGGGGAACAGACGATGGGGCGCATTGCTCAGATTGATGAATATGCCCCCGCCGCTGTCAAGGAGGCTCTGGATAACCGGGAGCTGTCCATCAACCAGGGATATAATCTGACGAAGCAGCTCCAGGAGGTGCCGGAGGAAGAACGAGAGCAGGCTGCGGCAGAGGCGGTTGAGATGGAAAAGGCGAAAAAGGAGCTGCGAAAGCAGAATGCCGAGATCGACCAGCACAAGAAAATCGCCGGATTGTTCTGTAAAGCCTTTGAAAAGGCGGTTCTGCTGACTCCCACAGAGGAAAATGTGCGCATTTGGGTTGACTGTACCCGTATGCGGACAGAGGAAATCGAGGATTCTGTCAAGGAGGCCCGTGAGCTGTCCGAAACATTTTCCACCATAGCTGACATTTTGACGTTGCTGCTGCCGGATCAGGAGGCCACACCATGATGGCATATAAGCCGCTGCTTCCGCCCGAAGCGGAGGCGGAGATCATGGGGCGGCTGTCCGCTAAAATGCGGATCAGCTCTGACGAGATTGCCGCTATTCTGGAGCGGCATGGTGTGTCCGGCGATGCGGAATCCCTCCAATCCGCCTACCGGAAACGGCTGGGCCAACGGCTCATGTCCAGCATTCGGGACGAGGGCGGTAAACGGGAACTGCTGGCCGCCGGGAGCGAGTACGTTGTGGTGGAATGCTGCAATGACCCGCAGAAGCTGAAAGCCATCCAACGGCGGCTACAGGGCAATATAAACGGTCTGGATGCTTCTGCCAAGAAGGTACGGGGGCGGATTCGTTTCCTAAATCGGTTTTCGCCCGGTAAGAAGGGAGGCGCGGCAGATGGATAATCGAAATCCAGTGACGGCGGAGAATCCCGCAAAGGGTAAACCGATGACCGCCAGCGATATAGCCCAGATGACGGACGCGGAAGTGCTTGAAGCGCTGCGCAGTCTGCTGGACAAAAATATGGCCGACTTCGATGCAACACTGGATGGTTTGACGAAGGAAGAAATTGCCGAGATGCCCGAAGTTGCCGCCACGCGGGATATATATTGCTTTTTGCAATATGATTACGAACCGGAACGGCATGATGCAGAGCTGTTGCTCCGTATGGACAATCCGCTACAGTTTAATGTGGAGAATTGGCCTTGCTATAATCTCACCGAACTGGCTATGAACGCTCTGGGGGAAGGGCCGGTCAAGGAAGCGGAAGAAAAAACATTGCCGCAGACAACTCTCAAACTGTACAGCCCATTAACTGCGGAATTGTTCTTCAAAGAGGACAATGAGTACGGCGATACGGATGAGGCGTTTGCCACTCTGGATGGTTGGGATCTGGTGGAATACAAGGATACCGTCCTGCAGGCGATTGAGGACGAAATTCTGCCGGAGGAACGGGAACGCGGGCTGATGCACTATTTTGACGGCTCCAAAGAGGTGGATGAAAAAGTACATTCCCTGTTTCTCTCTGCCGAAGTGATCGACCATCATCTGTATGGCGTGGCCGTCTGCCAGGTGAGCGGGGCTTTGACCCCGGAACAGTTGGATGAACTGAAGGAAACCTGCATTGGACAATATGCAGATGGCTGGGGAGAAGGGGTAGAGCAGCGTCCCCGTCAGACCTCTGAAGGAGAATTGTACATCCATTTCTGGCAGGGGAATAACAGCTTTTTCCTCCGCACGGCACAGGAAATGGGGCTGGAACAGGCGCCTGAGAAAAAACCGGTGCAGACAGTCTCACATAAGAAGAAAACAGGAAAGATTCGAGGTGACGAGCGATGAATGATACGATTATTATTGGCATTGACCACGGCTACGCCGCAATGAAAACAGCACACTTTTCTTTCCCCACCGGGCTGGTGGAGTACGAACATGAACCTTATACCCGAAAGAATGTGCTGGAATATGAGGGGAAATATTATGTTGTGGGCAGCGGACGGCAACCTCTCCAAAAGGACAAAACTGTCACAGAGGATTACTATCTGCTGACGCTGGCCGCTGTTGCCGGAGAGTTGGCTTTCCGCAAAACGGATGTTGTCGTTGACGTACATCTGGCGGCAGGTTTGCCCCTTACCAGCTTTGGGCGGGACAAGAAAAAGTTTCGGGATTATCTGCTGCGGGACAGGAATCCCGTCTCTTTTCGTTATGAAGGAGTCGATTACATTGTCACCATTGCGGATGTGACGCTGTTTCCCCAGGGTTATGCCGCTGTGCTGATGCAGATGGAACTGCTGGACGAACCGTCTGTCATCGTGGCGGATATCGGGGGCTGGACGGTAGACCTGATGCGGCTGGACAATCGTATCCCCAACGCCACTACCTGCCGGAGCCTGGAACTGGGGATGATTCGCTGCCTGGATGAAATCTCCGAGCAGATTCGCCGTATCCTGGGTCTGTCCATGACGGCGGCGCAAATTGAGAGCGTCCTGCGGGGCGAAGCCAGCAGCGTGGACGAAGCAGCCAGGCAGATCATCCGCCGGGAGGCCGGAGCCTATGTCCAACGGCTGCTGTCCGCCATCATGGAGAGTGGCCTGGATGCCCGTGCTATGCCCACGATCTTCCTGGGCGGCGGGGCCGGCCTGATGAAACGCCACGTTTCCGCCACAGACGGCCTTTGCCGGCCTCTTATCCTGGATGACGTATGTATGAACGCCAAGGGCTACGAAAGGCTTGTGGGGCAGTTGTTGGCCCGTGTCGGCAATGGCTGAAAAACGGCGGCTGAACCTTTCGTTTTCAATGGCGGCTCCCCACCAGCGAGAAGCCTGGAAACTATTGCGCGCCATACCTTCCGGGCAGCGGACGGATGCTGTGTGCAGGATGATTCTGGAGCATCAGAGCCAGCGGGAACTGTTGGATGCCGTTCGGTCTGTCATCCGGGAAGAACTGCGCAGCGTCCAAATTGTATCACAACAAATTGAAGAACCAGAGCAGCAGGACGCCGGGAACGTCAGTGATGATGTTCTCGGTTTCCTGCTGTCTCTGCAAGAGGAAGGAGATGATATTATCTGATCCGTTACTTCGATATGTTCGCGGGAATCGGTGGCTTCCGGGCAGGGTTGACCCGCGCCGGAGGCTTCCTGTGTGTCGGCCGCTGTGAAATCGACAAGTACGCCGATGCCAGCTACCGCGCCATCCACGGCATCGGGAAGGAGGAATGCTATTATCCTGACGCCAGAAAAATTGACCCCGGAGAAATGCCAAACTTTGATCTCCTCTGCGCCGGTTTTCCCTGCCAGAGCTACAGCCTCAGCGGAAAAAGAGGCGGATTCAATGACCCCAGAGGAACACTCTTCTTTGAAGTTTCCCGACTGGCTGAAGCAAGACAACCTGCGTATCTTTTGCTTGAGAATGTGGTTGGACTGCTTTCGCATGACAAAGGCCGGACATTTTGTGCCGTCCTCACCACGCTTCATGACTTGGGGTATGGTCTGGAATGGTGTGTGCTTAACAGCGCCGATCACGGGGTCCCGCAATCACGGAGAAGGGTGTTCATTGTCGGATATCTTGATCCACGATGCGCCGACAAAATATTTCCTGTCGCCGGAACAAACGGCAAGGCTCTTATACAAATGCTCGGAGGGCCGCAGGGGTCCCGTGTCTACGACCCAGCCGGAGTAGCTTGCACCCAGACCGCCCAGGCAGGCGGCATGGGCGGTAAAACGGGGCTGTATCTGGTGGATTTGTGTGCGGGAGAACCGAGAAATACGGATGTCGCCCGCTGCCTCACTGCCCGGTATGGTCAAACGAGTCTGTCCAATCACCCCAGGGAGCGGTCCGGCGTTCTGGTCAGCGAACCCACTCAAAAGGGGTACAAAGAGGCTTTTCAAGGCGATTCTGTGGATTTGGGATACATTGGCAGTAAAACGAGAGGCGGCAGAGTCAGTCATATGGCCCACGATGTCGCCAGTGTGCAGGGTATTGTGGAGCGCGGCGGACATATTCGCCGTCTGATGCCCAGGGAATGCCTCCGTTTGCAAGGTTTTGATGAGGATCAGATCGACCGGCTGCTGGCGATATCGTCGGATTCTCAAGCGTATAAGCAGGCAGGAAACAGCGTTACGGTTAATGTAATCGAGGCCATAGGCCGCCGCCTCCAGGCTGTCGATGCCCAACTGAAGGAGCAGGCGGCATGAGTGAAATTGGGATCAAAGATCAGTGTTTCGGCGTAGAGGTGGAGATGACGGGCATCACCCGTGAACGGGCCGCACTGACTCTGGCGGAGTATTTTTTAACCGTAGCCCGTCATCCAGGCGGCGTATATGACACCTGGACTGTGGAGGATCTTGATGGCAAAGAGTGGAAGCTGATGAGCGACGCCAGTATTCGGACGGAAAAGAAAACGGAAACAGGCTATAAAGCTGTCAGCAATACTAACTACCGTGTGGAAATGGTCACACCCAAGCTGACTTATGCGGAGCTGCCCAAACTTCAGGAATGTATCCGCTGGCTGCGGAAAGCCGGGGCTAAAGTCAACAATTCCTGTGGTATTCACGTTCATGTGGACGCTTCCAACCATAACCGCCAGAGCCTGAAAAATCTCATTGGAATCATGTATTCGAAAGAAGATTTGCTTTTCAAAGCCCTGCAAGTCAACGAGGCGAGAGCAGAGCGCTGGTGCCAGAAGGTCCGGGAGCCGATGTTGCTGCAGGCGCGGAAACTGTCTTCGGATGAAACGAAGGATCTCACACAGTTGGAAAATATCTGGTATGAGGGGAATACTGCTCACTCAGATCACTACAACTGGACCAGATACCATGCCTTGAATCTGCATTCCGTGTTCTACAGAGGCACGGTGGAGTGGCGGTGCTTCAACTCCACCCTTCATGCCGGACGGGTTGCCGCCTACGTCAATCTGTGCCTTGCCATGTCCGCGAAAGCTATCGCCCAGCGAAGCACCGTCATGCGGAAAACACAGAGCGACAACGAGCTGTTCACCTTCCGGGTATGGTTGGTCGGCCTGGGACTCAACGGACCTGAATTCAAGAATACGCGGGACCATCTCCTGGCGAATTTGGATGGCGACCGCGCCTGGAGATATGACAAGGACAGCTATGAAGTCAATAAAAAGAAGAAAAAACAACGAGAACCAGAGAGGTGATGAACATGAAAGTTGCTATTGACGGCAACATTTACGAGGGAACTGGTACGGAGATTATGGAGGCGCTGCGCCAGCAGAGCTTCGATCCGTCCGAGTACCCTGACACGGAGAGCTACATCCGGCAGTTGCGGGAGAACTTCATTCGGGCCACGGATCTGGAGTGCATCCTGCCGGAATCCGATGTGGAGCGGCAGGCCGTGACCATGATCGCGCACCTGGCAAAAGCCGGGTCCCTGGAGGTGCTGGAGGATGGGTGAGCGGCTGTATTTTGCCTACGGCAGCAACATCAACCTGGACCAGATGGAGCATCGCTGCCCCAATGCCCAGGTGGTAGGTCCGGTGGTGCTGGAGGACTATAAGCTGCTGTTTCGTAGTAATACCAGGAGCGCTGGTGTTGCTACAATCAAGCCGCACAAAGGGAGGAAAGTACATGGATTGCTGTGGAAAATCACACCTGAATGCGAGAAATCGTTAGACATCTACGAGGGATGGCCCCGGCTGTATGAGAAAGAGGACGTGACCGTCCGGGACGGTAGCGGCCAGGAGTTTACGGTGATGGCCTATGTGATGACGGACTTGTGCAAAGAACCCGCCATGCCGTCCAATCATTACTACAAGGGCATTGAGACAGGCTACCGGCAAAATGGTCTGCCGGTTCCCGCATTGAAAAAAGCATGGGACAACTGTGTCAGAGAAGTCCACGCAAGGACAGAGCAGATCAATAACCACGCTTTGGGTATCACCAGGCCGCCAAAACGGAGGAACGGATATGAGCGATAAAGAAATCGTGGAGGAAATTCATGCCCAACTATGATTTGTCCAGCATCGAAGCTGTCACTGCCTCCGCAAAACTGGCCCGCACAATTGCGGACCAGGAGCCATCGCAGAGCAGTTATAATGCCGCATGGCTTCATGGTTACGCCGCTGCACTGGCCGATACCGCCAGGCAGTTGGAACCCCGGCTGATTACGGTAATCCCACCACATAAAAATCATTCTTCAAAAGAAAAGAGGGATCACAAATATAATGAGAGATAAGTACATCCAGACCGCCGAGTCGGTCACGGAGGGCCACCCAGACAAGCTGTGCGACACCATTGCCGACGCTGTTCTTGATGCCTGCCTGTACCACGATCCTCACGCCCGTGTTGCCTGTGAAGTTATGGCAACCGCCGGAAAAATCATCGTGGCCGGGGAGATCACCGCTAAAAAGTTGCCTGACATTCCCGCTATTGTCTGCCAGACTGTGCGGGAGGCAGGGTATCACAGCAGCTACGAGGTGGAGGTAATCACCCACGAGCAGAGCAGCGATATCGCTGGCGCTGTTTCCAACCAGTACACGCTGGGCGCTGGCGATCAGGGCATTGTGTATGGCTACGCCTGCAACGAAACCGCCCTGTATCTGCCCATGCCTGTTGTGCTGGCGAACCGGCTGACGCTGCTGCTCACCAACGCCCGCCGGACCGGAACCATCCGTGGCCTGGGACCGGACGGCAAAGCCCAGGTGTCCGTGGAATACGAGGGCGGCGTACCCAAGAGGATTTCTGCTGTGGTTATTTCCTGCCAGCATGACGTACTCAAGGATCTGGACCAGCTGCGTCGGGAGGTTATCCGCTCAGTCATTACCCCGGCCATGCGGGATTTGTACCCGGATGAGCGGACGGAAATCCTGATTAACCCCTCTGGACGCTTTGTGCATGGCGGGTTTGAGGCCGACACTGGGCTGACAGGCCGCAAGCTGATGGTGGATACCTACGGCGGGATCGCTCCCCACGGCGGCGGAGCGTTGTCCGGGAAGGACGCCACCAAAGTGGACCGCAGCGGGGCATACATGGCACGGTATGTCGCCAAAAACATTGTGGCCGCTGGGCTGGCGGACCGCTGTACCGTCAGCCTCGCCTATGCCATTGGTCGGGCCGAGCCGGTAGCTGTGGACATCAACACCCATTGGACCGGCAAGTGTTCCGACAAGGTTCTGGAGCAGGTGATCCGGGCCGGATTTGACCTGACTCCCTCCGGCATGATTGAAACGCTGAAGCTGAATGATCCCATCTATGCTCAGTTCTGTAACTATGGCCATTTCACACACCAGGACGCTCCCTGGGAGCAGACGGACTGTGCTGCTGGTTTGGCAGACGCCTGTGGACTGGAGAAAAAGTGCGGATAAGCTGTTCGGGAAAAATGCTGGATATTCTGCCGAAATTGTGGTATGGTCTTCCGCTTGTAGAGGGGGGACCGAGATGAGCAGAAAGCATGTCGCCTCCTGTAGCTTTGGCAAGGACAGCATCGCCAGTCTGCTGCTGGCGCGGGAACATGGGGAGCCGTTGGATGAGGCTGTGTACTGCGAAGTCATGTTTGACAGAATTATTTCTGGGGAAGTTCCTGAACATCGGGATTTTATCTATGGCACCGCGATCCCCACACTGGAGCGGATGGGTATCAAAATCGTTGTCCTTTGCTCGGAAAAGACCTACGTGGACCTGTTTACCGGGAGAATCACCCGCGGTCCCAAGAAGGGGATGGTGCGGTCCTTCCCCATCTGTGGTCGGTGCGCCGTCCAGCGGGACTGCAAGATGAAACCGCTGGAGAAATACGGGCGCACCCTGCCGCCGGATACAGTTCGGTATATCGGCATCGCCCATGATGAGCAGGAACGCCTGCTGCGGCTCAAGGGGACCAAAGTGTCCCTGCTGGACAAATACGGCTATACGGAACAGGATGCAAGGCAGCTCTGCGAACAAGCGGGGCTGCTTTCTCCTGTTTATGCGTTCACGGATCGTGGCGGCTGCTGGTTCTGTCCCAATGCCAAACGCAGGGAGCTGCGCCACCTCTACGACCACCATCCGGATCTGTGGGCCAGGATGCTGGAGTTGCAGGCCATTCCGGGTAAAGTGACGGAGAAATTCAACCGTACCCAGAAATTCTCCGACATTGACGAGATGTTCCGCTGGGAGGATGCTCAGGTGGACTTCTCTCAAAAAATTGCATAGGAGGACGTAAATATGCCAAATCATGTGACCAATCAACTGACATTTGGGCCGGACGCTGCTTCGCTGGCTGCGTTTCACAAGATGCTGGAGGATGTGCGGGAAACCGGAAAACCTCTCGGTACCTTCGACTTCAACAAGCTCATTCCCATGCCGAAAATGCTGAGTATTGAACGTAGCTCTATGACTGACGAGGGCCTGAAGCTGTACCAGACGTATGTGCGGGAACTGGCACAGGCTGGCCCTGCCGGTGAGGATGCTGTAAAGGAAAAATGGGCGGTGCTGCAAAAGGGAAACCCAGATGTCTGGGCGCTGGGGGAGCAGGCATACCAGAACATCCAGCAATACGGCTGTCCCACATGGTATGAATGGGCGAATGAGAACTGGGGGACAAAGTGGAACGCCTACCAATGCGCAGCTTTAAGCGAGGATGCCGACACTATGACCTTTCTCACGGCCTGGGGTTCTGTGCCGAATATCGTGGCGGCGCTGTCCCGGAAGTATCCTGACCAGACCATCACCTACCGCTGGGCTGATGAAAATATCGGGTATAACGTGGGTGAAATGGTGTTCCGGGGCGGTAAATGTGTCAGCCAGAATGTGCCGGAAGAAGCTGCGCCTGCCGCATACAGGATGACCGCTGAAATATTGCAGATAGACCTCTCCAAATTTTATCAGCAGCCCCCGACGACAAAAAAGAATACGAGAGGAAGCCGGTCAAAAGGGCGGTAAGTATCGGCTAAACGACAAGAAAAAGGAGGACGCGACGTGACATTAGAAAAACGACTGGCGGAATATATGCAGTCCGATGAGTTTCAGCTGGATCTCAATGAACTTGCTGCGGATTACCGGTGTCAGGGCCTCTCGGTGCCGCCTGCGGAGCAGCTCCGAGCGGAGGCGGTGTCTGAAGCCAGAAAGTGCCTGGAAACAATCATGCTCTGTGAGGCAAAAGGCCATCTCTGGACAGAAAAAGCCGACCCGGAGAATGGGAGAAGTGAACTGACCTGCCGCCGCTGTGGTGCGGTGGAAAATTTGCAATGGTAGGTGAAGCGGATGAGAAACTTTTTTGAGCAGGAACTGCGGAAGTTGTTCGAGGATGAGGAAATGATCCAGTCGCCCCAGTTTACCGGCAGGGCTTGTCTGGGAACGCTGGAGCGGGATGTGCGGGTAAAGGCCGAGTTCGTCTCTATGAAAATAGCCGATGAGTATGATGCGCTGCGGATCACGGTTTTGAATCGCAAAGAGGGCGTAATCGACAAAACCACACTCCGTATTGTGGACATGATCGGCAGGAAAAAGATCCCCAACAATCCCTATTTCAAAGATGGTATGTCCCCACATATATGGACAGACCGTGGCCAACATGAGTGGTACGCATACACTCCAGATGTGTCCGACTACATTGCCATGCGGCAGGAGGTAGTCCGGTATTTGGAACCGTTCCGGGAACGCACTCCTGAGCGCAGCAGTGAGGGGCCGAAGATGGTTTATATCTGTGCCCCGCTGCGGGGAGATGTGGAGAAAAACATTGAATTTGCACGGCAAAAGGCCCAGGAGGTATTCCAGAGCGGCGACATCCCAATCTGTCCCCACCTGATGTTCCCGCCTATTGCTGACCCTGGTGACCCTGCTCAGGATCAGGCGGCACGGACTATGGGGCTGAAGCTGCTGGAATCCTGTCATGAGGTCCACGTCTACGGTTCGGAATGGACAAAAGGGATGTGGGCGGAAATTCATCGGGCAATGGATCTGGAGATTCCCGTCATGACGGATCAGAAAACAATTGGGCGGACTGCATCCCGAAAGCAGTCACGATCAAAAGAAAGGTAGACAAAAAATGGATAGTCAGAAGGAACTGTTACAGAAGCGGTTGGAGGAAAATTATGCGGTCTATATGGCGCAGCTCGCCAAGAAATCATTTGCTGATTTGATTGAATTAGCCCCGGAAATTGCCGCCGCGAGGTTGGTCTGCGATGAGTTGCAGGTATCCTGTTCCGAGCAGGAAGCGGCAATCCTGCTGCAGTTCGATAATCCTCTGGAGGTTGTGCGGGATCAGTGGCTGGAGGAAGAAAAGGTCAGCCACGAGCAGGAGATGGACCATGTTCTTTGGAATATTTTGGACAAAGCGGACGATCTCCTGGCGGAGTATGCCAGACCGCAGGCAGTCCCAGCGCGGCCACAGATGCAGCTGGAGGGCAAGGACGGCAACATTTTCGTCATTATGGGACGGGCCTCCATGCTGTTGAACGAGGCTGGCCAGCGGGAACAGATTGACGAAATGTTTCAGCGCGTCAGCAACTGCGGCAGCTACGAAGCGGCGCTGAACATTGTCAGCGAGTATGTGGAAACGGAGTTGTCCTCCGGCATTCAAACACAAAAAACCAAACCGAAAAAGGAGAAAAAAGCGCATGAACGATAATTCCAGTTGGAACATCATCCACGGCGATGCGCTGAAGCTGTTAGGGGAATTTTCCCCCGGCAGCTTCGACGCCATCATCACCGACCCGCCCTATGCTTCGGGCGGACGTACCCAGGTGGAGAAATCGAAATCCACCGTGAAGAAGTATTCCAGTATGGGCGACAACGCGCCTCCGCCCTTCGAGGGCGACGCAAAGGACCAGCGCTCCTGGACCCGCTGGGCAGCGGAGTGGCTGAGCGACGCCCGGCGTATCTGCAAACCGGGAGCGCCGGTGTGTATGTTCATCGATTGGCGGCAGCTCCCCGCAGCTACCGATGCCCTCCAGTGGGCAGGCTGGATCTGGCGTGGTACCGCCGTATGGGATAAGGGCAACAGCCGTCCGCAGAAGGGACGCTTCCGCCAGCAGGCTGAGTACATTGTCTGGGGTTCCAACGGCGATATGCCCATCAACCGTCCGGTACCCTGTCTGCCGGGGGTGTTCAAGTACGGCAATCCCCAGAACCGGATTCATCTAACGGAAAAGCCGCTCCAGCTGATGCGGGATGTGGTGAAGATCACCGAGCCGGGAGGCTCCATCCTGGACCCCTTTGCCGGGTCCGGCACCACTGTCCTGGCCGCTGTGCTGGAGGGTTACACCGCCACTGGCATTGAGGTGACAGAGGAATACGTCGGCCTTGCCAGGGAGCGGATCGAGCGAGAACTGTCCGGGGCGGCGTGATAGCCCAGAAATGGCCGGAAATGAACAGAGCGCCAATCTATCAATATTCCAACGATTATGCGCAAGCACATGATGAGCTGGATCTCTACTGGGCATCGCTCATCGCCAACATTGCCTGCAAGGATGCTATTGAAACTGCGGTTTCTGCCCACTACAGTGGCCATTTCTTTGACAGTCAGGCAGCGGTGCGGGATGTTGTCCAGGAATTTGGATTTGAGCGGACGCTTTATGTTTTAGCGGCTACTATAAAGCACATGGACTGGGAACCGCTCTTTTCCGGAGACAACCTCAGCTGGGCAGAATCTGTCCCGATATCGGAATGTCTGGATACCTACGGGTCTGACCGCAGTATGGACTTCATTGTAGATCGCTGGTCTCCTGGTCTGACCAATCTGTTTGTCAGTGCAGCGCGGCAAGAATTTTTCCTGTCCCAGCAGCACAATGAGATTAGCGGTCAGCGTCCAGACCGACAGAAGCCTTCGGCTCTAAAAAGACCGGCCAGGAAGCGAAAACATCAGGTTCAAGAACGGTAAAATGGGGCAGGGTGTTATGTTGACACCCTGCCTGCTCTTTTTTACAGTGCCTGGGTGTTACATTGACACCCTACGAAAGAAGTGGAGGAAGTAATGGCAGAATCTCTGATTTACAGTCGATTTCATCGTAGTCCCTGCTGTGTGCAAAATCTAAGTCATGATGGGATCAGTGATCCGATTCGCATAGTGGTAGTGAAAGCGATTGAACTGACAGAAGCACAATACCAGCACTTTACCTCGCATATGTTAGAGGATATGTCTTTTATTGCGGCAAATTGTGATTTGACCGGCTGTGATGCAAAAGGGATCAATCGCTGTCTGCTGGTGTATGACCGGAAACGGCGGGATGGTGTTCTCGTAGACAGCCAGGGGTGCAGCTATGCACGGTATGCGGCCTATGTGCCGGACCGAAGCCAGCTGGATTTAAGAGGGGTTGCCGTGGACCATTACAACCTGAAGATACGGGAATCCCGGAGCGGACGGAAACAGCAGGAGCGGTGACATTGTTTTATTTCGAGCAGCGGGCTCCGCCCGCCCAAAATTGAAATTCATCTACCGCACGGAAGAACGGCCCCGCCCCGCCGGGGCCGTGGCTCTCGCCGCCACCAGCGGCGAGAGCGCAAGCATAGCAAAAATGTACATTTTTGCGCTTGCAGGGGTGAACCCCTGACCCCTATGCCGCCTGTGGGCGGAAAGTCTGCATAAAAAGGAGTGCCGATGAAGAAGGAGAAGCATCATCTGCATATTGAACTAACGCCGGAACAGTATCAACGGCTCTCTAACCAAGCCAAACAGTGCGGCCTCAGTAAACGCGCGTATTTCGTTCGGCTCATTGACGGAACGCCGGTCAAGACCCGTCCATCCCAGGAGATCAAGGAGCTGCGCACGGAGATTCACCATATCGGCAATAACATCAATCAGATCGCCAGGAGTGTCAACCAGGGGATTGCCAGGGCTGAGGATGCCAAACGTGGACTGTGTCTGCTGGATCAGGTCTATGAGTTGATGTATCAGATTGCCAAAAAGTAGACCCACCCTTGCATCAGGCAGCAAAATACGGTATAATCGGACATCATATGCAGGGGGGAAATTACATGACTGTCGCAGAAATTACAGAAAAAATGATCGGCTATTCCAACGGCAACCGCCGCGACATCAATCACTTTCTGAAGGTCTACGCCTACGCGAAAACGATAGGAGAATGTGAACATCTGGATCAGGATACGCAAATGGTTCTGGAGGTTGCGGCTCTTGTCCATGACATCGCCTGTCCCTTGTGCCGCGAAAAGTATGGCAGCACGGAGGGGAAGCTTCAGGAGCAGGAGGGACCGGCTTTGACCGTAGAATTTTTGCGGGACAGCGGTCTGCCTGAGAAACAAATAGACAGGATCGCTTATCTGGTCGGGCATCACCATACGCTCCATGATGTGGACGGCTTGGACTATCAGATTCTCCTGGAGGCGGACTATCTGGTCAATGCCGATGAGAGCCACTACCCAAGAGAGAATATTGAAAATATGCTCGAAAAGGTCTTTCGGACAAAAACAGGGAAACAGATCCTCAAGTCTATGTACCTATAATGGAAACAGGAAATATCATTTTTCTGGACATTGACGGCGTAATTTGTACCACGCTGAGTACCCAAATCAGCACCCTGCTCCGGCTTCCGCTGGAGAGGCAGATCTTTGATCCACTGGCGCTGTACTGGCTCCGATGGCTGGTCCACCGCAGTGGGGCGAAGATCATTCTCTGTTCTTCCTGGCGGGATGCGCTGGAGGTAGACGATCCGCTGTGCAAAGCATTCGTCAAGAATCTGTACGACCGCCTCGCCCGGAATGGAACGCCGATTGCGGACGCGGCTCCCCGGCTTCCAAATGGTGACAAAGGGGAGGATATTCTGGCGTGGCTGGCGGAGAACTCTTGCGCACGATATGTGATTCTGGACGATCACGACTGCTTTGCGTTGGGAGCGCAGGTTCGCCAGTATTGGATACCCATTCCCGTGGATAGAGGATTACGCCGCCGCGAGGCAAAGGCAGCGCTTCAACTGCTGCAAAACGACTCAAAATAATTGGGAGGATTGAAAATGGGACGGCTGAAAGAATTGCGAAAATATGTGGATCAGGAGCTGGAGCAGATGTCCGATGCGGGAAAGCGGACAGGCGCAATCGCCCATCTCTATGGTGTTTCTCTGGCGGCAGCAATGCTTGCCAAAAAGCGTGGCCTTGACCCGGAACTGGCCTCCATGTCCGCTATGCTCCATGATCTCCATGCGTATAAAAGCGGCAGTTATGAGGACCATGCCCATAAAGGGGCGGAACTGGCCAGGGAGATTCTCGGAACGCTGGGACTGACAACTGCGGAGGAAACAGAAACAATTTGTTCCGCTATTTTTCACCATGATGACAAGCAGGTCGTTGACAGTCCTATGGATGAACTTCTGAAGGATGCGGATGTCATTCATCACTGTATGAATGATGTTTCTAAGGCAGTGAAAGACAAGGAAATGGCTCGATACGAGAGTATTTGTAGAGAATTTGGAATGGCATAAATTCCGAGATATTGATACCCACTCCAGGGCAGGCTCATCTGAGTCTGCTCTCGTTTTTGTAGGAGGTGATCAGTGGCAGTCACAAAAATCCTGGCACGAAAGGGCCGGCTGGACATTGGCATCAAATACGTCCTCAACGGCGATAAGACTGAGGATCACGTTTTGACCGCTACATTGAATTGCGATCCGGGCCGGGAATACCGGCAGATGATGGATACCAAACAAGCTGTTGGCAAAACGGATGGGGTGCAATATTACCACATCATCCAGTCCTTTCAACCGGGAGAGGTTACCCCGGAACAGGCGCTGGAGATAGCGAAGGAGTTTGCAGCGGAACATCTGTCCGGCTATGAGGTGGTCATCGGTACCCACGCGGATCGTGGTCACATCCACTCGCATCTGGTGTTCAATTCCGTCAGCTGTGAAACCGGCGAAAAGTACCACAGCAACGCCCAGACCTACTACCAACAGATCCGGGCCATCTCAGACAGGCTGTGCCGTGAGCATGGGCTGTCTGTTATTATGCAGGGCGGTTCCGGCAAGGCAGTCAGCTATATCGAATGGCTTCGGCAATCCAAAGGGCAGCCTACCTTTCGCGCCATGCTGGAGGCGGACCTGCGGACGGCAATTGAGGATGCCAACGACATGGGACATTTCCATATGCTCATGGAGCATATGGGGTATGAGATTCACCATGGTAACCGGCTGGGCTTCCGGCTGCGGGGCCAGGAGCGATTCATGTATCCAGGCCGGAAAAATCCGCTGTTCACCAAGGACGGAATCCGTGCTGCGATCCTGGGGAATCTGGAGGTAATCGAGGCGGGACAGCGGTCCGCGGTGATTCACCATCCACGCTATCAGCCGTATAAAAAGCATCCGAAATATACCGGATTTATGGCGCTATATGTCCATTACCTCTATGTGTTGGGGAAGATCGGTGAGCGGCAGTATCCGCCCAAAATGACGCCGCAGCTCAAGGCCGAGGTGATGAAATTTGAGCAGCACCGGGAGCAATTCGCATTCCTGCGGGATAACGGCATTAGCACCCAGGCGGATATTGATGCGTTCCAAGTCCGTACAAAGGAAACGCTGGCCACACTGACCAAGCAGCGTACCATCCTCAATGTTCGGAAAAAGAAGCGTAAAAAACTGTACGCTGCTCTGACGGATATAGAGGCTCTGGCCCAGGCAAAACAGCTCTATGAGGACGGCATTTCCGGTATGGAGGCGGAGTATGCCCAGTACCTGGAGGCGGTGGCCGTGCTGGAGCAATGCGATATCCCCAGGGAGCAGCTCGCCAGTGAAAAAGCGGACATTTATGAACAGCTCTCTGAGGTCAACCGAAAGATTCGTGCGGAGCGAAAAAAGCAGGCTATGTGCCAAGCAATTCTGAACGAAATCCCTCGCATAGAAAAAGAGATTCAGCAAATTGAACACGAAAAGGAGGTGTCGCGCAATGAATATCGGAGGCGGTGAAGCTGCTGATCAGATGGTACGCATGATGCTGTCAGGCAGCGAAGTGGCCGTCCGGCTGAGCGGATCGGCGCTGAAGAATCTGCTGGCGCTGTCGTTGGCGCTGGCAAAGGACCACAAGAAAATTTCCGGTAAGGTGAACATGGCGCAGATGCTGAAGGAAACGCGGGACCTGCGCACGTTCCCTATGATGCCGGAGCAATTTAAGGCGTTCCGAAAGCTGGCCAGGAAACATAAGTTACTGTATTCCTCCATCCACGATAAGGATGATCGAGGCAAGCTGATTGACGTGGTTCTGCCAGTCACGGAACTGGACCGGGCCAACCTTATTTTTGAGAGAATGAAACAGCCGTTGGGCCGTCCAGAGCATCAGGTACCAGAGCAGGACCCAGCGAGGCCGCGACAGGAAGCCCCAGAACGCCGGGAGGCGGAGCGGAGCGGCCAGGACCACACCCAAGAGGCACCACCCCCACAGCGCCCCCAGCAGGAGCGGGGAGGCGGCGATTCTCCGTTGCAGCCCGACTCGCACGATACCAGAACCAGCTCCAATACACCCGCCAAAGTCAAGATTACGAAGATGACGAGTGAGCGGCCTTCTGTCGAGGGCCGGCTGAAAGGGTATCGGGAGCAGTTGGATAGGGCGAAGAAATCTGTGCCGGTTAAGGTCAAATCCAGGCCGAAATCGAGGTGAGATGGCTTGAATCAGACTGCAAAGACCAACAATGCGGTTCTCTATCTGTTCCTGTACATTCCCGTAATCTGGGCGGCGCTGCTCATTGCACAGTCCCTGGGCGGAGGTCTGCCGGAACTGATAAACAATCTGACCGTCGCGTTGGACAACCCATTCGACATCCACTGGACAGACAAAAGTGCTGCTTCAATTTTAGCCTGTTCTGTGGCTTATATGATGGGCCTGCTGCTCTATACCTCCAGCCAAGGCAACACCCGGCGTGGCGAGGAACATGGTTCCGCCACTTGGGGAAATCCCAGAGAAATCAACGCCATGTTCTGCCAAAAGAAAAACAAGCTATTGACTCAAAATGTACGCTTGGGATTGGACACCCATAAGCATCGCAGGTCACTGAATGTGCTGGTAATTGGCGGTTCCGGCGCTGCCAAAACTCGGAGCTATGTGCTTCCCAATATCATGGAGGCGAACACAAATTACGTCATTACAGATCCAAAAATGGAGGTCCTGATCGCTACCGGCGGATACCTGAAAGAGCAGGGATATGATATCCGTGTGCTGAATTTGGTAAACCTGGAACAGAGCGATGGATACAACCCTTTTCGGTATTTGCAGGACGAAAAAGACGCACTAAAACTGGTAAATAATCTGATTCAAGCAACCACTCCAAAGGGTAGTCATGAGTCGGACCCATTCTGGACAAAGGCCGAAACCGCTCTGCTGCAGGCAATCATTTTGATGCTATTTCAGGAGGCTCCGGAGTACGAACAGAACTTCTCTATGGTCATGCGGGCACTGGAATATGCTGAGGTACGGGAGGACGATGACGAGTATGTTTCGCCTCTCGATTTGCTGTTCCAAGCAATGGAACGGGAGAATCCGAAAAGCGTTGCGGTACGTCAATATAAGGTCTTCAAGCAAGCCGCCGGCAAGACAGCTAAGTCCATTTTAGTGTCTGCCGCTGTCCGTTTGGCGCCCTTTAATCTGCCGCAAGTTCAGGCCATTACAAATCATGATGACATGGATTTGTATACACTTGGAGAAAAGAAATGTGCGCTGTATGCAGTCATTCCAGACAACGACTCGACCTTCAATTTTTTAGTGAGTCTGCTCTACTCGCAAGCATTCCAGGCGTTGTATTACAGCGCCGACCAGATCCATCATGGCGCACTGCCTTGTCACGTTCATTTCATTCTGGATGAATTCGCAGCTATGCCCCTGCCAGGCTTCACACGGGAGCTGGCAACCATGCGTTCCCGGAATATCTCGGCAAGCACAATTATTCAGAATATGGCGCAAATCAAGGAACTTTATAAGGATTCTTGGGAAACAATTCCGGGTAATTCGGACACCTTATTGTATCTTGGCGGGAACGAATCCAGCACCCATGAGTACATCTCCAAAGCACTTGGAAAAGGAACGATTGATACCAAAACGCATGGCGAAACGAAGGGTAAATCCGGCTCTTATTCCACTAATTTTCAGCAAAGTGGCCGTGAACTTTTAACGCCAGACGAAGTGCGAAAACTGGACAACCGGTATGCCATCCTGTTTATCCGCGGTGCATCGCCTGTGATGGACCTGAAGTATGACCTGACCAGACATCCAGCCATCCACCGCACCAACAACGGCGGCGCGCCGCCCTACATTCATCATCAAGAGAAACCACAAAACTGGCTTCCGGGCAAACCGTTGTTTGCTTCGGAAGCCGATATTTTTTATGAAGATAAGGAGAATGAAATCCATGAAAAAGAAACAGACATCCCCGAAGAACACCCTGAACCATGACCGCGCTTTTGAGCGCAAAGCGCACCGGCTGTACGGCGCTGCGGCCTGCTTCGTCCTAGTGCTGACTGCTATGATTGCTCCCGCCTACGCTGCTGGCGGCGGCGATCCGCTGACGGTTGTCACCAATTTGAGCAACTTCATCTTTTCCCTGATCCGGGCCGTGGGCATGATCCTGCTGGGGTTCGGTGTACTCCAGGTCGGTATGTCCCTTAAAAGCCATGACCCGTCCCAGAGAGCCAACGGTATCATGACGGTTGCAGGCGGCATCGTGATCACATTTACAAAGGAAATTCTCACTCTTATCACCGGCGGTTAATCGACTGAAACAGGGAGGACGCGGGTGCGTCCTCCCACCCGCTATCCCAATTCGGAGGTGATGTGAGTGGGAAGTGGAAACTGGATCATAGACAATCTCAACTCCGCCCTGGATACCTGGGATGACCGGCTGTCAGAGATTTGGACGCTGATCAGCACCAGCCCGGAAAATTTTAAGGGCGGTGGCATCTGGGCTGTGATCCTGAATATAAACGATGGTCTGAAAGCCGTTGGGTACGCATTACTGGTTCTGTTTTTCGTGATGGGTGTAGTCAAAACCTGCGGCTCTTTTGCCGAATTAAAACGGCCCGAATTAGCCTTCAAGTGCTTTGTCCGCTTTGTTCTCGCGCAGGCTGCAGTGACCTGGGGGTTGGAGCTTATGACGGCGCTGTTCAGCATTGCCCAGGGTATGGTATCTCAGATTATGAGTTCGTCCGGGATGACAGCGATGTCCGCCACGGCCCTGCCGGACGAAATGATTGACATCATAAAAGACGTAGGATTCCTGGACAGCATCCCACTATGGGCTGTAACATTGCTGGGGTCCCTCTTTATCTGGGTGCTGTCTTTGGTAATGATTCTAACAGTTTACTCCCGGTTTTTCAAGCTCTATATGGCGACCGCGATTGCGCCGGTTCCTTTGGCCAGTTTCGCAGGACAGCCCTCCAGCAGCATCGGCATGGCGTTCATCAAGAGCTACGCCGCGATCTGTCTGGAGGGCTGTATGATCGTGTTGTCCTGTGTCATTTTTTCGCAGTTTGCATCTACGCCGCCTGCTATTTCCGACACCAGTTTGTCCGCTACGACCATCGTCTGGAATTATGTTGGCGAACTGATTTTCAATATGCTGGTGCTGGTCGGGACCATAAAAATGAGCGATAGGATTGTCCGGGAACTAATGGGATTAGGGTAAAATGGCGGCGAATTTCTTTGCCAGTGTGATCAGCCAGGACAGGGCCATCAGGCCAACAAGAGCAAAAAAGATACTATCCGCCAGCGCGGTGTTCGTCAGGTACCAAGAACGAAATACGGTCGGTACGACAATTGCGTATGCCATTGGAATGCCCAGGCGCAGGCGGAGGGCCAGCCGGAACAATACCGGCAAAAATAGCAAACCTAATCCAAATACAAATGCCATGCTGCAACCCCCTTCGGTAATTTTGTGGCATGGTACCATAAGCAGGCGGATTTTGCAACCGTCTGTCTGTCAAATCTTGAGAAATCGAGGTGAATCATATGGAAGTCCGTATCAATAAAGAAGTACGGAATTATCAGGAAAGCGTCCTGTTCGGATTATCGCTGCGGCAGTTGGTGTTCGCGCTGCTGGCAGTACTGGTCGCCGTGGGCGTGTACTTTGGACTGCGAAGCGTGATTGGAACCGGGGAGATCGGCTGGGTGTGTATCCTGGCTGCGTTCCCCTTCGCCTTGGGCGGATTCTTCACCTACAATGGCATGACGCTGGAGCAGTTCCTCGTAGCCGTCATCCGCTCGGAACTGCTGTATCCCAGATGTTTGGTGTTTAAAGCGGATAATTTGTACGCCAAACTGCTGGAAAACTCTTCGATTAAGGAGGCATTGCAGATTGATTAAAACGCTCCAAACTACGCTGAAGCAGGACCGGGAGCGGCTCCCCATTCCACGGTCCGTTCAAGACGCTATCCCCATCCGACAGATCTGGCCGGATGGCATTTTTCAATGTGGGAGCAAGTTCTCCAAGACGATCCGCTTCTCAGATATCAACTACGCTATCGCTTCAAAAGAGGACAAAACGTCCATGTTCCTGGGCTATTCCGAACTGCTCAACGCTCTGGACACAGGCTCCACCACCAAGATCACCATCAACAACAAGCGGCTGAACCGCCAGAATTTTGAGAAGGACATCCTGCTTCCTCACAAAAATGACGGCTTGGACGATTACCGCTCTGAGTACAATTCCATGCTCATGGACAAAGTTACCGGCGCGTCCAACAGCGTGGTGCAAGAGCGGTACATCACCTTGTCCGTCCATCGGAAAAGTGTGGAGGAAGCTCGGACCATCTTTGACCGGGTGACCAGCGATGTTTCCACTCGCCTCAGCCGTCTGGATGCCCAGGGCGAAGAACTGGATGCCGGACAACGGCTCCGCATTCTGCACGATTTCTATCGTGTGGGCGAGGAAAGCAATTTCCGGTTTGACCTCCAGCAGAGTATGCGGAAAGGTCATTCCTACAAGGACATCATCTGCCCGGACAGCCTGGAATTCAAAAAAGACCATTTTGTCATGGGAAACAAATATGGCCGTGTGCTGTTCCTGAAGGAGTACGCCAGCTACATTAAGGATTCTATGATTAATGAGCTGACCAGCCTGAACCGCGGCATGATGCTGTCCATTGATGTGATCCCCGTTCCTACGGATGAAGCTGTTCGGGAAATGCAAAACCGTCTATTAGGAGTAGAAACGAACGTCACCAACTGGCAGCGGCGGCAGAACAGCAACAACAATTATTCCGCCGTTGTTCCCTACGATTTGGAACAGCAACGGAAGGAAACACGGGAAATGCTGGACGATCTGACCACCAGGGATCAGCGAATGATGTTTGCCGTGGTGACGCTGGTGCATCTGGCAGACAGTCTGAAAGAACTGGATGCCGACACGGAAACGCTCCAGTCCATTGCCCGTAAGCACCTGTGTCAGTTGGGAACGCTGAACTGGCAGCAGGCGGACGGTCTGTTGACCGCTTTGCCGTTTGGCCTGCGGCGGATCGACGCCCTGCGGACGCTGACCACGGAGGCATTGGCCGTTCTGATGCCCTTCCGGGCGCAGGAAATCCGGGATCAGGACGGTGTATATTATGGACAGAATGTCATCAGTAAAAATCTGATTATTGCAAATCGAAAAGAACTGCTCAACGGCAACGGTTTCATCCTGGGCGTGTCTGGTTCCGGCAAGTCCTTTACCGCAAAACGCGAGATGGTCAACCTGGCTTTGTCCACGAATGACGATATAATCGTTGTAGATCCAGAGGCAGAATATCGTCCCCTTATTGAAGGTTTAGGCGGCGAAGTGATTAACATTTCCGCTACATCGTCAAACCATATTAACGCGTTAGACATGGAGCAGGGGTATGGTGACGGCGAGAATCCGGTGGTGCTGAAATCCGAATTTCTTCTGTCACTTTGTGAGCAGCTTGTCGGTTCCGGGCAGCTCTCCGCAAAAGAAAAATCTATCATCGACCGCTGCACCGCCCAGGTCTATCACGACTACATCCGCAGCGGTTATCGCAGCAATATTCCTACGCTCCAGGACTTCCACGCACAGCTGCTCAACCAGCCGGAACCGGAAGCCCGTGACGTGGCTCTGGCTATCGAATTGTTCACTGACGGCAGTCTGAATACCTTTGCCAAGACTACCAACGTGGATACCAATTCCAGGATTCTCTGCTACGATATCCGCGATTTGGGCAAGCAGCTCCTTCCCGTTGGAATGCTGGTAGTGTTGGACAGCATTTTCAACCGAGTGATTAGAAACCGTCAAGCCGGGAGGAATACCTGGATCTATATTGACGAAATCTATTTGCTGTTTCAGCACGAATACAGCGCAAATTTCCTCTTTACCCTATGGAAACGTGTCAGAAAGTACGGAGCTTGTGCGACAGGCCTTACGCAGAATGTGGACGATCTGCTCCAATCCCACACCGCCCGGACCATGCTGGCCAACAGCGAATTCCTGGTCATGCTGAATCAGGCCAGCACGGACCGGACGGAGCTGGCGCGGTTACTCAACATCTCGGACAACCAACTCTCTTACATTACCAACGTTGACTTTGGCCGGGGACTAATCAAATGCGGTAGCGCCATTGTGCCGTTTATGGACAACTTCCCCAAAAACAAACTCTACCGCTTGATGTCCACGAAATTTTCAGAGCGGGCCGAACCGGAAATGTAGGGCCGGGAGGTGATCTCAGATTGAGAAGATAAAAGAACGGACCTCTGTAAAAAAGGGAGCAAAAGAGAAGGTTGCCGCAGCACCCAAAGAACTGATCCGGCGCGGACTGGATGACGGTACCGAACGTCTGCGAGGACAGTTCCGGGATGCAGCGCAGGGGAGCCAAGGCGCGGATGATTACGGTGGTGACAAAATTGAGGATACTGCTGTTGATGGCTCCAGGCAGGCCGTGCGCAGCGCGGAACAGATCGTCCGCCAGATGCAGCGGAGCAAGGAAAATAACACTGCCATGTCCTGTCCGCAGCCAGAATCTGAGCCGCCGATTGATGCCCCGCCGGACGTTGGCGATTCTACACCCACTGTACAGCCTGTTTCGCCGGTGGACCCGCAACCCAGGGATAGCAGGGGAGCGCCGTCAGTCAGGGAGAGAGAACCGGTTGTAACACAGGGTGTAGCAGAGCATCAGTCTATCAAGGAAAAAGCTGAGAGGATCACGGTTTCCGAAAAGTCTGCTGCCGCTGCTCGTGTCAACCAAGATGGGCCAGCTGTCAAAACAAGGGAGGGGCCTGTAAATGTTGCGCCACAAGATATACGCCATTCACCGCAGCGTCCTCACACGCAGCTTGCCAACATTTCGGACCCACCAGCCGTTGGCGATTCTACGCCCATTGTACAGCCTTCTCCGCCAGTAGACCCGCACCCCAGGGATAGTGGCGTAAAGCCGTCAGTCAGGGCCAGAGAGCCGGTTGTATCGCAGGTTGCAGCAGAGCATCCGCCCATCAAGGAAAAAGCTGAGAGAACCACGGTTTCGGAGAAGCCTGCCACTACTGCTCGTGTCAGTCAAGATGGGCCAGCTGTCAAAACAAGGGAGGGGCCTATAACCGTTGCACCACAAGATATACGCCGTTCGCCGCAGCATCCTCACACGCAGCCTGCCAGCGAATCGTCTCCTGACACTGTTCCAATTATTAAAGAGAAGTCCGTAGAGCCTCATATTTCCGAGAAACCGGCCAGCACCTCACGAATAAGTGCCGAGCGGCGGTCCGTTAAGGTAAAGGAAAGCAGCACGGTAGGTATTGGTGTGACCGATCAGCCGCGCCAGGGTAGGGGAGGGCCTCCCATTAACCAGCAAAAGGTTATGCAGCCAACTACTGCCAGCCAGCAAACGTCAGTTGAAACGCCCGCAATAAAAGAGCATGAACTGACCGCTGATATTAGAACGCGCCCGGACATCTCACAGCTCCCGATCAAGACTAGAGAAGCGGAGCGGGTGATGGAAGGTGCACAAACCGTTCCTGCAAGAGTTGAGCATAGTATCCAGCCCAATCGAACGCCGGGACATTTTGATGTCAGGTCCACGGTGTCACGGCATGAAAAAACTGTTCGGGAAACTGGATTTTATCAGGTACAACCGGATACCGGCATTTCCCATCGCTCACCTGCTCGAAGGAACAGTAAATCTGCAGCTGGTATCAAAGAACGGGCTGATTCTTCCAGACCAAAGGCCAAAATCAAGAAAAACAAGACTGCCATAGGCCGTCCTGCCCGAAAAGCGGTTAAGTCCACAAGCCGTTCTGTACAGACAGCTAGAAAAATTGCTGACCAAATCATTCAGACACGGCAGCGGATTGAGCGTGCCAGGCGGACGCTGCATACGGCGGGAACCATCGTTAAACGGAGCGCCGAAGCTGTGGTCAAAGCATTGCAGGCCACCGGTGCCGCCATGAAGGGCGCGCTGTCCGCCGCCATAGCCGGCGGCGGAATCACCGTTGCTGTTGTGCTGGTCATTTGTTTGGCCGGGTTCCTGTTGGCCTCGCCGCTGGGGATGTTCTTCTCTGACGAGGTCAACACGGGATCCGCCATTCAGGATACCATCGTGCAGTTAAACGGGGAGCTTACCAACAGGATCGAGCAGATCAAGGAGGAAAATCCGTATGACGTGCTGGAGCTGGACAACGCCGGTGTTACCGCCGCCCTGTCCAACTGGCGGGATGTTCTGGCGGTCTATGCGGTCCGTGTCACGACCGACAGTGTAAATCCAAGCGATGTCCTGACGCTAACTGCGGAGAAGCAAACTATCCTCCGGGCTACATTCTGGGATATGAGTGTGATCATTTTTGAAACAGAAACTGTTTCTGGGACGGACAGGCTTCATATCACGATTACCACAAAAAACGCATTGCAAATGGCTGATGAGTATGGCTTTACTGCTGGCCAACGAAAGCTGTTGGAAGAAATGCTGTCTCCTGCCTACCAGGAGTTTTTCCAACAATTGACTGGCAACTTCCGCAACATCACTTTGACAGCGGAACAGATTCAGCAGATCATGGATAATCTGCCCGCCAGCCTCAGCACACAGCGAAAACAGGTGATCCTGACGGCCTATCAGCTCCTGGGGAAGGTCAACTACTTCTGGGGCGGCAAGAGCCTTGTCCTTGGCTGGGATTCCCGCTGGGGAACGCCCAGGGAAGTCACTGCCGCCGGTAGTCCCAGCAGTGGCACCATACGGCCTTACGGGTTGGATTGCTCAGGCTTTGTGGATTGGGTTTTCTATAACGTCAGCAATGGCGGATATGTGATCGGACATGGCGGCGGCGCACGAATGCAGCACCGTTACTGCACCAATATTTCCTGGGGCCAGGCCATCCCCGGCGACCTCGTTTTTTACCCGGAGGATACCCATGTGGGGATAGTCTGCGGGTTTGATGAGGGCGGCAACGTGCTGATTATTCACTGCGCCAGCGGCTCCAATAATGTGGTGGTCACTGGACGCAGAGGCTTTACTTCCATCGCAAGACCCAATTACTATAGCGAATAGCCCACGGGCAAAGGTACGCAAAACAGTACCTTTGCCCGCTTTTCACATGAATCAATACCACATAAAGGAGATTATCATCATGGCAGTTTTTCGTGTTGAACGCAACCAGAATTATACAGTAATGAGCAATTACCATTTGCGTGACAAGAGCCTCTCGTTAAAGGCAAAGGGCCTGCTCTCACAAATCCTCAGCCTCCCAGAAAACTGGGACTATACCCTCACCGGGCTGGCCAAGATCAATGCCGAGGGCAAGGATGCCATCCGCGCCGCCATCGTGGAGCTGGAGCGGGCCGGGTACGTCTGCCGCCGCCAGACCACCGACAAAAATGGCAAATTCAGCGCCAACGAGTACATCATCCGGGAGTACCCTGCCTCCGTTCAGCCGTCGTTGGAAGAACCGCCGTCGGCCCAACCGTCGTCGGAAAACCCGACAACGGGTTTCCCGGCGACGGATTCCACGCCGACGGAAAATCCAACGCAATTAAATATAGACTCAGGAAATAAAGAAAAACAAAATACTGATGCACAAAGTAAAGATCCTTTTCCCTTCTCTTCCGAGTCTCCTGCAGCACCCAGCCCTGCGGCGGCACAGCCGCCGGAACCGAAGGGAAGGGACGTGAAAAAGAGCAGCCCAGTGAGAGAGCAGGAGATGAACGCATACCGGGAGATGATTCGGGAAAATATCAGTTACGATGCCTATCTGCGCGACCATCCCTGGGATGCCGGTCAGCTGGACGAGATGGTGGAGCTGATGGTGGAGACCGTCTGCTCCAGAAGAAAAACCATCCGCGTGGCTGGGAACGATTTTCCCCAGGCGGTGGTCAAGTCCAGACTGCTGAAGCTGGAGGGGGAGCATATCCAATTTGTATTCGACTCTCTCAGGGAAAATACAACGCAGATCCGTAACATGAAACAGTACCTGCTGGCTGTGCTGTACAATGCACCCTCCACCATCGAGAACCATTACGCCGCGCGGGTCAATCATGATTTGTACGGCGATAAATAGCGCGATATAGCGATATAAACATATTTTCGCGGTTAAGCTGGTGCTAAATTGGGGACGGCTCATCCGTCCAATTGTACTTGTGAATGTTTCGCCGGTCGCATTCATCGCACCATTTACATGGATGCCAAATTGCCAGCGAAGTTACGAGGGAACGCATCTGTATGGTTAAAGGATAAAGACAAACTTGATATTCGTGCGAAACCGTTCCAAGAAATAGTCTTCCCTGGCTAAACAAGCAAAGATCATCAAATCTTCTAAGTTCTTTAACACCCGGCCTATTAGTAGGAAAGTGCAAAAGAAGATCTCTGTAACATGACAAAATCACTTCTTTTGCCTCTTTAGTTGCTCTATAGCGATATATGCACATTTCGCCTTCCTTGTCAGGAGAAAAACCATACCCGAACCACCCATGTCGAACACTTCTTCCTGCAAAGTAAGGTGTCAGTTCTTTTTTTAATTCACAGAAGTCACCATAACGTTGCGCTTGGCTCACAACGTCATCCCTACAGCTGGAAAAGGTAAAATAGTCTACATATGGCCAACATGCATCTAAAAATAGGCGAAAGGCTTCATCTATTATACCGATATCCTCTCTGCGACAGCCGTAATACTCTATCCAATTTGACATACAGAACCTCCTTCACAGAAATAAAAAATAACAGTCACTGTAGAAAACGAAAAAATACAGATTTTCCCCTAAAGCTCCACGCACATAACATACATGATGCCTGAAGTAACACAGAAATTCTGCAACTATTCAAACATATATTTCGTGAAATCGTGATTTATAGGTCACAATATATTGTGTGCCAAAGTCAATGATAAGTCCAAATAATTAACGATTATATTATGTGTCTTAGTGATACATCCGGTCAGGAATCGAAGCCGACTTTAGGCCGGATTTTCAGCAGAGCCGCTTTATCGTCCGTGGTGGATATCCAAACTCCGCTTCCTGACCGGATGGAGTAGTACTATGATTCGTTAGACTTACGGGCCGCATAGAAACGGCCCGTAAGTCTAAGCGGATAATTAGAGTTCTTATGGCATCATATCAGATATACCAGAGATGAATCTGTCTATCAGAGTACCCGTTAGAATCGAGTGGATGATAATGAGGAATAAAATTGTGATCACCTTTGTGGGTACATGTACCATGCCATACAATGTCCACTGTCCCTCCCGGAGCGCGCTGAGCTAATTCTCTGGCCAAAACTTCTTTTGTCGTTAAAATCCCAATACGTTCGTTGTTTTGGTATCTTATAGCAAGTGCAGTCGCGTAATCAACAGGAATAGGGCAAACCCATAACATCATATCTGTGCTGTCATATGGCACAAGCACAGCAATAAAGAATTTCTCCCCATCTCGCCAATAAAGTTTTTCTGCTTTGGTATTGCAATTATATCGATCTTCTGACCCATTAGCATGACGCACACGAACAAGTGGAGTAGATGAAGTAAATGTTTGAATTGATACAGATGTTACTGGCGATCCATAATATACACTTGCAGCATCATCTCTGGTGTCCCACAGTGCATTGGAAACTGCACTGCGCATATAAGAAAATGCATTCGTAAATACGCCAACAATGTCAGAGAATGCATTTTCAACCTCATCCCAATAGGCTGCAATAGTTGTGACGATAGAGGTACCAAAAAGTAACGCATAAACTTCAGAAGTCGTGATTGCGGCACCGCCGGCCCCCCCAACAATTGCGCTGGCTGCTCCTGTGAAAGCATAAGTGACGGTTGAAGAAAGGCCCAAATTGGCAAGACCAGAGCGAACAATATCCAATTCGCTACTATATGCATAGATTGCGGGGATAGCTTGAGGATCAAACGAGGGATCTACATTTTCGCGGTGGTATTCGGTAAGCCCTGGGTCAGTGGCAATCTGTGCGAGGAAGATTTGCTGTGCTTCTTCAGAAAGGCTTTGAAAAAGGTCTTTTGCAATTTCTTCCTCTGACACCGGTGAGTTAACGGATACAACTTCTTCAATGTCAGTGCCAAATAAATCGGCGGACGTATCCGCTCCGGTATCCGCTGCAAAGGCCATAGACGCTAATGATAGGAGCATCGTTAGAGAAAGCAGCAGACTTGTAAATCTTTGAAATGTTTTTTGCATCATACCATATTCTCCTTAAACAATCAAGATTTTCTCGAATTTGTAACAGACTTGTCAAATAATTGTATTATCACATCCGTTTACTGAAATATTTGAGGCTTCTTGCCTGATCACCTCCTTATTGAAGGCACCATATATTTCTAGGGAAAACAATACCTTCATGACTGCCTCTATACATAAAGACAACTTTCTTCAAAATGTGCAACAACGATTTTTGATAAAATAAGAGTTGCCCGAAAGCAACTCTTAAAACTCAGTGATTATTTCTAATTTTAGAAGCTCATATGCCGATTTTCTGGCCCTTGTCAGGGCCATTCTTACACTTTCAGGCTTTATCCCCAATTCAACGCCGATTTCCGCAGTAGTCTTTCCCAATATGTAATAGCCTCTCAGAAGGGAACGGCTTCGTGCGTCCATTTTCGACCAAATGTGGGCCAATCCGCTTAAATTGTGTCTTTCTACCAGATACCGCTCCATTTCCTCGCGGTTATTGGCTGGATCAGGGTAGTCAACTTGCTCATCAAAGGGAACTGTTGCCTCTATACGGGTATCACGCAAATAATTTTTTGCTTTATTTTTTGAAGCAGTAATAATATAGTTTACCAAGTGCCTTTGATCTTTTAAGCGAAGTTCTTTGACTTTATCAATCAGGCTAACAAGGACATCCTGTATTAAATCTTCAGTTATCCAGACATTTTGTACAAGCTGAAAAATTTCTCGGTACATTAAGCGATTATAATTCAGGAAGAGGCAAGTCATAAATTCGCGGTCATCATCATCTTCAATAATTAGAATGCAGTATGGTATCATTACTTCACTTCTCCTTATTGTACCGGTTAACCATTGTCGATAATTTCATGTCATCAAGAATAATTGCTAGTGCTTGCCTTCGACTGCGATTCAGATTCCTTATGTCATTGACTAGTTGACCCATTGTCTTTTCACCAATAATAGATTCATCAAAAGCATCTGGTGAGACATTCGCCTTGCACCGTCCCAAAAGATAGTCTGTAGTGACATTAAAGTAGTCTGCTAGAGAAAGAAGTTTATCAACATCTGGGTAGTGTACCCCATTTTCGTAGTTGGAAATGGTCCCTACTGTCACAAACATGGCCTGTGCTAAATCTTTCTGCGTCATCTTGCGATCCTGGCGAAGTTCAGCCAAAATTTCTCCAAACGCTATCATTGCGGTTCCTCGATTCCGGCGTGATTTAACAATTATATAATTTCTAAATAGTTTGTGCTTGAATATATAGATTTACCATAAAATATTGATATTTATAGATAAAAATTCTATTTTTACAATATAAACTGATTGGGTTAGATAAAAATACTATTCCGTTAGGCTAAAGCCGTTGTTGCACTTTTGCCACTTAGGTGTCTATTGATTATAGGAACTTTTATGACATAGGAGCTATACCAATGAGAGACCATGAAAACTTAGATGGCCTTGGTGATATGGATTTTATTCTTTGTCTTTATCAAGAGTTTAAGCCATTGATGTTTGCAACAGCACGGAAGTATTTGGCGAATATCTACGATCAGGAAGATGTTGTCCAAGCGAGTTTAATAAAATTGATTGAGAAGGTGTGCGTTCTAAGAAACAAAGAACGCAGTGCCTTATGTAGCTACATTGTTTATACGGTCAAGAACACAGCACTTAATTACCTGAAACATCAAAACGTTATAACTGCGCATAGTTATAGCATGGATGATTCAATTTCAGAAATACCTTCTGATGCACCGCCTTTAGAGGAATTAATTGAATTGGCTGACCGTAGGAAACAACTGTTCAGAATATGGGATAAGCTACCCGAAATTGATCAGGTGTTGCTGGAAAGTAAATATGTACTTGGACAATCTGATCAGCAGCTTGCAGGCACGGTTTTTGAATGAGTAAACAAATTGTGAACAAATTCCACATTTGCGGAATTGGTCAGGCCACAGAGTATGGATTGTCACATGAATTTTACATAAT
>JAAWQS010000127.1 GCA_022800665.1 Oscillospiraceae bacterium
GCCTACAGCCGTGATGCTCTGTCAGCGTGTCTCGCAGAGCTTCCGTCGCTATGTATTCCCGGACTGGAATCTGAAGATTTAGTTAACCTCATATATTAGCAACCGCACTGCTCGCCATTGATGCTAGAAAACCGAACAGCTACTTTCTCGGCCGCCGTCTTGCCGAGTTCGGAGCCGCCGCCCATACGACCCCTGCCGGCCTGCTGCTGGAGTCCTGCCCCTACATTCCCTCTCCGCATAACTTTGAAGGGAGCCGGAGCATCCTGAAGCGAAAAGTCGTGGAGGTCTTCGCCGCCTCCATGGATGCCCTGCAGTCGGCGGGCATCATCACCTGGCGGTACAAAACCTGCGATATCAGCAGCTATCAGGCTTTTGAGGACAGCATGGTGGAGTTCCAGCTCACAGATCACCCGCTGCGCCAAGCATCTGCGAGAGAGCGCCGGCCGATCCATATCGATATGACGCCATACCTCAAGGATGGCGAAATCTTCAAAAGGACACTCGTTTTCTGAGAAATTAAAGAAAAATCATTACAGAAGAATAGAAAGGATAACAAAAAATGAATATGAACAATAAATTGATGCCTGTAACCATGCCAAAAAGCGTGATGATCGATGCCATCTACGAGGAGACGGATCAGCGCACCATATGCAGGGGGATCATCCTGAGGAAAACCTCCAAGGGCTGGTATGCCGAAACCGGAAAAAAGCTGCTCTTCGCTTTTCACAACACCGGCTTGGAGGTGGGAGCAATCTACAGCCTGGAGGCGCATCTGGAATCAGATACTACATACGATGCTCTGTATGAAGTGCGCCACGCCGAACTGCTGGCCTGCGCCTCTTACGCTGCCATGTGTTCCTTCCTGCTGCGCAGCGGAGGTATGACGCTGAAGCGGTCGCGGTTGCTTCTGGAGCGGTATGGAATGGATGTCCTTGCTGAAATCGTCAACGATTACTACGCGCTGGACTTCCTGGGACTCTCACCGGATGTGCAGAGCAGTCTGTACCTCTTCGCGGCGGATCGGCTGCTGTTTGGAATCATCCTGCAACTGCTGATGACGTATAAGCTGGACTGCCGGTTGGCATCCGAGGTCTACGATAAGTACAAGAAAGAGCCGCTGGAAAGAACCGTCTCCACGATCTTGGACAACCCCTATACACTGTTCATGGATGAGGTTTGCACCTTCAATGAGGCCGATGCTCTGTACCTCCGCATGGGTAATCCGGAAAACAGCGAAATGCGTTGCCGCTACGCCATCTTGGGGGCGCTCCATGCGGAGGAGGACAACGGCAGCATCTGCATCCCCCGGCAGGATCTCCATGGAGCGGTGTGGACGCTCCTGAAGCAAACAGAGTGTGTTGCAGATGATGCGCCGTGCCCTTTCACCGGCCCGAATGTCACCCTGGCTATCTCTCAGCTCAAGGAACGGAAGCTGATTGCCTGGGATAAGGTTGGGGAGAAATACGGGATTTATCTGCAGGACAGCATCATTGATGAGCGAACCGTTTCCCGGTATCTCACAGAGGTGATGTCCAGCGCCAAGAGCCTGTACTTCTCGCCAGCAGAGGTCGATCAGGCCCTTGCGGATTATGAAGCTGACAGCGGCTTTACCCTGGATGACGAGCAGCGCGCCGCCGTCCGTGCAGCCATCCTGGAGTCGGTCTCCATCATCACCGGTGGCCCGGGAACCGGTAAGACACAGACCCTGAAGGCCATCCGCGAGGTGCTCCTGTACCTCTGTTCGGAAGCCAGGATCGCCGGCTGCGCCCCCACCGGCAAGGCGGCGGTCAGAATGAAAGAAACCAGCGGGCTTGACGCAAGCACCATCCATAGACTGCTCAAGATTACCCCGGATGATGACTGGGTCGAGCGTGGGGCGCTGGAGTGCGACTATGTAATCGTGGATGAGGCCACCATGATGGACACCCGGCTCGCGTCCAGGCTGCTGTATGCTCTGGAGCCTACTGCCCGGCTGATCCTGGTGGGCGATGTGGACCAGCTCCCCAGCGTAGGCCCCGGTCGCGTCTTTGCCGATCTGATCGAGTCTGGTGTGATCCCCGTTACAAGGCTCGTCAAAAACCACCGGCAGGCTGGAGGCGGCAACATCCAGGCGAACACCAGAGCCACCGTCAACCAAAAGCCGGGACAGCCCATCGTTTGGAACCAGTCTACGGGCACGGATGGCGACTTCTATGTCGTTGAGCAGGAAGATCCGATGGAGCGTATGCGGACGTTGAAGGGGGCCTACCGGCAGGGGCGTGAGAGTGGGCTGTCCTGCTTGGACGTGGTCGTTCTGACCCCGGAACACCATGGCGCACTGGGGACGAACAATACCAATGAGACATTCCAGCAGGAATTCAACCCAGACACGGAGCATCGCATTCAGGTAAACGGGAAGGAGTTCCGTTTGGGCGATCCCGTCCGGCACACCAAAAATAACTATGCGCTGAACGTGATGAATGGTGAGACGGGTGTAATCACGGAGGTTGGAAAAGATATTCTGATTGTCAAATATGCGGACAACCGCTATGTACAGTATGGGCTACCGGAGATCCAGACGGAGTTGGAGCTGGCCTACGCCATCTCCATCCATCAGGCACAGGGTTCTGAGTGGCCTATGGTGCTGATCCCCGTGTACCCTTCCCCTCTACTCACCAAAAATACTCTCTATACCGCCATTTCCCGCGGGAAGGAGCTGGTCGTATTGACCGGGCGGATGTCCTCGCTTGGTAGCGGACTGCGGCGAGAGATCAAGCGGTACACTCTGCTGACCGAGCGCATCCGGCTTGCGGTGGAGCAGCAGGCATGGCAGCGGGCCGGAGCCGCCACCCAGTCCCGCCCCCAAGCGTTCTCCATCCCGGAAACTCTCGTAAGTTGACCAATCAAGACCGTTCCGTCAGGCAGACTCCTGGCGGAGCGGTCTTCTACTATCCGCAGCGTTAATTTTGGGAGGAGCCTTTTTGCAAGGCAGGAGGGATTTTGCAAAGTGTTTCTTCCTAAATGTTGAGAATAGGCGCAAAATTCAAAAAATTTTATTGCAAAGCCGCAGCAAAAATAGACTGTTGCTTTTTTGTCAGAGCTATATATACGGGGAAGTATCCTAATCCTCATGCTGGTCACAACATAGCGGCAGGCTCGGCATCCACCCACCCCGTCCCCAGACGCTCTCCTCCCAGAACCCTCTGTCGTAAAATAGAAAATTATAGAAAAAAGCTGCGAATATGTTCGATATTTATATGTTAAAACGCATATAACAATATATGACAAAACAAAAAATGATTGGAGCTGATTGTTATATGTGTGAATCCCTGCAATTACACCAAGGCCCAGGATTGAACGGATTGTTCCAGACCCAATATCCTTTTTCCCAGGAATATGATGCTGCTTCCGATACAACTATGTACACCCTGCAATCGAACTACATCCTGCACATTCTTGGCAATCATAAAGCGTTTCCGTTGAAGCCAGAAATTCTTGAAATCTTGGACATTTTGGCCTGCAAGCTGGAGGAAAACAAATTAACCCGCTGCGTGGAACTCACCCTTGGAGAAGCCCTCCCGCTCACTGGATATGATGTCACAAAGTCCAGTAAAAACGTTGTCCGGCTTACTCTACAGGAGAGTGCCGCGCTTCTGAGAGAGCTGCGGGTAGACTGGACGGAAAAGGAGGGGCGGTACACTTACAGCAACGTAAAGCTCTTTGATGAGATCACCTACCAGAACAGCCGCATATGCGCCCGCTTCAGCAAGGAAATGGCACAGTATTTGCTCAACCGTCCCACCCTGTCCCTGCCCCTCCCTCTTTTCGCTGTCAGCAGAAAGTTTCCGAATGGCTACCTTCTCGGACGGCGCTGCCTGCTGCATAACGTAATCAACAAGGAGCGGGAGCCTCAGGTGATCCGCATACGTAGCTTACTTGACGTCTGCCACCATATTCCAAGACCTGATTCTGGGGAGATGTGGTATCCCAGCACTTTGAAGAATAAGGTCATCGTCCCGTTTGAGATGACAATGAAACATCTTGTTGATAAGCACATCCTATCCTCTTGGGAATTCCAAACCCCAGTATGCCGCAACAATTATGACGGCTTTGCCAACGGCATGGTCGAATTTCAGGTCCGGGATACCGCTACCCCCGCTGCCCCCACTCTGCCGGCTAAATCAGATGCAGAGCTTGTGTTTGACTACGATGCTTTTCTTGCCCTCCGCTGAGGGCTGAGTGAACGAAAGAAGGAGTACTACAAAAATGAACGGAATAAAAGAAATATTGATTATCATCCAGCATTGGGTCTATCGCCTTCCGGATCAATTAACAGTTTTTACTGGAGTGGAGGCGCAATATGACACGAAACACATGCTGTATCGTGAGAGCCAGGTAGAGCATAAACTTGTGGCGGAGTCTGTTCCGGAGCTGGCAGACGCCTGCCAGGGGGACTTATATCAGGTCAGAGTGAAGGAGGAGCAGGATCCCCAATATGGGTATCAGTGGCGGATCATCTCGGCTGAGCGTAAAGAATCCGCAGTGATTCCTGTCATTCGGGAATTCATGGTACAAATTGGAGAGAAAAGCCTGACGGCAAAAAGGCGGGAAGCCCTGATAAAAGCCCATAGCTCCAAAACTTTAGATGTCATTCTTGCGACTCCCTCCGCACTTGATGTCCTCAAAATCAATCCAAACAGCAAGCGCAGGATCTACTGTGCTATAGATGAAAAGAGAGGCTTTGCAGTTCTCCTGGCATTCCTGGCAAAACGGAAATGGGACTGCCGCTGGGCGCTCCCGCTCTATGAACGGTATAAAGATAATTCAATCTTAATGCTTCGAACAGATCCATATGTACTCTATCAGCACAAGCTCTATGAGCGTGGTTTGACCAATTTCAGGGCAGCTGACCGGGTATTCCTGGATGATGGCGGGTCCGTCAACGATCCGCTCAGATGCCGGCGTGCTGTAATGGCGGCGCTGTATGTGGAAGCGGAACAGAACGGCGG
>JAAWQS010000128.1 GCA_022800665.1 Oscillospiraceae bacterium
TTTGACAAGTAGTTTCTTCTTCTGATAAAAATTTTTCTGCCGGAAAGCAGAACAACCCCTCCGTCACGCTTCGCGTGCCAGCTCCCCTTTCAGGGGAGCCTTTTTTGATGTTGCGCCCCACGTCCATCCGCTCAGGTAGAAATTTTTTCTTTTCACACACAACAACTGAATTACTGCTGTTCTACTATGCTTTCAGCAATTTTTATCAGTTCTTCCTCGGTACAATGAGCTGAGATTAAAAAAATAACGCCTCTTTCTTTATCTGTCCATATTAAAGAGTTAGCATTCCCCTTCCGCTGGTCTAAATATAAATCAGCGCATTGATCTCCCACCTGAACTGTTTGAAGTACAGTCTCATCATTTTCAGCGTACACACGCACAGATTCCCTGTTCTTTGTATATGCAAATGTCATAAACACACCAGCATCATCTTTATAAATAATGCTTACTATATCGCCTGATATAGTTTGTTTCCATTCAGTATACCCATCGGGGACCCACTTGGGACGATACACAACATCTTGTGGAAGTTCGTTCTCTTCGCCCTCATATTTGTAAACAAACCAGATTTCATACACCTCTCTCATCCACCCGGCAAAAGCGGCTCTTGCCTCTGTAACAAATGCCAGCAGACTGACTCCGCCAAGTAAAGCAACCAGCAGAATACAGGCCGCCGTTTCCCGCATTCGGTAAATGAATGGATGCTCTGTGCGGCGAACTAATTTCCGCATTTTCCGCTGAAAGCCTGAAGTGAACAAGGCATTACAATCTTCCGGTTCCGGCAGACTGGCAAGAAGATTTTTTTCAGCCTGACATGCCGCTTGACGTATCTGTTCATCAGAGATCATAGAATACCCTCCTTTTGACAAAGTTCATACAGCCGCTTTTTTGCTCGCTGATCCAGTTTGCTGGCCGCAGCAGAGCTGATACACAATATCTCAGCAATTTCTTTTGTGGAGTACCCATGGCTGTATTTTAGAAGGATGACTTGGCGATATCGCGGCGGCAGTTTAGAGATACACCAGTCTAAACCATGTTCTTCGGGTAATGGGAAGGAGATGCCGGCCTCTTCTTCTGCTAGTTCATCACTCTCATACTTCTTCCTTTCTCGGTATAAATCAATTGCTTTCCGTTCTGTAATAATCGAAATATAACCTTTGGTTTTCAGACTCGCAGGGTCCCCGATCTTTTCGATATTCTTTGCAATACTGAGAAAGGCATTATGTACAGCATCTTCGGCATCTTGTGCATTATGTAAAATCCCGTTAGCAATGTAAAACATAAAGGCTCGATAGGTTAAATATACATACTCAAATTTCGATTTGTCACCGGGATCAGCTATTGTTTGTAAATAGATTATCATACTAAAACCGCCACCCTTGATGTATAGCAGACTAATTATGGAGAAAGACAATACTTCCTCTTTACTCATGCGTTTGTCGTGGCCGGCAGCAAAAGAAGGACAGACCCTGCGCGGTATTGACACAGGGTCTGCCTTCTTTGCCGTTTTTACTCCGCTTCTACAGGAATAAACTTAAATTTTGTCACGTCAAACAACCCCATGTCTGTCAGCTTGATCTCCGGAATCACCGGCAGAGACATGAAACACAACGTCATCACCGGCTCCACAGAGCCGCTGATTCCCAGATGCTCCCGCGCCGCCGCGTGAATGCGGTCCAAACGCTCCGCTACCCACTCCCCGCTGCGGTCGCTCATCAGTCCCGCTATGGGCATGGGCATCGACTCCAGTACCGTACCGTCCTTGACCAGCGCTATGCCGCCGTTCTGCTCCCGCAGTTTCTCTACCGCATATACCATCTCCTGGTCGCTGACCCCTGTGACAATCACATTGTGGGAGTCATGGGCTACCGAAAGCGCAATCGCACCCGCCCGGATGCCGTAGCCCTTCAGAAAACCGCAGGCGGCCTGCCCGGTCTGCCGGTGGCGTTCTACTACCGCAACCTTGACAACGTCCGCTTCCGGGGACCAGACGAATTCTCCGTGCTCATCCAGCTCCACCTCAACGACAGCTTTCGACGTCTCCACACTCCCTGGCCGCAGTTCTATGACATGCACGCGGCGGCTCTTCAGACGCATTTTCAATTTCTCCTCAGAGAAATCCTTGATGCGGATGCTCCCCGCAACCGGCGATATGTCCTGCCGCTCCACCGGATACAGATATTCGCCGCCGGATGCCGCCAGCCGCCCCTGAATCCAGACCCGGTCTACATGGAACGCCTGCAAATCGTCCAGCAGTACAATGTCTGCGCGGTAGCCCGGCGCAATCGCCCCGCGGTCATAGAGGCGGAAGCACTCCGCAGCATTCAGCGTCGCCATCCGCAGCGCCGTGACCGCGTCCAGACCCTCCTCCACGCAGATGCGCAGGTGGCTGTCTATATGCCCCTCGGTGAGAATCGTTTTCGGCTGGCGGTCGTCAGAACAGAGCAGGCAACGCCGGCTGTTCGCCGCCGTTACGCCGGGAATCAGACGCCGCAGGTCATGACACGCCGACCCCTGCCGCAGCAATACGTACATGCCCAGCGACAGCCGCTCCGCCATCGCCGCTACCGTGCCGCACTCGTGGTCCCCCGATATGCCTGCAGCCGCGTAGCCGTTCAGCCCATACCCCGTCAGACCCGGCGAGTGGCCGTCGATCAGCTTGCCCGCCGCTTTGGCCAGCAGTAATTTGTCCAAGACATCGCTGTCCCCAGACAGCAGGCCGGGAAAGTTCATGAACTCGCCAAGCCCCAATACCTTCTTACGCTGCAGCGGCTCCGCCATCGCCGCCGCCTTCATCTCTGCGCCGGAATGCTCAAACGCCGTCGCCGGTACGCAGGAGGGCAGCATGAACAATATGTCCAGCGCAGTCCGCTCCGCCGCGGACATCATGTAGTCCAGCCCCGCTATGCCGCACACATTCACAATCTCATGGGGATCCGCTATCACGGTCGTGCTGCCGTGGGGAACCACCATCCGCCCCAGCTCCTCCGGACTGAGATAGGACGATTCTATATGAATATGGCTGTCAATCAGGCCGGGAACCGCCCAGCGGCCTCCGCCGTCAATCTCATCCTCACCCCGGTACGCGCCTACACCCGCAATCTGTCCTCCGACAAGCGCAATGTCCCCCTCTGTGAAATCTCCCGTGAAAACGTCCAGCACACGGCAGTTCCGGATTACCGTTTCCGCCGGTATCTCTCCAGAGGCAGTCTGGATCAACTTCTTTAACTCCGCTTTCGTCATGACGCTTCCTCCCTTCCTCACACGGGAGGCCATCAGCCTCCCCTGGCCTCAGCCTGCTTCGGTACCCTGGTTCAGAAACGCATCTACCCCGTCGGCTATCCCCTCCGCAATCTGGTACTGATAATACTCCGACGCCATGAGCCGGTCCTCCGTCGGGTTCGTCATGTAGCCCATCTCAACAATTGTTACAGGAACCGTACACCAGTTGATCCCGCTCATGGTGTCCGTCTCCCACACATGCTGCCGCTTGCAGCCCGTGGCCGCTGTCAGACCGTCCAGGACCTTCGTGGATAAATCCTTGCTCTGGGCGTACAATTCCCCATTATACGGATTGGACGAGGTCTGGCAGATGGTCAGGGCGCCGTTTACCGACGTATTCTCCGAGCCGTTGGCATGAATCCGGATAAATGCGTCCGCCTGCGCCTCGTTGGCCTGCTGCGCCCGCTCCGCATTGCTGATGTCTACCTCGTGGGTCGTGCGGGTCATCAGGACCTCGTAGCCGCGGGCTGTCAGCTCCGCCTGCAGCTTCTGGGAAACCTGCAGCGTCAGCTCGTATTCCTTCAGCCCGCTGGCCTTCCCGCTGGTACCGCTGGCTACCTTCGCCTTCTGCTCCTGCGCTCCGGGACCTACCGGCTCCTTGGAAGCGTTGCCCTTCGCCTGGTGGCCGGGGTCAATCGCAACCCGGTAGCCGTTGGGCTGCGCCCGCTGGCGGAGATACTTGCTGTATATATAATATGTACCGCCGTCCAGCTTGATTTGACTCCAGCTGCCCGACGTCCCTGCCACCGCTACGTCTGTCAGAGCCGGCAGAACGCTGTGAACCGCCGCGCCGCTGGCCGGGGCCGTGCGGACATTCACCGATGTGGTGGTGAGATACGGATCAGCCGCCGGCGCGGCCCCCGTGGCCGTCAGAACCGCCCCGGTCAACACCGCCGCCGCCAGCGTGCGCCTCCATATGCTTCGCATTGCTTCCTCCTCCTGTCTATTGCAGCTCAAATTCTTTTACCACTGCGGTCCCGTCCTGGTCCAGAAACTCCGTGACCGCAAAGGTCAATGCGCCTCCCTCTTCCGCCAGCCGGTACGCCCGCTGTACCGAGGCCGTCCCGCCGGGAGGTACGTTCCGGGAGACAGAGCGGACGTCATACCCAGGCCGCCGCCCCATCTGTGCCGCCTCCAGCCGCGTCTCTCCCTGGCTGGCCCGGTCCAGCAGCATCACCATCGCGCTGGCCGTCGCCTCGCTGTTGTTCGTCCACGTATAAGTGACAATCACCGAGGGATTTCCCGCGCTGTCCCGGACCAGCTCCGCACCGTTGATCTCTATATGATAGTCTCCAAGGTCTCCGGCTCCCTCCAGCCGCTCCCCCTGGGATACCGGCGCGGATGCCGCCGCCGCTGCCACGTGGCCCCACTCCCGCCGCTCTGCCGTGACCTCGCCGTCCGCTGTCGGATAGGTCAGAACCCCGCCCTCATAGCGAAATTCCTTCTCCGTTTCCTGTGAGCCCCGGCGGGATGTGGATGTCCGCTCCGTGTCGTTCTCCGAGAGCCAGCTGTAAACGTCCTTCTTGGTGTCGGGCGCGCGGAAGGTCCCAGACCAGTAGAGCATATAAATGCCCTCTGCTTCCGATATCCAGTAGATGTCAATTGTCTCGCCGGCTATGCGGACAGCCTGGTAGCTTTGCTCCGAAGGGCTGTTCGTCTGCACCCACTCGCCGGTTAAGTCCAACCGCTCCGCGCTGCTC
>JAAWQS010000021.1 GCA_022800665.1 Oscillospiraceae bacterium
ATTTGAGAGTTGTCGTTTCTTTTGCTGCTGTTAATTCCTGGAAATCCTCCGCTCATCTTCCGCTTCTTCCCTTTCGTTTTTCTTTCGTCACTGCTGGGTTTCTGTTTTGCATCTTGACAAAACGTAGGCGGGTGCGTATAATAAAAACAGAAGGAGCGCTGCGACAAGCGGTTAGTCCTTAGTTAAAGATCGAAATGACCGTCACTTTTGGACTAAGGGGGCGGTCATTTCCTTTTGCCTATGTGTCTGCCAATATGGTAGAACAACGTGGCAATGCCGGTAATCATGATAACAAGCTGGAACAGCTCGCTATATGTAACCATATGCATCTCCCCCTTTCCGGGGGAAAAGGCTCCCCCTGTAATGGGGGACTAACCGCCTGCCTCTTGTGCAGCGCAACCTTCTGACCGTCCTGGTTGGACGGCTGTTACATTATATAATACACACTGCATTTTGTCAAATTGTGCCGCCTGCTAGAACAGGCGGCTGTTTTACTGCGCAGAGAAACAGCAGAGGGAGTGATGGGATACTATTTCTGCCGTTCCAGCTCCTGGATGATGCAGGTACAACGCCAGATAACCCTGGCGATAGCGATGAGGAGCATAGCGAACAAAGCGATAGCGCAGCGGATGAGGACGCCGTCGTTCAGGACGGCCCCAGGGATGACGCCCAGTGAGCAGCAGCACTCCAGCGCAAACACCCATAAAAACATTTTCCGGATACGGCGGTACATCTGGATTTGGGAATCCACATCCGTATAGATTTGAAAGGGACCGTCCGCGGCCCGTCTGCGGAGATATACCCAACGGAACCACCGCTGCACCACTTCCACGCCGGTTTCCTCCATGAAGTCCATGTATTCCCCGGACCGCCAGGCGCGGACGCCCTCGCCCGGCAGCAGATCGACCTGGTAGATAAACTCGCCTGGCTGGCAGGGAGTAAAGGTATAGAGCCCAGCGAAAAAGCCGGTCATAGCCCAGCCCTGGGCGCACAGGCCGTTGAGCCAATCCTGTTCCGCATCCTTGTCAAAGGTCAGTTTGAAACGAATCATGCAAAATCCTCCATTTTCCTGCCGTTGTGCGCCAGTTCCCGGAGGCGGTCCATTTCAGCGGCAAATACCGCCCGGCCTGCGGGTGTGATGACGTACTCCTTTTTTTTACGGGAACCGGGCTGCGCGCTGTAGAGGACGATCCAGCCTTTGTCCAGGAGGGAGCTGATCGCCCCGTAGAGGGTACCCGGACCCAGATGCACCCGTCCGCCGGTCATCTCGTCCACCTCCTGGATGATGCCGTAGCCGTGGACGGGTTTTCGGGATGCCAGCAGGATGTAAAATAACGCCTCTGTCAGCGGCTGATTCCGACTATCCACCACATTTCCACCTTTTCAGTTTTCCGGCCCATTCGTCCGGGATGAGGACGAGGAGCATGAAGCCCATGACAAGCCCCATCGCGAAACACCGCAGGAAGTCCGGCAGCGGGTGGACCTGGTTGATGAGGTAGACAATGCCGCAAATGCCGCCGCAAAGCGCGAGTATCCGTTTCTTTTTGTTCACAGAGAACGCCTCCAATCTGTTGCTGGACGATATATCGTCCGGCGATGCGTTTAATATATCATGCGGCGATATATTTGTCAAGAGGGGACGACGGCTGTATGAAAAAGAAACTGACCAGGACTTGCAAGCTATGGGCAAATCGTATATAATAGCCACGAGAGGGGTAGCGCTATGCAGAGAACATTTATACGTCTTGCTTCATTCTTGAAATCATGGCAGGCTCTTGGTCTTGGAGAGGATGCGTATGCTACCCTAGAAGATATGCTTCTTCTGAATCCACAGGTCGGGGCTGTCATTGAAGGTTCTGGAGGAATCAGAAAAGTTCGGTTTGCTCTCCCTGGAAAGGGGAAGAGTGGAAGCGTCCGGGTGATCTATGTGGATATTGTTGTAGATGAGACTATCTATATGCTGTACGCTTACCCGAAGTCTGTTAAAGAAAACTTGAGTAAAGCTGAGATTGCAAATTTTAAGAAAATTGTTGATTTCTTAAAGAAGAGTTGAGGAGGATCGCTATGGAGGATTTCAACGTATACGAAGGCATTATGGACGGACTGCGGGAGGCTGTAGCCTACAAGCAGGGTGATCACTCCAACTGCAAAGTTTCTATCAGGGAAATTTCTGTTCCTGCGTATAAGGCAGCTGATGTCATCCGTACCCGTCATGCCCTCAATCTAACCCAAAATGCGCTGGCCTGTGCAATGGGCGTATCGCCCAAAACTGTGGAGGAGTGGGAGGCTGGAGAAGTTGAGCCGTCCGACTTGGCCAGCCGCTTTTTGTATCTGCTGGATGGAGACCATTCTTTGGTCCAACGGTTGATGGTAATCTAAAAGAGGTTGTAATATGACCAGAGTATTTACAATTAAGGACGGACAAAAACCGACAGAACAGCAGTTGGAAGAGGCCAGGGCAGCGGCAAAGCGAGAGATACAGTAGAAGGGGGGAGGGGTCCGAGACATGAAAAAAGCGATGAAAAAGCCGGTGATTTTCATTGCGGTATTGGCTGTGATTCTGGCGGGAATATTGTACCATTCCAGCGCAGTGAAAGGGGAGGCATTTCTCCATAAACAGGATTTTACGGGATACAAAATGTACATACATAATGTCTTCTGTAACAACCCGGACGGACTGAAAGAGGTGACAGAGATGGATATATGGGACGAAATTGTCACGCTATGCTTATCAGCGGAACCGTTCAGACCATCCACGTCAGCAGACCATATGCCGGTCACAAGCGCAAATCCATATTTTATCCTGGAAGATGCCTCATGCAAGTATACCTTCTCGCATTTTGACACGCAGCGGCAGTTGGAAGTTGGATTTATTCACCGTGACAAACCGCTCATCTGCATCAGGAAGGAGACCGGCAATCCATCCGGCGGCTACGATACCGAATGGTCCTGGCTGTGCATCCTGCCGCCGTCCGATTATGCGTCGCTGTACAATTTGCTGCAACCATATGTGGACGGCGAGATGGTGGGCTGAGAATTCCTGCTTTGGTGTGAGCGGCGATGTGGATGTCGAACAGGACAGGAAATCAGTTGGATAAGGTAACAACTTCATACAAACGTGGTAAACAAGATGCAGAGGCTTGCCGGTAATGGCAAATCTCTGCATCTTGTTTCATCCGACGGAATTCAATTCTGTAATACCCAGCAGCTGGTAGAGGACCTCGTCGCTGAAGGTCAACGCCTCCGGCCAATCCTGGTGACTGGCCACCGCACCGCGGAACCAGAAGAGGATGTGGTCCCGCTCCGCGCCTGTGAGGTAGGGGCTTTTCAGGACGGAAGCGAACTGACTGGGATTCTGGTGGTAGAGCTCCCAGATCATATCCTGGTACGCAGTTGCATAAGCGCCGTCGATTGCGCTGTCCGTACGGCTGGACATGAGGTCGTGATACTGCCCCCACTCCAGTGCGCCGGAGGCCGCAAAGGACCAGAGAGCCGACAGCGCGCCGGACATCTCGTTTTCGTCGTATACCGTCCTGTAGTTATCCCAGGACAGGTAGGGGAGGTAGGCAGCCGCCATAGGCATATTGTCCCCATAGAAGGAGCGGACCAGACGGGAGAAGAGGTCCGCGCTGGCATAGAGCTGAAAGCTGTCCGCCGCGGCGTCCCGCAGGACCTGGGCGCGCTGGCTGAATGCGGCTGTCCGGTTCCAGTCCAGCAGGTAGACATAGGGACTGCCGTTGGTGTCGAACCTTCCCAGGGTCCACTGTTCCGCCTCGTAGGCCGACGCCCACGCCTCCGCCTGGGGGTATACGCGCAGCAGCAGACTGTCCTCCGGGGCTTCCCGGTACGCGGCGGCGTCGTAGAAGTAGACGCCGTCCTCGTCCTCGGCCAGCAGGAGGCTGTCCAGCATATCCTCCGGCAGGGTGAGGGAGAAGAGGCCGCTGAAATGGGTATAGTCGGGGCTTGCCGGCTGGGCGAGGTACCGGGCAAGGGGTTGGGACGCTTCTTCTTCCTCCGGCGGCGGTTCCGGCGGATTTTCCGTCAAGGCCGCCGCCTGTGCGCCGAAGGTCACGGCCACTGCGCTGCACATCACCAGCAAAGTCAGGATTGCAGTGGCCTTCAGCATCCGGGGCCGCTGGACAATCAGGGCAATCCGTTCCTTCATGTTCCGCTTACCGGCGGTCATGGAGGTGGAGGCCCGCAGCAGGGAGGTCCGGCTGGGTACGATCATCTGCACCAGCGCGTTGCCGTACTCCAGCCGCTGCCCCTCGCCCAGCACCCAGATTGCGCCGTCGTCGCAGGCCAGCTCACAGTCCCTGCGGCTCAGGGACGCGGCCAGCCAAACCAACGGATTATACCAGTGGACCGCCAGACACACCCCCCGCAGGATGGACCACAGGTGGTCGCCGTGGCGGAAATGGGTGCGCTCGTGGGTGAGGACGTAGGACAGATGGGCTGGGTCCAAAGCGCGGCTGTTGAGATAGATGGCCGGGCAGTAGAGGCCGAACAGGCAGGGGGAGGGCAGGTCCTCCACCAGATAGACCGGCAGTCTGCCCGTTTCGCTTCCAGGGGGCAGGGGGATGGGCTGGCGTCTGGACCGGAGCCGGAGATAGAAGATGAGGTTGGAAAGGGCCATAGCGCAGCCGGTGACAAGGATTCCCACTTTCCAGACGAAATCCAGCCAATCCCCCGCCGGACGGACCTGGGCAGTGTTTTGAGGGGGTGCGGATTCCGGCTGGTCCGGCAGGGGGAGGGCAGGGGCAAGGTTGTCCGGCAGCGGCGCAGGGACCCGCTCCTGCATCACGGCGGTGAGGCCGCTGGCCGCGCCGGTCACGCTCACGGGCACGGTAAAGAGCGTACCGGGCAGCAGCAGCCGCAGCGCAGCCAGCAGCCACAGGCCATATTGCAGGCGGGGTGAAATTTTCCCCTGGAGGAGGCGGCGCAGCAGGGCGGTCACGGCAATCAGCACAGAGGAGGTCAGGATAATATCCCTCACACCTGTCCCTCCTTCGCCTTTTCCAGAATTGCGCTCAGCTCGTCGATATCCTCGCGTGTAAGGCCCCGCGTATCGGCCAGCGTGTTCACCAGCATCCCCAGATTTCCCCGGTAGACCCGGCGCAGCAGGGATTCCGTTTCCCGCAGGGCGGCCTGTTCGCGGGCGATGGTGGGGGCATAGAGGCGGGCTTTCCGGCCCTCGGTGTAGGCGACTGCGCCTTTGGCTTCCAGGCGGCCCACCATGGTGACGATGGTGGACTTACTCCAGCCGGTGGCGGGGGAGACGGTGTGGACCATCTCCATCAGGGTCCTGGGACTCTGCTCCCAAAGGCACTCCATGATCTGCCACTCTCCGGCGGAAAGAGAAATATGGGTTTGAGACATTGCAGGCTCCTTTCTGGCCCCGGCGGCTCCTGCCGCGGGGCGGCGGCGGTTTTTATTTGTAATGTATCGGATGACCGTATTGTAGCATATGGATTTACAGCTGTCAACGCGGAAAATCCGCCTTGTCCATGAATAATGCAGCGGTTAATATGAGGATTTCTCATGGAAAAGAATCCTGTTTTCCATGCCTCTGGCGGGCAGCCTCTAAGGTTTGAAACAAATTATGGGCGATTTTGTGTGAAATGGCAATAAAAGTTCCATGGAAGCAATGAACAATTTGTGTATAGAATGACGGTTGACTTTTAAGGGATTAGGTTTTATCATATACCTGCCGCCTGGGGCAGCAGTTCCGGCGGCGGCAATCAGAATAGTTAAGGAGTATCAGACATGAAGAAGTTTCTTGCAATGCTTCTGTCGCTGACGCTGGTATTGGGCCTGGCGGCCTGCGGCGGCGGCAATCAGCCCTCCGGCGGGAACGCCCAGAACAGCGGCGGCGCCGCCGGGAACGACGCCGGGAACGACGCCGGGGATTCCGGGAGTGACAGCCAGCCCTCCGGCGGCAGCGATGAGATCACCATCGCCCTCATCACCAACACCACCGGCGACTATGCACAGTACGGCATTCCCGTCCACAACGCCGCCATGCTGTACATCAACCAGATCAACGCCAACGGCGGCATCAACGGCAAGCAGGTGAAGGTCCTGGAGTACGACGACAAGGCCGACGGCGTGGAGACGGTCAACGCCCTGAACCTGGCCGTGGAGAACGGCGCGACTGCCGTGATCGGCTCCGTGCTCACCGGCGCGACCATCGCCCTGGCCGACGCCACCTATGACATCAACATGCCCCAGATCACCGCCTCCGCCACGGCCGCAGGCGTGACCATGATCGACGCCGACGATCCCGCCAGCGAAATCCGTGAGAACGTGTTCCGTTCCTGCTTCATCGACCCCTTCCAGGGCGAGAAGATGGCGGATTATTCCTACAACAAGCTGGGCGCCAAGACCGCCGCGATCCTCTATGAGACCGGCAACGACTACTCCGAGGGCCTGATGAACGCCTTTGTGGAGAAGGCCGGGGAGCTGGGCCTGGAGATCGTCGCCACCGAGGCTTTTGCCACCGGCGACAAGGACTACAAGGCGCAGATCACCAACATCGCCGCCAAGACGCCAGACGTGGTGTACGCCCCCGTCTACTACGGCGAGGCGGGACTGGCCATCCAGGCGGCCCGTCAGCTCGGCATGACCGCCACCTTTGTGGGCGGCGACGGCTACGGCAACGTGAAGGACTACGCCACCGCCGAGGAGCTGGAGGGCACTGTGTACTGCTCCGGCTACGCCCCCGGCACCGAGTCTGTGGCGCAGTTTGAATCCGACTACGAGGCCGCCTACGGCGAACCCGTTCCTAACATGTTTGCGCCCCTGGCCTACGACGCCGCCATGCTGATGTGCCACGCCCTGGAGGCCGCCGAGGCCGCTGGCCTGGAGGCCGGTACCGACGGGTACAAGCAGGCTGTGATTGACGCGCTGAATGCCATCGACGGCGTGGAGGGCATCACCGGCACCTACAGCTTCGACGAGTACAACAACCCCGTCAAGTCTGCCGCAATCATCGAGCTGACCGGCGGCGAAGAGGTATTCAAGGAGATGTATTGATCTCTTGCCTGGAAGGACATGGATATACGGACGCGGGGGGAAGCATTCCTTCTCCCCGCGTTTTCCAGAAGGCGAGATTCCCGCTGCACAGCGGACATCCGATGGGCATTCCCAGGCTGCGGCCTGGAGATGGCCACCGGATGTTCGCCGCATCATCCAAAAAACGAGAAACGAGAGAGGAAGTGACCGCGCAAATGGACCTGTCCCTGATTTTTTCCCAGATCATCAACGGCCTGCAGACCGGCTCGGTATACGCGCTGGTGGCCTTGGGCTACAGCATGGTGTACGGCATCATCCTGCTGCTGAACTTCGCCCACGGCGATATCATCATGGTGGGCGCCTACACCGCATTTTATGCCATCGCCTCGTTCCACCTCCATCCGCTGGCGAGCGTCCTGCTGGCGGTGCTGGTCAGCACGGCGCTGGGCGTAGCGATTGAGAAGGTGGCGTATACGCCGCTGCGCTCCGCGCCCCGCCTGTCCCTGCTGATTACGGCCATCGGCATATCGTTCCTGCTGGAGAACGGCGCGCAGCTGCTCTTCGGCGCGGATACCAAGAGCATGGACACCATTGTCACCGGCAACGCGGCGCTGCTGGGAGCCAACGTCAGCTATGCCGCGCTGCTGACCATTGCGGTGTCCGTGGTTGCGATGCTGGCGCTGACCTTCCTGGTGCAGAAGACCAAGCTGGGCAAGGCCATGCGGGCCGTGTCGGAGGACATGGGGGCGGCGCAGCTGATGGGCATCAGTCTGAACAGGACCATCTCCTTCACCTTTGCCGTGGGCTCCGCCCTGGCGGGCATCGGCTCCATTCTGTACCTGTGCGCCTATCCCCAGGCATCGCCCACCATGGGCTCCATGCTGGGCCTGAAAGCCTTTGTAGCGGCGGTGCTGGGGGGCATCGGCTCCATTCCCGGCGCGATGATCGGCGGCTTTGTCATCGGTCTGCTGGAGGCGATGGTCTCGGCGGCGGGTCTGTCCGTGTGGAAGGACGGCGCGGTGTTTGCAATCCTGATCGTGGTCCTGCTGGTGAAGCCCACCGGCATCCTGGGCCGTCAGATCACCGAGAAAGTGTAAGGGGGCGGCAGTATGAAGGAAAAGAAACCAATCCGTATTCCCATGCCCCTGCGCTATGGGATCAATCTGGCGTTGATTCTTGCGCTGTGGGGAACCTTTGCCGCCCTCATCGGGCAGGGCGCGATTACCAACTACTGGTCCGGCATTCTCATCATGGTGGGCATCAACATCATCCTGGCGGTGTCGCTGAATATCGCCACCGGCTATCTGGGCCAGCTGCCCCTGGGCCACGCCGGATTCATGGCTGTGGGCGCGTATGCCGGCGGAATTTTTCTGAAATCCACCCCGGTGGCGGACCTGCTGAAAGCGGGGAATGAGGCGGCGTGTCTGCCGTACGTGATTGGGGCGTTGGTACTGAGCGCGGTTGTGGCCGGTATTTTCGGACTGATTATCGGCATTCCGGCTCTGCGCCTGCGGGGGGACTATCTGGCGATTATCACCCTGGGCTTTGGCGAGATCATCCGCGTGGCGCTGACCAACATCGACTCGCTGCTGGGCTTCAAGTTCACCTACGGAGCCGCCGGACTGAAGCGCATCCCCAAGTTTTCCGGCTTCCATCTGGTGTTCATCTGCGTGGTTCTCTCCTGCACGCTGATTCATATGATTATGAAGTCCCGTCATGGCCGTGCCATTCTGTCCATCCGGGAAAACGAGATTGCGGCGGAGAGCGTGGGCATCAACACCACCTATTATAAGACCATGGCCTTTGTGGTGTCCGCTATGCTGGCGGGGATTGCGGGGTGCCTGTACGCGGGCTATCTGGGGAGTCTGTACCCCGCCACGTTCAAGTTTATGAAATCCATTGAGATTCTGGTGATGGTGGTGCTGGGCGGCATGGGCTCCATGCTGGGGTCCATTCTGTCGGCGGCGGCGCTGACCATCCTGCCGGAGCTGCTGCGCTCCGTGGCGGACTACCGCATGGTGGCCTACTCCCTGGCGCTGGTACTGATGATGATTTTCCGGCCCAAGGGACTGCTGGGCAGCTATGACTTCTCCATGTCCCGCGTGCTGGAGAAAGGTATCAACGGGCTGCGGGGTGTGAATACGGGGAAGGGAGGCGGTGCGCAGTGAGCGGGAGCAGCAATAAGAAGAAGCCTGCCACGAAGCTGGTGCCGGTTCCGTCCACCAACATTATTCCGGAGCGGGACATCAACAAGAGCCCCATTCTGGAGGCCCGCCATCTGGGCATAGACTTCGGCGGACTGACGGCTGTGGACGACTTCAACATGGCCATTGGGCGTACGGAGATTGCGGGCCTGATCGGCCCCAACGGCGCGGGGAAGACCACCGTGTTCAATCTGCTGACCAAGGTGTACCATCCCACGCGGGGCAGCATCCTGATGGACGGCAGGGACACGGCGGGGAAGAGCGCCATCCAGGTCAGCCACATGGGGATCGCCCGCACGTTCCAGAATATCCGGCTGTTCCGGGACCTGACGGTGATGGACAACGTCCTCATCGGCCTGCACCACGAGATGGACTACCGGCTCTCCGGCGCGATTTTCCGCCTGCCCTCCTTCTGGCGGGGGGAGCGCATCGCCCGCGAGCGTGCGCGGGAGCTGCTGAGCATATTCGACATGCAGGACATGGCGTCCTACCAGGCCGGGTCGCTGCCCTACGGCGCACAGCGGCGTCTGGAGATCGTCCGCGCCCTGGCGACGGGCCCCAGCCTCCTGCTGCTGGACGAACCGGCGGCGGGGATGAATCCGTCGGAGACGGCGGAGCTGATGGAAAATATAGTAAAAATCCGGGACACCTTCCAGATTGCCATTATGCTCATTGAGCACGACATGAATCTGGTCATGGGCATCTGCGAGGGCATCTGTGTGCTGAACTTCGGCAGGATCATCGCCAAGGGGACGCCGGAGGATATCCAGGCCAATCCCGCCGTGATTGAGGCGTATCTGGGGAAGAAGGGGGAGTAGGGGCCATGGCCATGCTGAAAGTGGAAGACATTCATGTGTATTACGGCAGCATCCATGCTGTCAAGGGGGTATCCTTCGAGGTCAACGAGGGGGAGATCGTCACCCTCATCGGCGCCAACGGCGCGGGTAAGTCCACCGTTCTCAACACCGTCTCCGGCCTGCTCCATCCCCGCGCCGGTTCGGTGCAGTTCCTGGACCAGGACCTGAAGGGGGCTGCCCCCCACAAGGTGGTGGAGCGCGGGCTGGCCCAGGTCCCGGAGGGACGGCGCGTCTTTTTACAGATGTCCGTGGAGGAAAATCTGGAGATGGGCGCATACACCCAGCAGAGGTCGTCCTTTGACAAGGACATAGCGGATGTGTACCGGCGGTTCCCCCGTCTGGAGGAACGGCGCAGGCAGGTGGCTGGCACGCTGTCCGGCGGCGAACAGCAGATGCTGGCGATGGGCCGTGCGCTGATGAGCCATCCCAAACTGCTGATGCTGGACGAGCCGTCTATGGGTCTGGCTCCGCTGCTGGTGGAGCAGATATTCAGCATTATCAAGGAGCTGCACGCAGCGGGGACCACCATTCTGCTGGTGGAGCAGAACGCACAGGCGGCGTTGAGCGTAGCGGACCGGGCGTATGTTCTGGAGACCGGACGCATTTCTCTCAGCGGCACGGGTGCGGAACTGATGGCCAGCGATCAGGTGCGGAAAGCGTACCTGGGCGGCTGAGCGCGGCTGTGTGACGCGGGACCCCGGAGGATAGCATCCGGGGTCCCGCGTTATGCTGCGGTTGACTTTTTCTGCCGGTGTGTCTATACTATAGCAAAAAAGGAGGTCCAGCCATGCGCCACATTCTTCTTCTGGAGGACGACGCCACATTGGGCCAGGGCATCCGCTTTGCCCTGGAGAGCGGCAGCGTCCGCGTAGAACTCTGCGCTTCGCTGGCGCAGGCCCGCGCCATGTTGCCGGGCGTCCCAGCCTTCGACCTGCTGGTTCTGGACGTAAACCTGCCTGACGGCAGCGGCCTGGACCTTCTGCGGGAGGTGCGCCGTTCCAGCAGCGTCCCGGTGATTCTGCTCACGGCCAACGACATGGAGACGGATATCGTCATGGGCCTGGAGTCCGGCGCGGACGACTACGTGACCAAGCCCTTTTCACTGGCGGTACTGCGGGCGCGGGTGAACGCACAGCTGCGCCGCGGCGCACCAGTCCAGCCGGACACGTTTTCTCAGGACGGCTTTTTCTTTGACTTTGCCGCCATGGAATTCACCAAGAATGGGGTACCCGTGGAGCTGAGCAAAACGGAGCAGAAGCTCCTGCGTCTGCTGACCGGCGGCAGGGGGGCCACCCTGAGCCGGGACACCCTCATCGACCGCATCTGGACCGACGGCGCGGCCTACGTGGACGAAAACGCCCTCTCCGTCACGGTCAAGCGTCTGCGGGGCAAGCTGGAGGACGATCCCTCAAAGCCCCGCTATCTGAAGACGGTCTATGGCCTGGGCTACGCATGGGTGGTGACATAGATGGAGCTGCTGTTGCTGCTGGCCGCGCTGCTGGCTGCGGGATTGGCTCTGCGGGAGCGGCTGGCGTCCCGGAAGCTGCTGGGGCGTCTGGAGCGGATGCTGGAGCAGGCTATGGACGGCAGTTTCCAGGAGGAGGTCTTTGACGAGAGCCGTCTGTCGGCCCTGGAGAGCAGCATGGTCCATTGGCTGGGGAGCTCCGCGCTGTCCCGGCAGGCGTTGGAGGGGGAGAAGGCCCGTATGCAGTCGCTGCTTACGGACATCTCCCACCAGATCAAGACGCCCGCCGCTAACGTCCTGCTGTACGCCCAGCTGCTCACAGAGGAGAGTATGGAAAGCCGCGCCTGTGCCGCCGCCTTGGAGGGGCAGGCGGAAAAGCTGTGCGCCCTGACGGAAATTCTTTCCAAGCTGTCCCGTCTGGAGACCGGGATTCTGACCCTGCATCCGGTTCCCGGCGAGGTGGACGCCCTGCTGTCCGGAGCGGCGGCGCAGTTTACGCGCCGGGCGGCGGAAAAGGGGATCGAACTGACGGTGCAGCCCTCTGGCGCGCGGGCGGTTTTCGACCCCCGGTGGACCGGGGAGGCGGTGTGCAATCTTCTGGACAACGCGGTCAAGTACACCCCCTGGGGGGGCCGGGTAACGGTGGAGGCGTCGGCCTACGAGATATTCTGCCGCATCCGGGTGTCGGACACCGGGCCGGGCGTGCCGGAGGCGGAGCAGGCGAAGATTTTCCAGCGGTTCTACCGCGCCTCCAACGCCCGCCCGGAGGAGGGGGTGGGTGTCGGGCTGTATCTGGCCAGGGAGATCGTCCAGGGGCAGGGCGGCTATCTGCGGGTGGATTCCCCGGAGGGGGGCGGGGCGGCGTTTTCGCTGTTTCTGCCCACCGCATAAGGGATTGTGACAAAACTGTTAGATTTCAGAAAGAATGTGGAAAGATTTCTGTGGTACAGTCTGTGTTGTCGAGAGACAGCACAGTTTTTCTATGGAGGCAAGTGATATGGCAATTTTAGAAACAAAGGACCTGACCAAATGCTACGGTTCCGGCAGCGCCCAGGTCCGCGCTCTGGACGGCGTGAGCCTTGCGGTGGAAAAGGGATGTTTTTTGTCTGTGGTCGGCACATCCGGCTCCGGGAAGTCCACCCTGCTGCACATGCTGGGGGGGCTGGACCGTCCCACCTCCGGACAGATTGCCGTGGACGGGCGGGAGCTGTCCGCCATGAAGGACGAGGAGCTGACTATTTTCCGCCGCCGGAAGATTGGTTTTGTGTTCCAGAATTACAATCTGGTGCCGGTACTCAGCGTGTACGAGAACATCGTCCTGCCCATCCAGCTGGACGGGCGGGAGCCGGACAAGGCGTACATTGACCGCATCATCCAGACCCTGGGTCTGGAGGCGAAGCTGCAGAGCCTGCCGAACCAGCTCTCCGGCGGACAGCAGCAGCGGGTCGCCATTGCCCGCGCCCTGGCGGCGAAGCCCGCCATTGTTCTGGCGGACGAACCGACGGGCAATCTGGATTCCCGCACCAGCCAGGACGTCATGGGACTGCTGAAGGTCACGGGCCAGCGGTTCGGGCAGACCATCGTCATGATCACCCACAACGAGGAGATCGCCCAGCTGGCGGACCGCATCATCCGCATTGAGGACGGCAAAATCGCCGAGAGGAGGGGATGACGGTGCTGAAGGTATCCAACGGCAGATGTATCCGCCGCCTGGGCGTGCGGTCCATGGGCGCGGCGCGGACGCGGAACATTGTAGCGGCGCTGGCGATTGCCCTGACGGCGGCGCTGTTCACGTCCCTGTTCACCATCGCCTCCTCTCTCAACGCCTCGTTCCAGCAGACGAACTTCCGCCAGGCGGGAGGCGACTGCCACGGCTCCTTTAAGAACTTAACCGCCAGTCAGGTAGAGGAGCTGCGTACGGACCCGCTGATTAAGGAGGGGGTAGCCCGGCTTTTTGTGGGGATGCCCTCGGACCAGCCCTTCCACAAGGCCCATGTGGAGGTGAGCTATCTGGAGCCCGCCGCCGCGCCCCACTATTTCTGCATTCCCCAGGAGGGCGGACTACCCCAGGAGGGGAGCAATGAGGCGGCGGCAGACACCCGCGTACTGTCCCTGCTGGGGGTGGAACCGGAGATCGGGGCGGCGTTCACTCTTTCCTTCTATATTGACGATAACACCGCCCACCGCCAGCTTGTCACCCGCACCTTCACCCTCTCCGGCTGGTGGACGTACGACAGCGCAGTGGCAGCCAGTCATATCCTGCTGCCCCGGTCCGCCGCGGAGGAAATCTGCGCTCTGGGCAGCGGGGATTCCGCCTCCATGACGGGCAAATGGAATCTGGACGTGATGCTCTCCAGCAGCATGAACATCGCCTCGAAGCTCATGACGGTTCTGGAGAACCACGGCTATCAGTCGGAGGAACCGGCGGCGGCGAATTATATCGGCATTGGCGTCAACTGGGGCTACTCCGGCGCGCAGATGACCAACAGTATGGATGCCAGTACGCTGCTGGCAATAGCGGTTTTACTCCTGCTGATTATGTTCACGGGGTATCTGATTATTTACAATGTCTTCCAGATATCCGTGACCAACGACATCCGGTTTTACGGTCTGCTGAAGACCATCGGGGCCACGGGGCGGCAGATCAAGCGCATCATCCGCCAGCAGGCCCTGCTGCTGAGCCTCATTGGCATCCCCATCGGTCTGCTGCTGGGGTATCTGGTTGGCAACCGTCTGACTCCTGTCATACTGGACAGAATAGACTATGGCTCCATGACCGCGTCCTTCAACCCGCTGATTTTCATAGGCGCGGCGTTGTTCGCCCTGGGTACGGTCTTTCTCTCCTGCGCCCGGCCTGGACGGCTGGCGGCGAAGGTCTCGCCGGTGGAGGCGGTGCGCTGCACAGAGGGCGGGGGCAAGGCTGGAAAACAGAGACGCCGCCAGCGGAAAAATCTCTCCGGCGCGTCCCTGCCCCGCATGGCCTGGGCCAATCTGGGCCGCAGCCGTATCCGGACGGGGGTGACGGTGGTCTCCCTGACCCTGGCGGTGGTTCTGATGACCGTAACGTACACCTTTGCCACCGGCTTTGACATGAAAAAGTATCTGGCCCGTAACGCGGACGTGGACTTCATCCTGGCGGATGCCGTTTACTTCAATGTCTCCCGGTTGTTCTCAACGGCGGACGATGCCCTGCCGGAAGATGTCATAGCCCAGGTGTCTGCCGAGGGCGGCGCGGGCATCACGGAGAGCGGGCGCACCTACGGTCAGGTGAGCAACATTCAGCAGTTTGTGCCGGAGGCGTGGTACCGCAGCGGCTTGAGCCGTTGGAACCCGCCGGAGGTTGTGGACTACGCGGTGGAGACGGCTGTCCGGAACGATGCGGGGCAGCTGCTGGACCGTACGAAGATCTACGGCATGGAGGACCTGCCTCTGGACCTGCTGCGGGTGGTGGAGGGGGACGCCGCGCCCCTCTACGACCCCAGTCAGAATGCCGTTGCCGCAGTTCTGGAGGTCAACGACTACAACGAGCCCTATCCGGACAGCCACTGGGCGAAGGTAGGGGATACGGTGACGCTGCGGTATGTGGAGGAGCTGGAGTACTACTACCGCGACACCGGCGAGATCATCGAGGACATTGACGCCGTGTATGAAAGCCAGAGCAGCCGCCCCTACGCCTCCCGCCCCAAGGTCTACGAGGACCGGACGTATACCGTCTGCGCTCTGGTGGCGGTGCCGTCCACCGTCGGCTACCGCTTTTACGGCGCGGACCAGTACGTCATGAACGCAGATGTTTTCAAGCAGGACAGCGGCACGGACAGCATTCTGCACTGGTGCTTCAACACCACCGGCGAGGCGGAACCGGAGATGGAGGCGTTTCTGGCGGACTACACGGAGAATGTCCAGAGCTTCTGCGGATACGAGGGCCGGGCCGCCTACGAGAAGCAGTTCGAGGGCTTTAAGAGCATGTTTCTGATTATGGGCGGCGCACTGAGCCTGATTGTGGGTCTGGTGGGTACGCTGAACTTCCTCAACGCCATCCTCACCGGCATACTCGCCCGGAAGCGGGAGTTTGCGGTACTGCAATCGGTGGGCATGACGGGGAAGCAGCTGAAGACCATGCTGATCTATGAGGGGCTGTATTATACGGCGCTGTCGCTGCTGGTGTCCCTGGTTCTAACGGTGGCGTTAGGGCCGCTGATCGGACCCGCGTGCTCGGACATCTTCTGGTTCTTCTCCTACCGCCTGACCGTACTGCCCATCGCGGCGGTTCTGCCCGTCTTTCTTGCGCTGGGCGTACTCACGCCGCTGGCGGCGTACCGTTGGGCGGCGCGGTCCACCATTGTCGAGCGTCTGCGGGAGGCGGAATCGTGACAATCCGGCAAAGGTTCCTATAAAACGGCAAAACCTCCTCTTTACAAAAGGGGACAGCCGTTGTACAATACTTCATGGAAGCTTTCCAATATCCCACCCGCTTGGGCCGCTGCCCCTCCAAAGGCAGCGGCTCCTTTTTAGTTTCTCCATCTTTCAAGAAAAAGCATAAAAAAACCAGCCCTGCGCATCAGGACTGGCTCACGTATTACTGAAGCGGAAAATTTTTTCTCCCGGCGCGGCCATACCCAGCTCGTCGCGGGCGATATCCTCAATCAAGCCCATGTCGTCCCGGTTGGCGATATCGTCCTCCAGCCGCCGGTTGGTCTCCTGCAGCTCCGCCAGCTGCGCGGCATAGCTCAGCTCTTCCGACCGGGCCATGCGCAGTTCCTGGAACAGATGGTACAGCTGAAAGAGCAGCAACACCAGCAGCAGTATCAGCAGCGGGAGGGCCATACGGCCGCCGGAATGCTTCACTTGCTTTCGTTTACCCTTCTTCGCGCCCATCTCCGTCATCTCCTTCCGCCGGTGCATTCCGCTTCCCGTACCGCTGAACCGCTCTCATTGTAACCGCACTCCGCCCGCGAATAAGGAGTTTTTTTGCGGTGCGGCAACATTTTTTTCCCGCGCCAACCGCGAGGCGCACCGGCGAGAGGAAAATTTGCAGCCAGAAATCCCAGATTGGCCGCAGCGTCCGGCTCAGCAGGCAGAAGAACAACACCGCGCCGCCCAGGACGCCCGCCAGAAAGAACAGGCGCAGCTCGCCGTCGCCCGCCATGACGAAGAAGAAGAGCAGGGAGAGGGAGGCCAGGCAGAAGAAGCCGTCCAGCAGGCAGCCCCACGCCTGTCCGCCCAGGGCCCGCACCGCCCGCAGCAGGTCGTACAGCAGGCCCAGCGCGCCGCCCAGCAGAATAGAGCGGAGGAACATAGCCAGCTGTTCCGTCAAAGCGATTTCCATAGGCGGTCAACCAAACAGCCGCCGGAGGAAGCCGCCCTGTCCGCCGCCGGACGCCTTGTCCTCGTAGAGCAGGGTGTGGATGGAGCCATCCACGTGGAGCTCGCCGCCGTCCAGGTTCAGTTTCCCGATGTGCAGCTGCTCGCCGCCCACCACCAGCGTACCGGCGGTGGTAGCCATAACGATTTCCTCCTCGTCAAAGCGTTCCACCTCCTCCACGCCGGACACCACCAGCCGTTCCCGGCCATCCAGCTCCAGCCGGTGCTGCATGGCGCTCAGTTCCTCGTAAGGCATGAATAAAAGACCCCCCATATCCATTGATTCTCTCCATGTATATGGAGGGTCTGTCCGGTTTATAACTGCTTGTTCTAAGGAATGGCCTCAGATTTCCCGATACATGGCGGATGCGTCCGCCTTCCCGGCGTTTTCCAGCACGGCCAGCACTTCCACCCGCAGGGTGCGCTCGCCGAAGCGGATAGCGATTTCGTCGCCCACCTTCACCTCATAGGAGGCTCTGGCGGCGCGTCCGTTGACCGACACCCGTTCATTGTCGCAGGCTTCGTTGGCCACGGTGCGCCGCTTGATGAGGCGGGAGACCTTCAGGTATTTATCCAGCCGCATAGGGGAGGGGTCAGGACTGAGCGATGGCTTCCTTCAGGGCCTTGCCGGGCTTGAAGGCGGGGACCTTGGACGCGGGGATTGGGATGGCCTCTTTGGTCTTGGGGTTGCGGCCCATACGGGCCTCGCGGCGTTTCACCTCGAAGGTGCCGAAGCCCACCAGACGGATTTCCTCGCCTTCCGCGAGGGTAGCGGTCATAGCGTCCAGGGCGGCGTTCACAACGGTCTCGCAGTCCTTCTTAGACAGCGCTGTTTTCTCTGCGACCGTGCTGATCAACTCAGTTTTGTTCATATAGTAGTCTCCTTTTGTTTCATTTGTTGACAATATTCTTCTAAAAATCCCATCCATTGCATAGATAGTGTCTAATCTTATCATATTTTTCCCTCGCTTGCAAGACTTTTATCCACAGAAGTCAATTTTTTTCATAAAATGCCCCAAAATCATCTCATGCAGATGATTGACAACTTGTATTTCAGTTATTATAATAGATGGGAATTGCAGGGACGGCCTGTCCGGGCCGGTAAACTGAAGAAAGGAACGTATATAGAATGAGTGAAAAACATATTTCCAACGCCATCCGCTGCGTGGGTGTAGACGACACCACCATCCGTCTGTTTGAGGGGCAGTACCCCGTGCCCAACGGCGTGTCCTATAACTCCTATGTGATTTTGGACGAGAAGGTGGCGGTGATGGACACGGTGGACCGCCGCGGGACGGTGTCCTGGATGCGGAATGTGGAGGAGGCCCTGGCCGGACGCAAGCCGGATTATCTGGTGATCCAGCACATGGAGCCGGACCACGCCGGAAGCATCGGCCTGCTGGCGGAGAAATATCCGGACATGACGCTGGTGGGCAACGCCAAGACCTTTACCATGTTCCCCAAGTTTTTCCCCGGCGAGTATACAGGCCGTCAGATCACGGTGAAGGAGGGGGATACCCTCTCTCTGGGCAGCCATACCCTCCATTTTGTTATGGCGCCCATGGTCCACTGGCCGGAGGTGATGGTCAGCTATGAGGACAGCGAGAAGGTTCTGTTTTCCGCCGACGGCTTCGGCAAGTTCGGCGCGCTGGAGCAGGAGGGGGAGTGGCTGGACGAGGCCCGGCGGTACTATTTGAATATTGTGGGTAAGTACGGTTCCCAGGTACAGGCTCTGCTGAAGAAGGCCGCCGCGCTGGATATCCAGACCATCTGTCCCCTCCACGGCCCTGTGCTGCGGGAGAATCTGGGCTATTATATCGGCAAGTACGACCTGTGGAGCCGCTACGAGCCGGAGGAGGAGGGGGCGCTCATTGCCTACGCCTCCATCCACGGCAACACGGCCAAAGCCGCCGGTCTGATGCGCGGCATTCTGGAGGAGCAGGGCTGCAGGAAGGTCTCGGTGATGGACCTGAGCCGCTGCGACCAGTCTGCGGCGGTAGCGGAGGCGTTCCGGTACGGGAAGATGGTGGCAATGAGCAGCACCTATGACGGCGGCCTGTTCCCGCCCATGGACCAGTTTATGGCCCATCTCCGGGACAAGACCTACCGCAGCCGCCGGGTTGCCCTGATTGAAAACGGCTCCTGGGCTCCCTCTGCGGCCAAGCATATGCGGACGTTCCTGGAGGGAATGAAGGATATTACAATCTGCAGTACGGTCCACACCATCCAGGGCGCGGTCAAGGACAGCGACATTGAAGCGATGAAGACCATTGCCAGCCAGCTGCTGGCGGAATAAAGGCCCCATCAGGCACCCGCTCGCCGGCAGGAAGGTGACGGGTGCCTTTGGTCCGTCCGGCAGCGGGCGGCGCCAGAGGGCGGATTTGTATAAAATTACCAAATATGACGGGATTTTCAGATATCCGCCGGCGCGGACCAGAAAAAAAGATGGGAAGCGCGGCTTGACAAGTGGAGGGGATGCATTTATGATAGGAAAGCAAACTGCAGGTTAAAGAAGAATTGGACTGGGGTCCATTGTATATGCATGGGAGAGGAGGGCCAGCCATGAGAGAGCGCATCACCAGCCGCGCCAACCCCCTGATGACCCATATTCGTAAACTGGCGTCGTCCCGCGCCTACCGGCAGAGCAGCGGAGCGTACATGGGGGACGGCGCCAAGCTGCTGGAGGAGGCCGTACGCTGGCGGGCCGCGCTGCAGTGCGTGGTCTGCACGGCGGACGCGGAGCTGCCGGAGCTGCCCGCCGGCGTGCGGCTGGCGGAGGTGCCCAGGGATGTGATGCGGTCCATCAGTCCCATGGAGGCCCCCCAGGGCGCGCTGTTTACCGCCGCCCTGCCGGACCAGACCCTGCCGGAGCGCCTGACCGGGAGCCGCTACCTGGCTCTGGAGGGCGTGCAGGACCCCGGCAATGTGGGGACCATCCTGCGCACGGCGGACGCCCTTGGCGCGGACGGCCTGCTGCTGCTGCCCGGCTGCGCGGACCTTTACAATCCCAAGACGGTCCGGGCGTCCATGGGGGCTCTGTTCCGCCTGCCCGTCTGGCGGTGCACCCTGGCGGAGCTGCGGGCGCTGGGCGAACGTTCCGGCCTGCCGCTGCTGGGTTCCGCCCTGAGTGCGGACGCGGCGGACGTGCGCCGTGCGGGCCTGGAGCGAGCGGTGACGCTCATCGGGAGCGAGGGGAGAGGGCTGAGCGGCGGCGCCCTGGCAATCTGCGGCGGAACGGTGCGCATTCCCATGCGGGAGCGGTGCGAGTCGCTGAACGCCGCCGCTGCCGCGGCTATCCTCCTGTGGGAGGGCTTCCGGTAAAATCACTTCCCGCGCCGGAGGGCGGGGGGAAAGGAGACCACATGGCTGCATTGAAATATTGGCTGTGGCTGTCCCAGCTGTCCGGGGTGAGCAATCAGGTCAAGCTGGCGTTGCTGAACCATTTTAACGGCGAGCCGGACAGTATTTACCATGGGGACAAGGCGGAGTACATGCTGGCGGAGGGCATGACCGGTTCCGCTGCAGAAGCTCTGGAAAACAAGAGTCTGTCCGCCGCCGAGCGGGTCCTGGAGGACTGCGGGCGGATGGGCCTGCGGATTATGACCATCCGGGACGGGGAGTACCCCTACCGGCTCCGCAACATTTACAATCCGCCCCTTCTGCTGTACGCCCAGGGGAGGGTCCCCCAGCTGGACAACGAGGTGGTCATCGCCATGGTGGGCAGCAGGAGCCTGTCGGCCTACGGGATGGAGATGGGGGAGAAGCTGGCCTATCAGCTGGCGTCGCGGGGCGCGGTGGTTGTGTCCGGACTGGCGGCGGGAGGCGATGCCTGCGCCCACCGGGGCGCGCTGCGGGCCGGCGGCTTTACAGTGGCTGTCATCGGCGGAGGCCACGACATCGTCTATCCCAGCGAAAACCGGCTGCTCTATGAGGACATAGCTGTCAGGGGCCTGATTCTGTCGGAGTATCCGCCTGGTACCGGCCACAAGGGAAGCCACTTCCCGGTCCGCAACCGGATCATCAGCGGCCTGTCCCTGGCCACCGTGGTTATCGAGGCCCCGCTGTCCAGCGGGACGCTGATTACCGCCAGCCACGCGCTGGACCAGGGCCGGGATGTGTTCGCCATACCGGGCCGTATGGACGACTGGCGCTGCGTCGGGAGCAACCGCCTCCTGCGGGACGGCGCGGGGGTGGTGACGGACGTGTGGGATATACTGTGCCACTACGTCCAGCAGTATCCCCACAAGATTCGGGAGGTGCGGCAGGAGGGCGCACGGCAGTTCGGCGGCGGGGCGGAGGTCAGAAAGGCGCCCCCGAAGGCGAAGCCAAAGCCAGAGCCGAAACTGCCGGAACTGGACCTGTCCCAGGACCACGGCATGTCCGAGGATCAGATTCAGGTTCTGCGCGCGCTCCAGAGCCGCAGTATGCAGATGGACGACATCATCGACCAGACGCAGCTTCCGGCCCAGCGGGTCTCGTCCGCGCTGACCATGCTGGAAATTGACCAGAGAGTAACAGTGGAGAGCGGTAAGCGGTTCTGTCTTACCGTGACGCTGAAAAATTGATAAGGAATTTATCGGAGGAAGGAATGGCAAAAACGAGTCTCGTGATCGTGGAGTCTCCCGCCAAAGCAAAAACAATCGGCAAATACCTGGGGCCTGCTTACCAGGTAAAAGCCTGCATGGGCCACCTGCGCGACCTGCCCAAGAGCGCCTTGGGCGTGGACATTGACCACGATTTTGAACCGAACTACCGCCCCATCAAGGGGAAAGAGGATATCATCAGCGACCTGAAAAAATCAGCGAAAAGCAGTCAGGTCGTCTACCTGGCCACCGACCCGGACCGGGAGGGGGAGGCCATCAGCTGGCATCTGAAGGAACTGCTGGGCCTGGACGACAGCAAAGCCCGCCGGGTTACATTCAACGAGATAACCAAGCGTGTGGTGAACGAATCCATTGCCGCGCCGCGGGAGATCAACCAGGACCTGGTGGACGCCCAGCAAGCCCGGCGCATTCTGGACCGGATTGTAGGCTATCAGCTCTCGCCGCTGCTGTGGAAGAAGGTCCGGCGGGGACTCTCCGCCGGGCGCGTGCAGTCGGTAGCCACCCGGATGGTCTGCGACCGGGAGCATGAGATCGCAGATTTCAAGCCCCAGGAATACTGGTCCCTGGATGTGCGGCTGAGCGCCGGCGGCACGGAGAAGAGCAGTTTTATGGCACGGTACCACGGGGAAAAGGGCAAAAAAAAGGAGCTGCACTCCATTGAGGAGGTAGAGGCGGTGGTCAGCGCGGTAAAGAACGCCGCCTTTTCCGTCAAGACCCTCAAGCGGCAGGATAAGCAGCGTTCCCCCGCGCCCCCCTTCACCACCTCCACGCTCCAGCAGGAGGCCAGCCGCAAGCTGAACATGACCCCCCGGCGGACAATGGCCATCGCCCAGCAGCTCTATGAGGGCGTGGACATCACCGGCGAGGGGACCGTGGGCCTTATCACCTACATGCGTACGGACTCCCTGCGGCTGAGCGACGAGGCTCTTGCCGCCGCCAAGGGGTTCATACTGGGCCGCTATGGACAGGACTACTATCCCGGCAAGGCCCGGACGTACAAGACCAAGGCGGGCGCACAGGACGCCCATGAGGCAATCCGTCCCAGCGACGTGGACCTGACGCCGGAGCGGGTAAAGGGCGATCTGACCAACGACCAGTACAGGCTCTACCGCCTGATCTGGAGCCGGTTTGTAGCCTGCCAGATGTCCAACGCCGTGTTTGACAGCGTGTCTGTGGAGGCGGAGGCGGCAGGACATGGTTTCCGGGCCTCCAGCAGCAGTCTGAAATTCTCCGGCTACACCGCCGTCTACGTGGAGGGCAGGGACGAGGAGAAGAAGGACGAGGAAAAGGAGATGAAGCTGCCGCCGCTGGAGGAGGGACAGTCCCTGCAGCCGCTGCAATTCCAGAAGGACCAACACTTCACCCAGCCCCCCGCCCGGTATACCGACGCAAGCCTCATCCGCGCCATGGAGGAGAACGGGATTGGCCGTCCGTCCACCTACGCGCCTACGGTGAGCACGATTTTGGACCGGGAATATGTGATTAAAGACGGCAAATATCTCCGGAGCACCCCCCTGGGCGAGGTGGTGAACGGATTGATGCACGATAAATTTTCGGACATCGTGGACACCCAGTTTACCGCGTCCATGGAAAAGGAACTGGACAACGTGGAGGGCGGCGGCAAGGAGTGGAAAGCGCTGCTGCGGGAGTTCTACGGCCCCTTCAAGGCGGAGCTGGAGCAGGCGGAGAAGGATTTGGACGGCGTGCGGCTGAAAATCCCGGCGGAGGAGTCGGACGAGGTCTGCGATGTGTGCGGCAAGAACATGGTGGTCAAAAGCGGACGGTTCGGGCGGTTCCTGGCCTGTCCGGGATACCCGGATTGTACGTTCACAAAGCCTCTGGTGGTGGCGATGCCTGGACGGTGTCCCAAGTGCGGGGAGCGGATTCTGAAGAAGACCAGCCGGAACGGGTACACCTACTATGCCTGTGAGAATCTGACCAACAAGGATGAGAGCCGGAAGTGCGATTTTATGACGTGGGACATCCCCGTGGCGGACGATTGTCCGGCCTGTGGGCAGACTATGTTCAAGAAGTCGGGCAGAGGATTCAAGAAGCCGTTTTGTATCAATGAGCAGTGCAGTAATTTCACCCCGGAGGAGAAACGGGGCGGGTATCGAAAGAAAGCCGTCCCGGACGGGGAGGCTCCCCAGGCCGAAGAGGAAAAGAAGCCTGCCGCAAAGAAGGCGGCGGTGAGGAAGCCTGCCGCAGCGAAAAAGAGTTCTGCCACGAAAAAGACTGCAGCGGCGAAAAAGAGTACCGCAGCAAAAAAGACTGCAAAGAAAACTGCAAAGAAAACAGAGGAGTAATTTGACTGTCCGGCAGACGGAGTTTATAAGTAGAAGAGCAGTTCTTCCCGGCTCCCCCTTTATAGGGGGAGCTGTCGAGCAAAGCGAGACTGAAAGGGCTTACTATAGGGCCGCACCGCGCCTTCCTGTTTGAGAAAATCAGTCATGATCAGCAATATAGATAAAATAGATAAAAAATTATGGTAATATTCCCGGAAATGTGCTATAGTAGAGTAGGAAGGGCGGGAGAGCATGGGTAAATTGCGCTACACATTCAAAACAGATACTCTATTCAAGATGTTGTTTGTCAAACATAAGGACCTGCTGAAGAATTTGATAGCGGCGCTGCTGGGCATACGGTTGGAGAATATAGAGCAGTTTACCATACGGAACCCGGATATGCTGCCGGAAGTTCTTGGGGATAAGTTTTGCAGGCTGGACATCAACATGATTGTAAACGGCCAGCGTGTAGACCTTGAAATTCAGGTTGCAAATGAAGGAGACTATCCGGAGCGCGTCATGCTGTACTGGGCGCGGGAGTTTTCCACGTCTCTTTCAGCCGGGCAGAGCTATTCCAAGCTTCCGCGTACATTCATAATCAGCATAATTGACTTCAAGCTGTTTGACTGCAAGGAGTTCCACTCGTTTTTCCAGCCATTGGAGGTCACACGGCATACGCTGCTGTCAGACAAGATGGGATTCCACTTTTTTGAACTGAAAAAGCTCCCGAAGGATGTAAAGGAACAGGACGCACTTTTGTTGTGGCTGTCGCTGTTCCGTGCCGAGACAGAGGAAGATTTGGAGAAGATAAAGGGAATGGGGGTGCCAGCAATGGAACAGGCTATCAGTGCATATTACAGTATTACAGCATCGGAAGAGTTTCGAGAGATAGAGCGGATGCGTGAGAAAGCACGGCATGACGAGGCCCAGGCTCTGCATAATGCGGAGCAGAAGGGCATACAAAAAGGTATACAAAAAGGTATGCAGGAGGGCATGCGCAAGGGTATACAGGAGGGTATGCAGGAGGGCATGCGCAAGGGTATGCAGCAGGGAATATCCGAACGGAATATCGAGATTGCAAAGAACCTTGTAAAACTGGGAATGCCCCTCCAGCAGATCGTCGCGGCAACCGGCTTAACCAAAGAGGAAGTCGAAGATCTGCATACAGAGAAATAATAGGCAGGACGGACAGGAAATGAAAGCAACAGTAATCGGCGCAGGGCTGGCGGGCTGTGAAGCTGCGTACCAGCTGGCCAAGCGAGGGGTCTGCGTAACGCTGCGGGAGATGAAGCCGCAGAAGATGACCCCGGCGCATACAAGTGAACATTTTGCGGAGCTAGTCTGCTCCAACTCCCTGCGGGGGGCGGGTCTGGAGAACGCCGTAGGTCTTCTGAAGGAGGAGCTGCGGCGTCTGGACAGCGTCATTCTCCGCGCCGCCGACGCCACCAGGGTAGGAGCCGGGGGTGCGCTGGCGGTGGACCGGTTTGGGTTCAGCGCCTATGTCACGAAGGCGATCCGTACCCATCCCAACATCACCGTTGCGGAGGGAGAGGCCGCACAGCTGCCGGAGGGACCGGTCATCGTAGCCACCGGCCCTCTGACCAGCGACGCTCTGGCGGCGCACCTGACGGACCTTACCGGCGGCACGGCGCTGCACTTTTTCGACGCCGCCGCGCCCCTGGTGTCCTTTGAGAGCATCGACCTGTCACGGGCCTGGTTTGCCTCCCGGTACGGCAAGGGGACGGCGGACTATATCAACTGCGCCCTGGAGAAAGAGGAGTACCAGGCGTTCTGGCGGGAGCTGTGCGCGGCGGAGGAGGCGGAGGTCCACGGTTTTGAGGACAAGAGCGTCTTCGAGGGCTGTATGCCAGTGGAGGTCATGGCCCGGCGGGGGGAGGATACCCTGCGCTACGGTCCGTTGAAGCCGCGGGGCCTGCAGGACCCTGCAACGGGGCGGGAACCGTATGCCGTGGTGCAGCTGCGGCGGGACAACGCGGAGGGTTCTATCTATAATTTAGTGGGTTTCCAGACCCATTTGAAATTCGGAGAACAGAAGCGGGTGTTTTCCATGATCCCCGCCCTGCACAACGCGGAGTACGTGCGCTACGGCGTGATGCACCGCAATACCTATCTGGACTCGCCCCGGCTGCTGAACCGCTACTATCAGCTGAAGAGCAGGCCGTCGGTCGCCTTTGCCGGGCAGATGACCGGTGTGGAGGGCTATGTAGAATCCGCCGCGTCGGGCTTTCTGGCGGGCGTGGAGCTGGCGCGGCGTCTGGCGGGCCTGCCGCCGGTGGATTTCCCGCGGGAGACTGCCATCGGCGCACTGGGGCTGTATGTATCCGACCATACGGTGGGGGAATTTCAGCCGATGAATATCAATTTTGGCATTATCACGCCCCTGGACCGCCGCGTGAGGGGGAAACGGAATAAAAACATAGAGATATCCAACCGGTCCCTTGCCATCATAGACGGACTGCGGGGGGAGGTTCTGGACGGTTGTCCGGACGAGACATAAAGAAAGGCTGAGAAGGATGAAAATTATCGTAGACGCCATGGGCGGCGACCACGCGCCGGAGGAGATTGTCAAAGGGACGCTGCTTGCGGCGCGGAAGCGGACAGACCTGGAGCTGACGCTGGTGGGAAGAGAGGCGGAGGTCGAGAGAGCCGCCGCCCAGTGCGGCGGAAAAGCGGGCAACGTGAGGATTGTGAACGCATCGGAGGTCATCGGTATGCACGACGACCCGGCGACGGCGTTCAAGGTAAAAAAAGACTCCTCTATGACGGTGGGGCTGAACCTGCTGAAGACGGGGGAGGGGGATGCGTTTGTGTCCGCCGGGAGCACAGGCGCGCTGCTGTCCGCCGGCACCCTGCTGGTGAAGCGTGTGAGGGGCATCCGCCGGGCGGCAATGGCGCCGGTGGTCCCCAACGCCAAGGGGGGCATGGTTCTCATCGACTGCGGAGCCAATGCGGAGTGTACGGTGGAATACCTGGTGCAGTTTGCGTACCTGGGCAGCTTTTACGCCTCCCGCGCCATGGGTCTGGCGGAGCCGCGGGTGGGTCTTTTGAATATCGGTTCGGAGGACTCCAAGGGCGACCAGCTGCGGCAGGAGACCTATCGGGCTTTGAAGGAGGCCGGAGACAACGGCCACCTGCATTTTATAGGCAACATCGAGGCAAAGGAGGCCATCAAGGGCGGCTGCGACGTGGTGGTGGCGGACGGCTTTTCCGGAAATATCATGCTCAAATCCATTGAGGGCGTAGGCTCTTTTCTGGGCAGGGAGCTGAAGGGCATGTTTATGAAGAGCCTGAAGACAAAGGCGGCTGCGCTGCTGGTGAAGGACGGTCTTGCAGCATTCAAGGACCGGCTGAACCCGGACACCATCGGCGGCACGCCCTTTCTGGGCCTGCAAAAACCGGTCGTCAAGGCCCACGGCGCCAGCAACGCACGGGCGGTTGAGAACGCGGTCTACCAGGCGGAGGCGGCGGCCAAAGCGGATTTGGCCGCCGCAATCGAGGCCAATATCGGCTTGATGAAGCTGAGCCGGTGACAGACCGGAAGAGAATTTGCGAAAAATGTAGCTCCGCCTATTGACAGAAGGAGAGAAAAGTTTTATCATGCCTGTAGAATCCTGAGCGATTTCCTTGGGAAAGGAGGAGAAAGTACATGCCGGATATTTTTGAACGGATGCAAACCATTATTGCTGACCAGTTTTCAGTCAATCCTGATGACATCACTGCGGACACTTCCTTTGAGGACGACCTGGGCGCGGATTCCGTGGATTTGGTCGAATTGGTCATGAGTATGGAGGAGGAGTTCGAAATCGGCGAGGTGCTTGAGGAGGAGCTTGCAACGCTGTCCACTGTGGGCGACTGCGTCGAGTTCCTGACCAACAAGCTGGAAGGTTAACTGACTGATATGATAAAAGAAGGGCCTCGTCGAACGGACGGACTTCGTCCCGCAGGCGGGGCGCTTCTTTTTGAGACTGGGGAAAGGACGGATCGGAAATGGAATCCTTAGAGCTGGAACTGCAGTATTCCTTTCGAAACAAGGAGCTGCTCAGCGAGGCGATGAACCACAGCTCCTACGCCAACGAGCACCGCAAGGGTCTGGGCAGCAACGAGCGGCTGGAGTTTTTGGGCGACAGCATCCTGGGCTTTGTGTCCGCAGAATATCTGTTCAAGCGCCACGCGGACCTGCCGGAAGGCGATCTGACCCGGATGCGGGCCGCGCTGGTGTGCGAGCAGAGCCTCTATGAAGTGGCAAAGGAGCTTCGTCTGGGCCAATACCTGCATCTGGGCAAGGGGGAGGAGGCCGGGGGAGGCCGGGAGCGGCAGTCCATTCTGGCGGACGCCGTGGAGGCGGTATTCGCGGCGGTCTACCTGGACGGCGGCATCGACGAGGCGCGGCGCCTGATTGAGCGTGCGCTGCTCAGCCGTGCGCCGGCCTGCGAGGAGCGGCGGGACTACAAGACCACGCTGCAGGAGGTGGTCCAGCGCAGGAGCGGCCAGGCGCTGACCTACCACATGGTGTCCCAGAGCGGGCCGGACCACAACAAAAAATTCCTCTTTGAAGTGCGGCTCAACGACGAACCCGTGGGGCAGGGGGAGGGCCGCAGCAAAAAAGAGGCGGAGCAGGCGGCGGCGCGGGACGCGCTGGAGCATATGCCGCAATAAGCAGGTGTGCTCTATGTCATTCTGAACGGAGTGGAGGAACCGTCCTCCACTGCGTCCAGGGTGACATTTCTATGTGCCTGTTCTATGTTTTCAGATGGATTGAATACAATTTACCGATAGAAAGCGCACCATCGTTGCCGGGCAAAAATCCGGGAGTTACAGCGGATTCGATAGCGCATGAAAGTTCTTTTTCATCCTTTTTCTTTCCAGAAAAAGTAGAAGTTACAAAAAAGAGTGGAAATGAATGGAAGGTTGTGTTATGATTACAGGGAATATTTTTAAGGAGGCTGTGCCGTGCATCTGTTAAACGCTTTCCTGCTGGGAATCGTCCAGGGAGTGGCGGAATTTCTGCCCATCTCCAGCTCCGGACACCTGTCTATTGCCCAGAACCTGCTGAACCTGGGGGTAGAGGGAACCGACGACGTTTTTTTTGACGTACTGCTCCACCTGGGAACTTTGGTGGCTGTGTTCGCCGCCTACTGGGAGGACATCCGCGACATGATCCTGGAATTTTTCCGCATGATTGGCGACGTTGCCCATGGGACCGTCCCCCGCTCCATCCCACCGGCCCGGCGGCTGATCCTGCTCATCATTGTAGGCACGCTGCCGCTGTTTGTAATCCTGCCCTTCCGCCATATGGTGGAGGCGTTGTACAGCAATACCTTCTTTGTGGGCGGCGCGCTGCTGGTGACGGGCCTGCTGCTGTTTGCCTGCGACCGCATCCGCAAGGGCCGGAAGACCGAGAAGAGCGCGACCCTGCTGGATGTCCTCGCGGTGGGCGCGGGCCAGGCCATTGCCACCTGTCCCGGTATTTCCCGGTCCGGCATGACCATCTCCATGGGCTGTTTCCGGGGCATGGAGCGGCGGTTTGCCGTGCGCTTTGCGTTTCTGCTGTCCATCCCCGCCGTGCTGGGAGCGAATATTTTGCAGATTGGGGACGTGGTGGATTCCGGGATCGACGTAAAGCTGCTTCCGGCGTACCTGCTGGGGGTAGCGGCGGCGGCGGTGTCCGGGTATCTGTCCATCCGTCTGGTGCGGATGGTGGCCAGTCAGGGCCGGTTCGGAATCTTTGCCTATTACTGCTGGGCCGCAGGCGCAGTGACCATTGTGCTGAGTATTCTGAAGGCATTGGAGCTGCTGCCGTGGCTGCAAGCGGCAGCGTGACGCGGCGAACCGTCCGCGATGCAGTATGAGTAATTCAAAGTAAGAGGGAGAACCATGGCGACTACACAAAAGAAATCTTCATCCGGTACCCGCAGCACGCAGAAAAAAACCAGCGGCAGCCGCGCCGCGCCCCGCAGCGGCGGCGGCAGGGCCAAGAGCAAACAGCCGCCCATCCGCCGGGAGGTGGCGGCGATTGTGTGCCTGCTGCTGGGGATGTGCGTGCTGGTGAGCAATTTTTCAGCGGACGGCTGGCTGATTGCCCGTGTCCCGAAGACGCTGAAGGGGCTGTTGGGGCCGGGATTCTTTCTGACGGTCCCTGCGCTGCTGGGGGCGAGCTGGGTGCAGTGGACCCACCGGGGACGGCCTGTGGCGCTGCGCACGGCGTGTCTGCTGCTGGCGCCGTACCTGTGCGGCGGTCTGTGGCACATCCTGTTTTGCAGGCAGGACCTGACGGAAGCGGCAACCCTGTTCAAGACGCTGTGGGAGAGCGGGTTTGAGCTGAAATCCGGCGGCATTCTCTCCGGCGGCACGGCCCACGGGTTTATTGCCATACTGGGAAAGCCCGCCTCCGCGATGATTTTTGTTGTCCTGCTTGCCGTGCTGCTGATGACGGCGTTTGAGGTGACGCCCGCGCTGCTGATGCAGATGTGGCGGGAGCGAGAGCGGCGGGAGTATTACGAGGAGGACTACCTGGAGGACGAAGAGGAGAGCTATCCCCCGCCGGAGAAGGCAAAGAAGCCCGCCCCCAGGAAGAAGGCGGCGCCGCCGTCCCGGCCGCCCATTGACATCCCGCTGGACGGGGAGCCACCGGTCTGGACTGCGCCGGAGAGCGGTACCCAGGCTGGATTTTTCCGTCCCAGGGAGAAGGACCAGCTGACCCCTGCGGACCTGATTGCCGGGCAGCCGCCGGAGGAGGCGGAGCCGCCCCGGACGCAGAATACGGCGTCCCGCAAAGCGGCGTTTCCCTATACCCCGGAACCCGAACCGGTCCCGGAGCCTGTGCCGGAACCGCTCCCGGAGCCGATTCCTGCGCCTGTGCCGGACCCGATTCTGGAGCCTGTGCCGGTTCCCCCGGAGCCTGTGCGGGAGGACCCGGCGTTCATGCCGGGACCGGTCTCCAATGCAATTGATCTGACGGAGCCTGCGCCGGAGCCTGTGAAGGTGGTGCGGGAACCGGACCCGCCGCCGTCCGGACGGCGGAAGAGGGGCGGTATGGACCTGGAGGAGGCTTCCGCGCTGGTGGCGGCGGAGATCGCCAACGGTCTGGAGGTGAGCAGCGAGTACGACTACCCGCCCATTGAGCTGCTGGACAGAAATAAGAGCAATAATTACATAGAGGCGGGCGCGGAGCTGCGGGTCAACGCCCAGCGTCTGGCGGACACGCTGCGCAGCTTTGGCGTGGACGCCACGGCGGGGGATGTGATCCGGGGCCCGGCGATAACCCGGTATGAGTTTACCTTGGAGCAGGGCGTGAAGCTGAACAAGGTGACGAATCTGGCGGACGACATCGCGCTGGCCCTGGGAGCCAGCGGGGTGCGGATTGCGCCCATTCCGGATAAAATCTCCGTGGTGGGCATCGAGGTGCCCAATAAGACCGTCTCGCCGGTTCTGATCCGGGATGTCATCGAGTCCCGGTCCTTTATGGAACACCGGTCCGCCGTGGCGTTTGCGGTGGGCCGGGACATCGGCAACAAGGATATTGTGGGAGATATCTCCCGGCTGCCCCATGCGCTTATTGCCGGTACCACCGGTTCCGGCAAGTCTGTGTGCACCAACTCGCTGATTATCAGCCTGCTGTATAAATCCAGTCCGGAGGACGTGCGGTTTATCATGGTGGACCCGAAGATGGTGGAGCTGGCCCCCTATAACGGCATCCCCCATCTGCTCATCCCGGTGGTCACGGACCCGAAAAAGGCTGCCGGTGCGCTGCAGTGGGCGGTCTTTGAGATGATGAAGCGGTACAAGACCTTCTCAGAGCTGGGCGTGAAGAAGCTGGAGGAGTATAACGCGGTAGCGGCGTCGGGACGGAAGGGTCCGGACGGGGAGGAGCTGGCCCATATGGCGTCGGTGGTGGTGGTCATCGACGAGCTGGCGGACCTGATGCTGGTGGCGGCAAAAGAGGTGGAGGAATCCATCTGCCGTGTGGCGCAGATGGGCCGGGCGGCGGGGATGCATCTGGTCATCGCCACCCAGCGTCCGTCGGCGGACGTCATCACGGGTCTGATGAAGGCCAATATTCCCAGCCGCATTGCCTTTGCCGTGGCCTCCTCGCTGGAATCCCGCATCATTCTGGACGCCACCGGCGCGGAGAAGCTGGTGGGCCGGGGCGACATGCTGTACGCGCCTCTCGGCAGCGGGAAGCCTATCCGCGTACAGGGCTGCTTTATCACGCCGGAGGAGATCGACCGGGTGGTCAAGCATGTGAAGTCCACCGGCGAGGCGCAGTATTCCGACGAGGTGATGCAGAAGATAGAGGAATCCGTCCAGGAGAAGGACAAGAAGGGCGGCGGCTCCAGCGCATCCTCCGGCGGGGACGACGGGGAAGGCGACGAGCTGCTCCCGGCGGCTGTGGAGGTCATCCTGGAGACAGGACAGGCGTCTGTATCCATGCTCCAACGGCGGCTGAAGCTGGGCTATTCCAGAGCCGCCAGGCTGGTGGACCAGATGGAGGAGCGGGGGTATGTGGGACCGTTTGAGGGGTCCAAGCCCCGGCAGCTTCTCATTACGCGGGCCAAGTGGCAGGAGATCCAGATGGGCAGCGCAGGGGGGGCGTCCAACGGCGGCGGGCCTGCGGAAGAAGCGGATGCAACAACAGAAGACAGTCCGGAATAGCGGAAGAAGCCGCCCATAGGGGCGGCTTCTCTTGCAAATACAGGACTGTACAGAAAAAAACTTTACAGCTCGCTGAAGGTGTACCGGTACTTGCGCCCGCCCTCCAGCAGAGCCTCAATCACCGTACTGCCATCCTGCTCGGTAGTCAGGAACTCAATGGAACGTTCCTTCTTGTACTGCTCCTGCACGTAATGGGCGGGATTTTCCAGCTGCATCTCCTGAATCTCACTGTTGTCCGGCAGCTGGGTTCCCTTGCAGGGTGTGAAGGTCTCCTTAATGACCTCGTATCGTTTCATTCTCTTTGATCCTCCAAAGCTCATTGATATACGGCTATCTTTTCCGGGATGGGAGAAAATATGTTGGCAGGACTTTGTAATGAAATTGTAACTGTACATTTCCGCCGGAATCTGGTACAGTAACGGCAGATGATTGAGGAAGGGTGAAAAAATGCGCATCTGATCTGATTTTCGTGTTGCAGGAAATAATTCCGGAAGCGTACGCATAGGCGTGCGTCTGGTTTCTGCTGCCGAAAGTCAGAGGATGCCTGGGCGCACTGCGTATTGCTGTCCCCCTGTCCTTTGCTGCTTTCGGCATGTCCGGAAGCAGTTTTTTGTTGCTCTGGTACTTTTTCTTGAAAGAAAAAGTACCGAAAAGAACTTTCATGCGCTCTCGAATCTGCTGCTGATCCTGGATTTTGGCCCGGTAACACTACTGCGCTTTTTATCAGGGGATAGCATGAGACGGGCGGGAAGGAGGACGACTATGTTGCAAGTTCGACATCTGACGCTGACCCACAGAAAGGACCTGCGGGTATTGACGGAGGATTTTTCTTTTGTATTGAACCCCGGCGACAAGGCGGTTCTGATCGGAGAGGAGGGCAACGGGAAATCGACCATATTAAAGTGGCTCTGCGACCCGGCCCTCATTGAGCCATACTGCGAGTGGGAGGGAGAGAAGGCGGGAGAGAGCGGTCCTATAGGGTATCTGGCCCAGGACCTGAGCGAGCAGGAGAAGGCCGGGAGCATCTACGAATTCTGCGCCATGTCCCCGGACTTCTTTGACCTGACGCCCAAGGAGCTGGCCGCGATTGCCCGGCAGCTCCGGTTCCCGGCGGAGGAGTTTTACAGCGACCGCCCTGTGGGGACCCTCTCCGGCGGGGAGCGGATTAAATTACAGCTGGGGCGGCTGTTGTTCGTCCAGCCGCCGGTGTTGCTGCTGGACGAGCCGTCCAGCGACGTGGACCTGGAGACGCTGCTCTGGTTGGAAACGTTCATGAATAGCTATCAAGGGATTTTGCTTTATATCTCCCACGATGAGACGCTGATCGAGAACACAGCCAACCTGATTCTGCACATCGAGCATCCCAGAGAGGGGAAGCCGCCCCGGTGCAGCGCCCACCGGCTGTCGTACCGGGAGTACGTGCAGCAGCGGGAGAGCGGGATTGCGTACCAGACGCAGCAGGCCCGGAAGGAGCGGGAGGAGTATGAGAAGAAGATGGAGCGGTACCGGCGGATACAGCAGAGCGTGGAGCATGACCAGGCGGTTGTATCCCGGCAGGAACCGGGGAAGGCCCGGCTGCTGAAAAAGAAGATGCATACGGCGCTGTCGATGAGGCGGCGGTTTGAGCGGGAGGCGGAGAACATGACCCGTCTGCCGGAGGTAGAGCAGGCAGTCTTTCTGCGGTTCCCGCCGGAAGCGGAGCTGCCCGCGGGGAAAGTGGTTCTGGACCTCCATGTGCCGGAGCTGCTGGCCGGGGAGCGGAGGTTGTCCAGGGACATCCGCCTGCGGGTGATGGGCGGCGAAAAGGTGGGGATTGTCGGGCCTAACGGTGCGGGCAAGACCACGCTTCTGCGGCTGGCCGCAGCGGAGCTGCTGTCCCGGCAGGATATCCGGGCGGCTTATATGTCCCAGGACTATGGGGAGACGCTGCCGCTGGAGCAGACGCCGGTGGAGTATCTGACGCCGGACGGCAGTCCGGAGGCCGCTACCCGCGCCCGGACCTATCTGGGCAGCATCCGCTATGCCAGGGAGGAGATGACCCATCCCATCCGGGAGCTGTCCGGAGGGCAGAAGGCAAAGCTGCTGCTGACGCGGATGATGCTGGAGGGTGTGAACATGCTGGTTCTGGACGAACCGACCCGGAATTTTTCTCCCATGTCCGGTCCGGAGGTGCGCCGCGCACTGGCGGATTTCCGGGGGAGTATCGTCAGCGTCTCCCATGACCGGAAATTTTTGACGGAAGTATGCGACAAATTATATGCCTTTACAGATACTGGGCTGCAAGAGATTGGGAAGGAGGAACTGCTATAGATGAAAAAGACTGCGGAACGGGCAAAAATTCTTCTTGACATTGACGCGGCGTCATGCCTTATCCTGACGCCAGGAGGTGACGCAGGATGCCGTACACAGTAAAACAGCTGGCCGCGCTCACGGGCCTCACGCCCCGGACGCTCCGGTACTACGACGCTATCGGCCTGCTGCAGCCCAGCCGCAGCAGGGAAAACGGCTACCGGCTCTATGGCAGCGGGGAGGTGGACCGCCTCCAGCAGATTCTGCTCTATCGGGAGATGGGCCTTCCGCTGGAGGCCATCGGCGGACTGCTGGACGCGCCGGGGTTTGACCGGGCGCCGGTTCTGCGGGAGCACCTGCGGCAGCTCCAGAACCAGCGGCAGCGGGTGGAGATGCTGATCCGCACCGTGAGCCGCACATTATCTATGCTTGAAGGAGGAAGCAGCATGAACGATTACGAAAAGTTTGAGAGCATGAAGCAGCGCGTCATTGCGGAGAACGAGGCGGCCTATGGCCAGGAAGCCCGGAAACGGCACGGCGGCGGGGCCGTGGACGGCAGCAGCCGGAAGCTGTCCGGTATGACGGAACAGGAGTGGGGGCAGATGCAGGAGGAGGAAAAGGGGTATCAGGCCGCGCTGCTGCGCGCCATGCAGGCCGGGGACCCGGCGGGGGAGGACGCGCAGGAGGCGTGCAGGCTGCACCGGGCCTGGCTGAGCCGCTGCTGGACGCCGGAGCTGCTGACGGACGAGGCCCATATCCAGCTGGTGGAGATGTACGGACAGGATGAGCGGTTTACAGCTTTTTATGAGAAAATCGCCCCTGGCTGCGCGGTATTTTTCACCCAGGCGGTCCGCGCCTTCTACCGGCGGAAATAATTTTCTCCCCTCGACAGGTTATCCGTTGACTTCCCCGGAGCGGTCATGCTAGAGTATCTCCGCAACCGGAAAATCTGCGGATGTGGAAAAGGAAGGCAGCCATGGACCTTGTGCTTATGATCGCTATTTTTATCGCGGGCCTGATCCTGATTATCAAAGGCGGGGGGTATTTCGTGGACGCGGCGTCCTGGATCGCCGGGGTCAGCGGTATCCCAAAGGTGATCGTCGGGGCAACCATCGTCAGCGTCGCCACGACCATGCCGGAGATGATTGTCTCGGTAATGGCCGCCGGGCAGGGGAAGGCGGATATGTCTGTGGGCAACGCCGTGGGGAGCGTCACCGCCAACCTGGGGCTGATTATGGCGATTGCCATACTGTGTATGCCGGGCCCCATCCGGCGGCGGGATTACTTTGTGAAATCCATTCTGATGCTGGCCGCTGCAGCCATTATTGCGGCGGCGGGCCGCCGGGGGGCGGTGGAGCGGGGACTGTCCCTGCTGCTGCTGGCGGTCTTCGGGGCGTTTCTTGTGGAGAATGTCCGCTCTGCGGCGGCGGCGGGCGGCAGGGGCCGGACCAGCCGGGCTGCGCCGGAAAAGAGGGCGGTTCTTATCAACGGGGTGAAATTCTTTATGGGAGCCGTTGGCGTCGTGCTGGGCGCGGATCTGCTGGTGGACAGCGGCAGCGCGCTGGCCAGGCTGGCGGGGGTCTCGGAGCGGATGATCGGCGTGACCATCGTGGCGGTGGGGACGTCCCTCCCGGAGCTGGTGACAACGGTGGCGGCTGTGGTAAAAAAGCAGTCGGCCCTCTCGGTGGGCAACATTCTGGGGGCCAACATCATCGACCTGACCCTGATCCTGCCCCTGAGCGGCCTGCTGGCCGGGCAGGCCATGCCCATCTCCGCCGCCGCCGGACGGCTGGATTTGCCCGCCTGCCTGCTGGTAGGCGCCGCCGCCGTGCTCCCGCCCATGTTTACGAGGAAATTCCAGCGTTGGCAGGGGGCGGCGCTGCTGTCGCTCTACGCCGGGTATCTCTACTTAACCTGTCAAATCTAGCGGACATAGTGGAACGCTGCGGGGGAAATCTCCCGCAGCGTTCTTGCTAAGAATCCTGTTGCGGCCTGTCCGGATTTTTGCTATAATACCCCCCAGAGAACAAACGGAGGAGGGACGCATGATGTCGGATTTGCTGCAGGAGCTGAACGAGGCGCAGCGGGAGGCGGTTACGGCCACGGAAGGATTTGTGCGGGTCATTGCAGGGGCGGGGTCCGGGAAAACCCGCGCGCTGTCCCACCGCTTCGCCTTTCTGGTCAACGAGCTGGGGATACTTCCGGGAAATATCCTCTGCGTGACCTTTACCAATAAGTCGGCCAACGAAATGCGCCAGCGCATACACCGCCTGACCGGGGACAACGATACCGGCTATATCAACACATTCCACGGCTTCTGCGTGTCCGTTCTCCAGGAGGACAGCTATGCCATTCAGTACCCGAAGAGCTTTCTGGTGCTGGACAACGGGGACATCAACGCAATGCTGCAGATGATCTACGAGGAGCGGGGCCTGTCCCTGCGGAACATGACCTACAGCAAGGCGCGGGAGATGATCGAGATTCGGAAGCTGTCCCGCGAGCCGGAATACTATCTCGATATGCTGGCCATGTCCCTGGACGCCCTGCGGGAGAAGTACGAGGGCGCGTCTGCGGCGGAGGACATCATTTTTTACGGCTATCTCTACCAGGAGAAGAAGTGCTTCGGCCTGGATTACAACGACCTCATCAAATTTTCCCTCTACATCTTCCAGCAGAACCCGGACATCTGTCTGAAGTGGCAGAAGCGGCTTGAGTACATCATGATCGACGAGTTCCAGGACATAGACGGGCTGCAATACCGGCTGATGGAGGTGTTATGCGGGTACCACAAAAATCTGTTTATCGTGGGCGACCCGGACCAGACCATCTACACCTGGCGGGGCGCGGACGTGCGGTACCTGCTGGAGTTTGACCGGCAGTTTCCTGGGACCCGGACCATTCTGATGATGGAAAATTACCGCTCTGCGCCGCAGATTCTGGCGGCGGCCAATTCGCTGATTGCCAAAAACCGGCAGAGAATCCAAAAGGAGCTGCTGCCCACGCTGCCTCCAGGCGCGCCGGTGTTGTGCCACTACGCAGAGAACGCGAGGGCGGAGGCCCAGTGGCTGACGGAGCGGATTCGCCTGCTGCGGGAGCAGGGCGTCCCGTACCGGGACATGACCGTCCTGTACCGGGCGCACTATGTCACCCGGACCATTGAGGAGGTCTTTTTGCAGGAAAAAATCCCCTACGCCATTTACAGCGGGACCCAGTTTTTCCAGCGGATGGAGATCAAGGACGCGCTGTGTTATCTCCGGATGATCGCCTATAAGGACGATCTCTCGTTTCTGCGGATTGCCAACACGCCCCGGCGGAACATAGGCAAACGGCGGATTGGATTTTTGCAGGAGTACGCGGCGCAGCACGGCTGCACCCTGTACGACGCCCTTGTGCAGAACCTGGAGGACAGTATTTTCAAGGGCACGCAAGCGAAACAGCTTGTCAGGCTGATCGACCGCTTTTCGGCGGATTACGCCCAGCGTCCGGTGTCCGAGGTCCTGGCGGCGGCGCTGAACGAGAGCGGATACGAAAAAATGCTGCGGACGGAGGGCAGTCAGGAGCGGCTGGACAATCTGGCGGAGCTGAAACAGTCGGTGTACGACTTTGAGACGACCTGCGGCGAGGAGGTCACGCTGGAGCGCTACCTGGCCCATGCGGCCCTCTTTACCAACAGCGACGTGGAGAGCGCCCAGGACAAGGTGAAGCTGATGACGGTCCACGCGGCCAAGGGGCTGGAGTTCCCCCACGTGTTCCTGTGCCAGATGAACGAGGGGGTCTTTCCGTCCCGAAAGACCAACACGCTGGAGGGAATGGAGGAGGAGCGGCGGCTGGCCTTCGTGGCGGTGACGCGGGCGGAACAGGGGCTGTATCTGTCGGAAGCCGCCGGACGGAGCTTTCAGGGTTCGCCGGTGTATCCGTCCCGGTTCCTGCTGGACATCGACCCGGACCTGCTGGTCTTTACCCAGCCGCCCAAGGCGGGACTGATCGAGGAGGCCAGGGAGTACATTACAAACAGCGTCTTCTGGATGGCGGAGAGCCGGAGCGGAACGCTGCTGCCGCCGGGCCGGAGAGTGCGCCACCGGGTCTTCGGTCCGGGGACGGTGCTGGAGGCGGACAGCGGTAAGTCCGCCTACCTGGTGCAGTTCGACGGCATGGATACCCCCCGGCAGATTTCTTTCCGGGTGGGCCTGGAGGAATGCTGAAGCGGATGTACGGTCAGACCCAATAGAGAAGGGAGGATACCGGCGAAAAACCGGTACCCTCCCTTTGGGTCTGTATTCATGTAGCAGCCGGCGCGGCCTATTCGCCGCTTTCCGGCTCTTCGTCCAGCTCTGGCGCGGATATGTACAGTTCCTCACATTCCTGCTGGGCATTGATGAGAGCCAGCCTGACGTTCTCCAAAGCGTTGATCGCATCCTCGGTGGCGTTGAACATCGTCAGGTACATTTGTTTGTAGTCTACCATACTTCTCCTTCTCTACGGCTTCTGCCGTATGGACAAAATCTCGCCGGGGTGGACCCGGACGGGGCGGGCGTTTACGCCCGCGTCCCGCCGGACCGGTTCCCGCCGAGACAAACAAAAAGCGGTGCAGGATATAATTACCCCACACCGCATATGTACAGACAC
>JAAWQS010000129.1 GCA_022800665.1 Oscillospiraceae bacterium
GTCCACATGGAGAATCTGATGCCGTCCGTCCGGCAGCCGGATGACCACGTTGGCCCGGTTGGGGCAGACGTCAGCGCAGGCCTGACAGACCACATTGCAGCTCAAACAGCGGTCGCCCTCCCGCTTGGCGGACTCGCAGAGAATGCCCTTCTTTGCGAGGGCGTCCTCCCGTCCGGCCTTGGCGTGACATGGAATCCGTACCGTATGGACACTGCCGGTCACAGCTTCCGCAAAAGCCAATCCGTCGGCAATGCCCTCCACCACCGTGGCAGGACCCCGGAGGGCGTCGCCCGCCGCATATACGCCGTCCAGATTGGTTCGGAAGGACGGACGGCCCTTCTCGCCCACTGCAACGCCCCAGGAGGCCAGCAGTTCTCCGTCCACCTGCTCGCCCACTGCGGAAATCACAGTGTCGCAGAGGATTTCCACCGTCTCCCCGGTCTCCTTGGGCGCACGGCGTCCGCTGGCATCCGGTTCGCCCAGCGTCATTTTTCTGCACAGCAGCTTTCCGTCCCTCTGCTCCGCCGGGGAGACCAGCTCCAGGAACTTCACGCCGTCCGCGACAGCCAGCTCCAGCTCCTCCGCATCGGCAGGCATGTACTTTCTGGTCCGGCGGTAGACCAGCGTGCAGCTCTCCGCCCCGGAACGCAGAGCCAGCCGGGCGGCGTCCATGGCGGTGTTGCCGCCGCCGATCACTGCCACATGACCCAGCGGCTCCAGTTTGCCGGACTTGACGTCCCGCATCCAGCTGATGACGGGCTTGATGTTGCCGGGGATGTCCAGTCTGCCAGGCTTCCACGCGCCGGTGGCAATGAGAATATGGGTGCAGCCCTGCTTTTTCAGCTCGTCCACGCTGGGGGCGGGGGTGTTCAGCTTGATTTCCACGCCCATGCGGGCCATGATGGCGGCGTCCTTTTCAATGGCTTCGTCGCTGATTCGGAACCTGGGGATGACATGCCGGACCACGCCGCCCAGTGCGCTCTCCTTTTCAAAGAGGGTAGTGGGAACCCCGGACCGGGCGCAGAAGTACGCCGCCGCCATGCCGGTAGGACCGCCGCCGATAATGGCGGCTTTTTTGCCGTTATACACCGGGGCGGGGGTCTTGAGGGACGCCATTACCTGGCTGTAACCCCGCTCCGCCGCCGTCAGTTTTGCGGCGCGGATCTGGACGGACCGGTCGTAGAAATTACGGGTGCACTTGTCCATGCAGTGGTGGGCGCAGATGGTACCGGTGATAAACGGCAGGGGATTTTTCTCCAGAATCACTTCCAGAGCGGCGGCATACTGTCCCTTGCGGCACAGCTCGATATACTCAGGGATGTCCTGCCCGATGGGACAGCCGCCCTTGCAGGGGGCGGTAAAGCAGTCCGTCAGGGGGACCTTTGCATACAGCTTCCGCCGGGGCAGGGGCTTGACGGCCTTCACATGGTAGGCGTCGGACCGGATGGCCCCGGCCAACGCCTCCACCTTCTCCACATCCACGCCGGTAAACGGCTCGAACTTCAGCATTTCCAGCTTCTCCGCAATCTGCTGGAACCGCTGGTAGCCGCCGGGCTTCAGCTCGGTGGTGGCCATGGTGATGGGCCAGATATGGCACTGGAACAATTTGTCGATGTTGAAGAAGTCCGCGCCGCCGGAGTAGCTGATGCGCAGTTTTCCGCCGAACTCCCGGCTAATGCGCCGGGCCATTTCGATGGTCAGGGGGAAGAGGCTCTTCCCGGCCATGTACATCTCCTCGCTGGGCAGCTCGCTGTTTTTCACGTCCACGGGGAAGGTGTTGCTCAGCTTCAGGCCGAATTCCACACCGTTCTCCTGGGCCAATGCCTGCAGGCGGCGGAACATAGGCACGGCGTCGGCATATTGCAGGTCTTCGTTGAAGTGATGTTCGTCAAAGGCGATGTAATCATAGCCCATGCCGTCCAGAATGGAGCGGGCGGAGGAGTAGCCCAGGATGGTGGGGTTGCACTTGACAAAGGTGTGGAGGCGCTTCTCCGTGATGAGGTAGGAAGCGATCCGTTCAATCTCGTCCGGCGGACAGCCGTGGAGGGTGGACAGAGTCACGCTGTCGGAAATCCGGGCGGGGATGGCGTCAATAAACCCGCTCTCGTTGGGGAACATCTCCTTCAATACCCGGATGCACTCCTGGAAAATCGGGGTCTGGGAGGCGTCCGTCATCTCCCGCAGGTACTTGTCTATTTTCTCCCCCTGGATTCCCTCCAGGTCGTAGCCCACCGACATATTGAAGATAAAGCCGTCCGGCTCGCCCAGGCCGAAAACCTTGGACATGATCTTGCAGGCGCACCAGGCTTTGACGTACTCCTCATACGCCTGGGGGACATACAGCTCGGTGGACCACTCGCAGTTATAGCACTCGTCCTCCGCCAGAATGCAGGGACGACTGACGCAGGCGGCCAGCTCCGCGCCGTCCATCTTCTGCACGGTTTTCAGCTCAAAGAATCTTGCCCCGGCGAAGTAACCGGCAATGATGTTCTGCGCCAGCTGGGTGTTGGGACCGGCGGCGGGACCGAAGGGGGTCTCGATTTTTTCGCCGCCGAAGATGGGCAGGGATTTTTCGCCCCCTGTATAGGGGCGGTGTACGCCGAAGACGGAACCCTCGCGGGCGTACTCGGCGGTGATCCAGGCCATCAGTTTTTTGAAGGGAATGGGAATCATCAATTCGGACATATCTCAACACTCCTTGTATTGTTTTGGTCGGTTAATACTGGCAGTGGTTCAGTTCGCCCCACAGCTTTTTGCTCTCCTCCAGGATGTGGGCGTTCACCGCCTCCTCGTCCACACCCACAAGCTCCCGGTCCTTCATCAGCAGTCTGCCGTTGCAAATGGTGGTCTGGCACTGGCGTCCGGTCATGCCGAAGAGCATGTGGCCGTCGATATTATCGCCGGAGAAGGGGGTGAAGGGCTTGTAGTCCATTACAATCACGTCCGCCGCCGCGCCGGGGGCCAATCTGCCCAGAGGGACGCCGAAATACTTCTCGCCGATTATGGGATTGTTCCGGAAAAGCATGTCCGTGACCTCGCGCCAGCCCACATTGGGCAGGCAGGCGTTGTGCCGCTGGATCGTCAGCGCAGCCTTCAGGCTCTCCAGCATGTCGTTGGTATAGGCGTCCGTACCCAGTCCCACGGTGATGCCCCGCTGCATCAGCTGAAGAACAGGGGAGCACCCCACGGCGTTGCCCATATTGCTCTCCGGGTTATTCACGCACATGGTCCCGGTCTCCTGGATGATCTCCATTTCGGCGGTATTGACGTGAATGCAGTGGCCAAGGATGGTCTTGGGCCCCAGAATGCCGTGGTCCTGGAGCCGCTGGACAGGACGGCGTCCATACTTCCGCAGGCTGTCATAGACGTCGTTCATGCCCTCGGAGACGTGGATGTGGAAACCGGTGCGGCCATTGTTGGCGGCGGTCATCTTTTCAAAGGTCTTATCGCTGATGGTAAACAGGGCGTGTCCGCCGAACATGGCCGCCAGCATACTGCCGGGGTTTTTCTCACAGTAGGTTATAAAATCCGCGTTTTCCTGAATCGCCTGCCTGCATTTTTCCTCGCCGTCCCGGTCGCTGACCTCGTAGCACAGGCAGGAGCGGATGCCGAACTGCCGGGCGGAGGCGGCGATCTCCTGGAGGGAGCCGGGAATCTCCGCAAAGGAGGCGTGGTGGTCGAAGATGGTGGTCACGCCCTGCTTGATGCAGTCCATATACAGGGCGTCGGCGCTGGCGCTGGCGCCTTGGAGCGTCAGATGCCGGTCGATGTACCACCACTGCCCCTCCAGGACCTCCAGGAAGTTGACAGCGTTATAACCGCTGATGCTCAGGCCGCGGGCCAGGGCGGAGTAGATATGGGTATGGGCGTTAATCAGGCCCGGCATGATGACGCCGCCTTTGGCGTCGATGAATTCCGCGTCGGGGTACTGGGCCTTTAAGCTGGCGGTAGGGCCAACTGCGGCAATGTTTGCGCCGTCAATAGCCACGCCGCCGTCCGCCAGGTAGGGGAGGGCGGGGTCGCGGGTGATGAGCTTGCCGTTTGCCAGAATATACATACTGTGTCATCCTCCTTTTGGTCTATAAATAAAGAAAATGTTCCAAACCTTCCGGTTTGAAACACTCAAGCATACGCCGAGTGATAGTTGCAGCCCGTGCGCGGAGCACTTCGTTACAGCTACCACAGTGTACAATTGTTATTGCTATTATAAAGGATTCCAGCTGGGATTGCAAGGGGAATGCCTGGATTTTTTGGGGGACAGGCTGACAAATTTTCAGGTCCGCTTTTGTGGAAATTGATAAGAGCTGCCTCAAAAAATGTGGTCATGATAAGCGGCGCAATTCCCAACGGCAGCAGGCGCCACGGAATTTGTTTTCCCGCAGCCATTTGGGGAATCAGCTGCCCGCCAACTGAAAATAAACAACACGGCTTGCGCGGCTATCGTATGTTGATGGTGTAGCCACCCCCATACCGTTTTAATGAATCTGGGGCTTCGGGCGGGTTCGTCCAGCTTCTCCCGCAGCCGCCTCCAGGGGGTTGAAGGATTTTGTAATATAGTCGTCGGCCCCGATGGTCAGGTCCATGATCTTGTCCCCGTCCGACCCCCTGGCTGTGAGCATGATGATGGGGCACTTCTCCCGGATCTTCTTGCAGAGCTGAAAGCCGTCCGCGTCGGGGAGCATCACGTCCAGGAGCGCCAGATCCAGGTCTGTGTGTGCAATGCAGTCCAGGGCCTCCGCGCCGGTATAGCACTTGTGGACCGTGTAGCCGTCATTTGTGAGATAAAGCTCCAGCACGTCGGCCAGTTCCTTTTCATCGTCA
>JAAWQS010000168.1 GCA_022800665.1 Oscillospiraceae bacterium
GTATCAATCCCCTGTCGAGAAAACGAGAAGTCCAGAAACCATTGTAGCAGAATGGTTTCTGGGCTTTAGATTATTTTTCTGGTAGCGTTTTCGGGGGAATGGGTAGCAGAAGGTCGGATTATGTAAATCAAACCAGCGCAGTTCGCTAGAGTTTACAGGACCTTATGGCTGGTAGCGCACTGGTGGCATGGTCACACTAATTTTACATAGCAATAAACAATTTTGCAATAAAACAAAAAAACTTACCTTTTCTCGCCCGTTTTGTTCCAATAATCATTTCTTTCACAATGCACTTCACATAAAGTCAAACCAACTCCCGAATTCCCCGCGCCAAAATTTAATTGACAATCCTGCCAATACCGGATAAACTGAAGTCACAAAACTTTTGTAGAAAATCGAGGTGACGTCCATGCTCTCAAATACCGGTATCCGGGAACAGGTACAGGCGGAAATCTGTAAGTTTGCGGAAAAATATCAACTGGAGCAGGTCATTCTGTTCGGCTCACGGGCGCGGGGCGATTTCTCCCGGACCAGTGATATTGATTTGGCTGTCCGCGGCGGCAACATTGTGCGTTTTGCTGTAGATGTTGACGAGGAAACCTCTACCCTGCTGAAATATGATGTAGTGGACCTGAGCCATACGGTTTCGCCGCAATTGCTCCGCGCAATCGAAGCCGAAGGAAGGGTGCTTTATGAAAAAATTTGAGAATTATTGCAGCAATTTGACCGTTCTGTCGGCAGCGGACCAGCAGGATTTGAACAACGAGTTTATCCTCGGCGGAATCATTGATAAGTTTACCATCCAGTTTGAACTGGGCTGGAAGGTATTGAAGGAGCTGTTGCGGTATGAGGGGCGGGGGGAGGCAAATTCCGGTTCCCCCAGGGAGATTTTGAAAACCGCCTTTGAACTTTACGACTTTGTAGATGAGGAGCTGTGGCTCGCCATGCTGAAGGACCGCAACAGCATGAACCATATCTATGACGGACAGGCCGCGCGGGATTTGGTGCAGACGATTTTGGAGCGGTATATCCCAGCCTTTCAATTCCTGCGCGCCTCGATTGCGGAACGCTATGCAGAACAATTAAAGCATCTATAAAAAGGACTGGAGAACCCCCAAGGGCCGAAGCCCTTGGGGGTAAACTCTCAGATGATAATCTGCCTGTTACTCACGTACAAACAAATCTCTGATCAGATATACTCATCAACGATCGCAGACTCAGCACCGACGGAATCCTCTGCACCTTCTTCGCCGTCATTGCCTTCATCTTCAGCAGGAAGCTTGCTCACCCAAGTCGGGGCCGGAGTGCCGTCGTCGACATCGAAGGTAATCACATACTTCACAACGCCGTTCTCGGAGATTGTCAGCTTTCCGCCGTCAACAACAGCGCACAGCAGTATAGTATCTTCTGCGCCGCCTTCGCCGGGCAGGGTGATAAGAGCAAAGCCGAGAGTAGAGTAGCTACCCATGTTGAAATCATAGCCATTCGTACTCTTTCTGGCAGACGGAGTTCCCGGATCTTCCATATTCAGCTCTTTGCAGATTGAATTTGCAAGTCCGTCCTTATCACTCCAGCTCCAGTTATTTTCACCAAAGAACCAGCCCAAAATACCAGCATAGCTATTGTTGTTAGCAACATAAGCAGCCTCATACCAGCTTTCGGTGATGTAGTTGTCAAGCGTACCAGACACTGTGAGATAATGGATACCGCCTGCACCGATACTCTCAGTAATTGCGAGATCAGTGCTCACCAGGTCCATGATGTTCAGTTTATGAGTACCTTCAACATAAACCTCCTCTGCGACTTCGGCCCACAGGGCGTCACCAGGCTTAATCATCTCTGCGAATTCCTCAATCTTGAGGTACTTCTCAGCCCAATCTTCAGCCTTGGTTCCGAAGGTCACGCCATCAAAGATAATCTTATAGGTATCGTGACCCTCGCCACCAGTCATCGTGAGTGTTCCGTCCTTGGCAACTGCACACAGGACAATGTTGTCTGTTTTAGTCGCCTCTTCACTTGCATCCGCATAACCAGGCAACTGAATCATGGTAAATCCAACCTGAGTGTTATCATTGGCATTAAAAGCATAGCCATTGTTGTTGGACTCACCGCCGTTCAATTCAACACATACATTATTAGCTTTCTGGGACTCACCGTTCCAATCCCAATCATTCTCGCCAAAGAACCAGCCAAGAATACCGGAATAGGACACTCTGATATTGTCGACTCCGGCGTTGCTTCCGTTGGCCTTGCCAGCCTCAGTCCACCAAGTCTTGTCAATCCAGTTGTTGATAACGCCGCTTACATGCAGAACATGAATGGGATCGCCCTCAGCATCCAACTCGATCGTCTCAGTGACTGCAACACCATCACTCACGAAGTCCATGATATTGACCCCATCGTTACCTTCAGGGAACACTTCGTTCCCAACCGCAATGCCAAGTGCCGAAGTCTTAGAAATAACGTCAGCAACTTTTTTCAGGCCAATCGTCTCAGTAACGTCTGTTGCCTCGCCGCTATATCCGCTGAAAGTGATTGTCCAGATGGTATCTCCATTGCCTGTCTCGCTCGCATAGGAGTAGGTACGGCCAGAATCCTGACTCTCCGTTGCGATAACCGGAATATAGTTCTCACTGGTAGTCACCACAAAAGAAACCTCGCCATTGACAGTGGTCTTGGTTAAAGTAGAGTCCAACGTACCAAGAGCATCTGCCCAACCATTACCGGCATCTCCAGCAATAGTTACATTGTAGGCGTCACCTTCCTTAGCAGATACTAATGTAACATATGCGTCGCCAGAAAGCAACGATGCAGAAACCATAATTTGCCAGGTCGCAGTGGACTCGGAAGCTGTACCTCTCTTGCAGATTACATTCGCCGGATTAATTTCGGAACCGCTCGCGCTTCCAATTGTAACCTTGACAGCCTCAGGTGCAAGACCCTTCTTAACCTGCACTGTTGCGGTCAGGCAGCCGTCAACCATAGTGTCGAACCAACCATCGCCATCAACAGTAATGTTGGCGTCAGCGCTCTTGACGTTCATCCGATAAGCTCTCTTTGCCTCAATGGTCAGGGCAATGTCCTTCTTATCGACAAAGTCCACGGTAACAGTCCATGTGCCGTCCTCGGCCTGGACCACAGTCTGCCCGACAATTCTGTCAGTTCCGCCGGAAACCAGAGAAACCGGTTTATCCTCCAGGAAATAGCCGTTCTCAACAGTAATGTTGTCAAAGACAACCGTACCCTTTGCGGTCTTGTCGTCCCAAGAAACGACACCATTCTTAGGCTCTGAACCCATCTTGATGCCATCGCCGGTATGGGTCAGAGTACCCTTGAGCGCACCCTGAGCTTCGATCTTCACGGTCTTAATGGCGGTACCCACATCCAGAGTCACAGTGTAGGAGCCGTCATCATTTGCTGTTGTATTATAGGTCACACCAGCAATACCATTTGCTTCATCCTTCGCCGTATCCTTGGGACCATAACCCTGGGCAAGAACGACCCTCAGATCGATATTCTCCAGCTCCACGGTGCGGGAAATCTTGGTGCGGCTGGGGGTAACGCCTTCGCCGCCTTCAACAGTGATCCAGTTTGCATTTACAACTTCAAGTGTAGCTGCAACCTTGTCAACTGCGGCACTCGTTACTTCACAGGAAATGGTCCACTCATCTGCGGCCTCATCATAGGTCGATGTCCATGTGCTATTGCCATCGCCAGTTACCTTAGGAGCCTTATCCTTGTTGGTCAGCTTCACTTTGAAGGTCGCTTTGTTGTCTACAGCCTCTTTTACAACATTTACTTCGGAGGACTCGTCAATTACCGTGCTCTTCGCAGCCTGCAGCTCTGCACTTACCAGGTTGGCGCTGCCCACCTGAATCAGAGTTGTTCCCTCAGGAGCGTTCTTCACAGTCAGGGTCCACTCGTAGTTATTGCTGTCGTTTGTTGTCTTGGACTTCTCCCAGGACAGCTCACAGCCAGCCGGAATCTTGCTTCTGACTGCGGGCTGCTTGGCGCTGTTCACCTCCACGACGAACTTCAGATCTTCGCCGGTGGATGTCTGCTGTTCGGGGGTAATGGTCACAATGCCCTGGGCAATAGCGCCCTTAACAACTTTAACGATGCTAGGGCTGCGGCCCGCGAACTCAATGGTCAGATCCTTGGTTACATCGGAGACAGTAACGGTGTACTCCTTGTCGCTGCCTTCCTTCTTCTCAATCTGGATGTTGCTCCAGTCCGCAACCTCAACGGTCTCACCATTTTCCACATAGCTCACCTTGGTTACAACAGGTCTGTCCGTGTCGTAACGCATGGTCAGGTCAAAGGATGCGGTACCATTCTCGGCAGTGGCGGCGCCATTACCGTTGATGATGGTGGTGCTTGCAGTCTGATAGGTTACAGTGAAGGTTCCAACGGGCTCCAGGGCAGCAATGGCATCCTTGAGCTTCTGAACCATCTCAGCGCGTGCAGCGAGTTGCTCCTCGCTGAGCTTGGTCTCGTCCAGATTGGTCAGAGCGTCCAGAGCGGCCTGGAGGTCCTCTTTCACGTTGGGGTCAGCATTCAGAGCGGCCTGGGCCTTGTCCATAGCCTCCTGGAAGCCGCCGTCAGCGGCAGGCTTCTGGGGGATGATCTGGGCTGTGGGGAAGCGGCCAGTCACAGAGAACTGGATGACCCAAACGATGTTGCCGTTGTCCCAAGCGGAAGCAGGAATCTTGTCCTTATTGCTGCCCTGTACTTCATCGGCATTCGCGTACACTACCATGCGATTGTCAACGAATACCAGAGCGGTGGAAGCATTCTTGGGGTTCG
>JAAWQS010000130.1 GCA_022800665.1 Oscillospiraceae bacterium
GGGGGATTATCCGGTCTATGTGCAGGAGCATCCCCAGGGGCTATTGGTAGTGGGCGGCGAAAAGGGCAGTCAGGCGAAGTATTACTTTTCCGTCAGTGAAAGCTATGCGAGAAAACTGCTTGTCGGGCTGGCTGCCGTCTTTCTGACCAATATCATTGTGGTTGTCCTTTTGATCTGGAAGAACACCCGGCGCATTGAAAAGGCGGTCACGCCCATTTTGCGTGGGATTGAAACGGTTTCCTCCGGCCAGCCAGTCAGCCTCCCGGAGAAGGGAGAATTGGCGGAGATCAACCGGCAGCTCAACAAGGCAGGGGCTTTTATTGCCAAAAAGGACAGCGCCCGCGCCGACTGGATCAGCGGCGTTTCCCATGACGTGCGGACACCCCTCTCGGTGATTTTAGGTTTTGCCGGGCAGTTGGAGGATGACCGGACCATTCCGGACTCTGCCCGTGAGCAGGCGTCCCATATCCGCAGGCAGGGGGAGAAGCTGAGGAGCCTGATTTCCGATTTGAACCTCACGTCCAGGCTGGAGTATTCCATGCAGCCCCTTCGGATGGAGAAAGTCTATTTAGTGGAGCTGGCGCGGCAAGCCGTCTGTGAGTTTTTAGATGGCGGGTTAGAGGCGCGGTATCAAATTGTGTTCGATTCCAGCCAAAAAAGCGAAACATCGTCCATCATGGGGGACGAGGCCCTGCTGAAACGTGCGCTGTATAATTTGATTCAGAACAGCGTCATTCACAATCCCAAAGGGTGCGTTATTTCTGTTTCCGTAGCGCGCAATGAAACCGGTATAACCACCATGGTATCAGATGACGGCATAGGCGTGTCCGCTGAGATGCTGGAGAAATTGAAATCAACGGCGCATCATTTGGAAAGCGCCGATGAAAGATTGAACCTGAGACACGGCTTAGGCGTTCTGTTGGTTCGGCAGATTGTTGAGGCGCATCATGGCACAGTGGAAATTGAAAGTGCACCGCAAAATGGGTATCAGACAGTTTTAGTCTTTCCCGACGGGGAACCATAAAGCGCCGGAGAACGCCTACATACGTTCTCCGGCGGATGGAGAGGCGCACGTTGCTGTTTTGGACGCGCTCATGGTCAGCGTCTGCTGCTGGGTTAGCCCACCCAGATAGTAGGCACAGACACCCCGCGCCTGGGTAGGGGTGGCGTAGGCCAGGGCTTCCCGCAAGGCAGCGGCCAGCCGGTCACGCTCGGCCTGTTCCCCGGCCAGCATGACAAGCTGCTCCGGAGGCAGGCTGTGTTCCAGGGCATAGTTCTCCTGCTTTGCTCCCGCCTATGTGATGTCCTTCAGGACAAAGCCGGAACTTCCGATGATGATCTGAACAAGCTTCTTGGCTCGCATTCTGGGGCCTTCTTCCGTGATTTTTGTCTAGCAACTTAATCATAGCTGTTTCCCCTGTGTTGCCAAGGCCTTGTTCAGTTTTTGCTACCCACTCATTCTACCGATGAGCCAATAATTCTGATAAAATTTGCCGCCAAACCGTCTAATGTTTCAAAAGCCCCTTTTTCGGTAAAATAAGAGTGCCACATTTTACAGAAAGGGACTAAACCATGACAGAAACAACTTACGGCTATGTACGGGTATCGACCCAAGAACAGAATGAAGCGCGCCAGCTGGACGCCATGCGAAAATTTGGGCCGCCATTGTGGTGTTGGATATGCCCCTGCTGGATACCCGGCAGGGGCGCGACTTAACCGGAACCCTGATCTCCGACATCGTACTCCAGCTTCTCAGCTATGTAGCCCAATCGGAGCGTGAAAATATCCGCCAACAGCAGGCGGAAGGCATTGCGGCAGCAAAGGCGAAAGGCGTGCGCTTTGGGCCGGACCGCCGGGTCCTGCCGGACAACTTTGAGGAACTGCGGCAGGCGTGGCGGAACAAACAAATGACGCTGCGGGCGGCAGCGGAAGCCTGCGTATTCCCAAGACCACGTTCCGGGACGCCGCCCTCCGTGTGGAAATGGCTGGAAACGCAAAATAAATCTGGACGAAGTGGTATACTTTTCCGTCCAGATTTTTGACAAATGATTGACCTGTGTTCTGTCTTACATATCGGCACAATTTGCAAGGAATTAAGACTTTCTGAAAAATTATTTTTTGGACGAGGTTGTATAAAACCTCGTCCAAAATTTTGCCCATTTTGTTGCCGAAAGGAGCTGATCCGCTTCCCGCCCTTGCAGGCAGAAGAAGCGGCACAGCCCGCTGAGATTTCACACGGCTGACGGGCCGGTTGAAATAGATTCACATCAAGATAAAGGAGGATTATATGGCAGTAAACGGTAATCCCATTGTGGAATATTTCGCCCTTTCTTTGGCGGAGCAAGCCCTCAAATTCCAGATTTTGATTCCCAGCGGTTTTGGCCGCGCGATTAAGAAAATCGCCGTGATCAACAACGAGGTCCTGGACCTGCATCTGGATAACGGGCTGTCTTACCGCATGGCGCGGGGGACGGAGGACATCTCCGGCGTTTACCAAAACTTCTCCGACGTGTCGGAGAGCAAAATAGAGCCTTACACGGTGAGCGTGAAGGGTTGCTATGGGAAAGTGTTCGTGGCAACCTGGACGGACGGGAACTTCACCTTCTCCTTCCATACCCCTTACGGCATCCACTTTGATGAAATTAAAAAAATAGTGGCCTCTCTGTGTTCCGCCAACGAGGCTGCGCCCCCCAGTCCCATGGTCCGGTACGACTTCGTCTTTGATGCGGAGTACGCCGCCGGTTTCGCAATCCCGGTTCCCGCATGTATCCATGACAAGGCCAGCAAGGAGATTTATGTGATCGGCGGAAAAGTGGCGGAAATCGTCTACAACGGCGATCTGGTGTACCGGGTGGCGGAGGGTGTAGCGGATATTTCCGGAATTTATCAGGAGTTCCCCGAAAAAGAGGCTTTCCAGGCCGGCCGCTGTCACGTTCTGGCCAGAGGGAACAAGGACCGGTATTACGTCACCATCTGGAATGACGGCAAGCACAGCTACTCCCTGCACGCCCCCCACGGGGTAAGCCGCAAGGAGCTGGAGGAGTTCATCGGCTCCCTGCTTCAGATCAACTGACATTTGGCTTCACCCGGCTGACGAGCCGGGTGAAATATAGTTCCCGGTCATAACCGGCAAGCAGTACAGAAGGTAATGATACGATCTTTTTGTATGGTATAACACAAAAATCGCGAAACGGAGGATATATACATGGCAGATTTAGGATTGACGATGGAGGCCCAGACCACTCTGGAGCGGGCCTTTGATGACGCGAAGCAGTGGAAAAGGAAGCGCATGCGCCTGCGCGGCAGCGGGCCGGAGGGCTGGGAGGAAGCCAAGACGCAGTTTGAGAAAAACCAAAGCGACATCAGGCTTGAGTACGATCAGAACCTCAACTCCGAGGAGGTCAGTAAGGAGCTGGAAAAACAGCTCCGTTTTGTGATGCAGGTGGTCCAGCAGCAGGCCACGAGTACGTTTGCAAAAAAGGGGACCGATTTTACCCGTGATCCAGAGCTTTGGATTGCGTTTTTCGCACAGTATCCCCTGCTGTTCAACTTCCGTGAGCGGGAGAGCAAGGTCTTCGACAAAAAGGAGTTCTCGCTGGACGCGAATGCAGAGCTGATTAACGACTGCCTGGGAGCCAATACGCAAAAAAACATTGCGGATTCCTTCATCAAGGCGCTGCAGAAGGCGTCCGGAAAGGTTGTCGAGACCAGCAGTGAAAACGAACACCTTCAGTATCTGACGCTGATCCGTTCCTATGACAAGGCCAGCACTCTGACGATTTACCGGGCGGAATTGAAGCTGGAAGTGAAAAAGGTAAGAACCATCTGCGCGGGTACCGCCAAGCAGGACCTTCATATCGATTATGACCGGACGGTCTTTGAGATTAACAACGCATTGGCTCAGGTCCTCTATGAGCCGCTGATGAATACAGCAAAGGACGAGCTGGTCACCCGCCTGACGGCTTTCTTCCTGGCAATGGCAAAGGAGGAGTTTGACAATTTTGACGCATGGTTAAAGAATCTTTGATGAAAGGACCTGATGACAATGGTCTATTGCAATTTGAGTAATCACGGGTCGGTCACAGTGTCCGCACCCAGGCTGTTTGCGGAATCCGGCACAAACGCCAACGGCGACTTCGCCTATGCGATGGAGCACCCAATCCAGAACATTCCTGTGACAACGGCCGGCAGCCTGAGTAACAATGCGGCACATGCGGATCAGGGCATATGGCTTGGGTCTGGTGATCTGGCCGGAAAAGGAAATGTGCGGATTCCGGGACTTGTAAGCTGCGCGGCTGTGCTGTTTTACAACGCCAAATTTGTGCTGATAGGAGCCGGCCATGCCGCAGGTGGATTTATCGACAACAATGTAATGAATCAAATCACCAACAAGATTCCTTCCGACGGCGAGCAGTATATTGTCTATGCGACACCGACATTGATGGGAGAGACAACAGGTTCCTATGCGGATTCACTTGGAAAACTGGAAAAGAAATGGGATACAAGACGCATTTGCTTTATAGATGGCTTTGCACACCACTCAATGGGTATGGTCATAGCGGATATGACAGGAAACATTTCCTTTCAATAGACTGTGGCGGCAAATGCCTTTTCCCTGAGAGGAAACGTCCGTAGCCATCCATCTTACAAGTCCCTAGTGGTGCATCCGGTCAGAAAGCGGACCAGAGGTCGGAGCGGAATTTTCGCATGGCAAGGCGGAGGACGCAGGCGGGCTGACACCCGTCAAGGACGACAACGAAACCATGCGGAAATTCCG
>JAAWQS010000167.1 GCA_022800665.1 Oscillospiraceae bacterium
GCACGTTACGGCGACCACTGGGAGCTGGATGCCGCTGGCAACAGAGTTGGCGGTTACACCGACTACGCTCAGCATGTCTGGGAGAGCATGATCCCCGACTTAGCTGTTAAGCCGGGCACCCAGTACCCCGACGTTGAGCTGCGTGCCAAGGACGGCGCAAAAGAGCTGATTGTTGAGCTGATGTCTGAGCAGGAAGCTGGAACACAAGGCTTTGTGAACAGAATTCCTTATTCTGTATGGAGCAAGTTTGCTGGCCGGATTGATGAGCTCTACATCACCCCGGAAGCAAACCACAGCGTTTCCGTTGACGGAAAGCTCAGCTGGACCAACCAGTCCAGTGCATTTAGAACAGACGAAGTGAACGTGCCCGCCAAGAGCGAGCAGGCTGCTACCCCCTATTCCTTCCGTGTTGTCAACCAGGTTTCCAGCGGCAATACCCAGGTCCTGGATTACACCTACTCCTTCGTAGCTGCCAACCATGACAAGCAGCTGACGGCCAACGCCAGCACGAGTGGCGTGACCATCAACGGCAATAACATCAGCCTGACTGGCAACATCAACCTGCGCACCCTCTTTGGCGAGGTTGTCAAGGTTCCTCTCGGCGCCGAGGCTACCTGGACCTTCACCATTAACGGTTCCGGCAAGCAGTGTTCCGTTGTCGTGAAGGGTACAGAGAACGGCAATGAGATCGTTTCCGGTCTGCCCCAGCAGAACGAGGCCGATTCCATCAGCGTTATTTCCGGCCTGGCTGTCTCCGTTATCCCTGAGTGCAAGGATTTCGAGTGCGCGGATTCCGCCGCTATGTCCTACACTGTTACAACGGATGGTACCACACCTCCCGTCCCCGGTGAGGTGAAGCTGAACCTGACATCTCCTACCATCTATACCGACAAGCAGACCCAGAAGACCTACAATGCCAAGATCACAGTGAATGCTGCTGACTGGAAGTACGAGAATGGTACTCTGACCATCAAGATTCCTGACAATCAGGTTGCGTTTGAGGATGCCAATGGCGGTACCCCCGTCAGCCTGGAGAGCGCTACTGTTACACGTCTGATTGTAAAGGGCGCAGACGGTAAGTTCACCTCTTATAACAAGAACGCCGATGGTTCCTTTACCGTTCCTGTTGCCGCTGAAAACGACATTATCACTGTTATCGCTGACATTGATGTCGTTGAGAAGCCTGACGAGGGCAGCACGCCTACTCCCAATCCTGATCCTACTCCTGACCCCAACCCCGATCCCGATCCCGATCCTACTCCCGACGACCCCAGCAAGCCGGAGGATAAGCCCACCGGCGATGGACAGGGCACTGTTGGCGGAGACAGCGGCGTTGGCGATGTCATTATCCCGGACGATGCCGGTGATCTGTTCCCCAAGAACAGCCGGGCCCGTGTGGTGGAAGGCGACTATCAGTATGCTGGTTTTGTTGTCAAAGCCGACTACGAGATGTCCAACATTGGCGGTCTGAACGTTGTTGTTGACATGGAAAACGTTCTGAACCATGTTGACACCCCTGAGATTCTGGGGAAACTGCATCTGACAGTTGAGGACCTGAAGGGCGGAACCGCATACCTCGTCCGCTATCAGGTGAACTGGATGATTGGCTTCCAGGATGGTGTAACTACTTACAGAGTTTCTATGTCCACCACCTTTACCGGCGAAGTGGATACCGCTACCGTCACTGTTGGCGAGGGCGTGACCGTGGACAGCTACAAGGTTGGCAACAAGGACACTGTCACCTCCATTACTCCGGATGCGGATGGTAAGTTCACCATCACCAATCCCAAGAGCACATCCGCTCCCAACGTTGTGCTCACCGCTTCCGTTGCCGAGGGCAAGAAGCTCCAGTACAAGATTGGCACCGATGGCGCGTGGACCGATTCCGCTGACGGTACCGTTACCTTCCCCCTGCTCGACGGCGCGACTGTTGAGCTGAAGGCTGTCGAGGAAACGGTTGTTGAAACCGGCAAGCTGACAGTTAAGGCTGTCGCAGCGGACGAAGAGCTGCTTGGCGACAAGAAGCTTGCGCTTGCAATCCAGGCGGATGTCAATGTTACCCCGTCTGCTGATGGAAAGACCTTCGCTGTCACTGGTACTTCCAAGTATGTTGGTAGCTGGGACGCATGGAGTCCCAGTGCGAAAGGATACTTTGTTGCTCTGGAAATTACTCACTCCGATGAGGGACCGGAGAACATCGGTATCGTTGGCTCAGATGGCGATGTAAAATATCTGGATAATATTAAGGATGGCAAGGCTATCTTGGTTTGGAAGATTACCCCGACTGCGGACCTCAAGGGCAACACAATCACTGTCAAGGTCCAGAGAGAAACTTATACCATTGATTTGTCCGGTATGATCCTGGGCAAAGAGGATGCTGACCTGAGCGTTCAGGCGGTTGCCAGCGGTTCCATCGAAGAGGCTGCCTTTAGCCACCTTGGAAAGACCGTCAATGATCTGCAGAGCAATATCACGCTTGACCCCCTGTCCGGTGGAACTATTAAGGTCCATGGAACATCCAAGTATGTTGGCAGCGGGGATGAGGCATGGAATAAGTTCTGGGGTACGGGCTTTGAGACCGGCTACTACATCGCTCTGAAGCTTACTTATCCTGGTGCGACCAATGCTGGTGACATTCAGTTCGCTAGCGTAGATGGTAACCAAGGTTCTGCGGCACCGCATCCTGGTCAATGGAAGAACTTGGGTACCGATGGCGTCCTGCTTTGGAAGCTGACCCTGAACGATGCTGGCAGACCGAGTAAGAATCTCTATGTGAAAGTCAATGAAAAGATTTATACTCTTGATCTGTCCGATGTGAAGGCTGGCGCGAACGATCTGAGTGTTATTGCGGCTGACAGCACACTGACCCTGTATGGCAAGAAGGTTACGGAACTCCAGAATGATGATGTAACTGCCAGCGAACCAGTGAACGGTGTTATCAAAGTGACCGGTACTGCCAAGTATGTTACTGAATATACGGATGCGTACACTGGTGATAATGCTAACGGCTGGTTTATCGCTCTGGACATGGCCTGCACCGGTGTAAAGCCGGAGAATATCGCAATTTTTAAGAACGGTAATTGGAATACAGAATTGTCTGAGGTCAAAAAAGGTGAGACCGTAACCTGCCCGGCAGGCGTATTGGTTTGCAGAATTGATACGGATAAGTCTGCCAGCGAACGGTATGTTCTTGTTAGGGCCGCTGGCAAAGACTACACCGTTGATTTGAGCGGTGTGGTGCTGGAAGACGCTACCGGAACAAGCGCTTCTCTGGAAGTACAGCCTGTGAGCGGTGGGATGACCATCTTTGCCGATAACATGGCTAAGAAAGTCTCTACGTTGCAGACAGGCGTTGAGGTTGATCCTGATACCCTGGCAGTAACCGGCACTCTGCATTATCTGGAGAGTTGGTCTGCATATCCCGGCCACGACGGTAAAGATGGCGAAGGATACTTCGTTGTCCTGAACTTCTCTTACGGTGAACTGGAAAACAATATGATTACTGCGGTAACAACGCTCAAGCCCAATGGTCAGGCGTTGGATGCTGATGGTATTCTGGTTGTGAAGGTTGCCGGAAAAGACGGTGTAATTGCTAAGGACGCCCTTACCATCAAAGTTGCTGGTAAAGAGTTCAATATTGACTTGACCGGCCTGACTTTGGGCAGCGCACCGAAGGTTGAAGAGACTGACGAGGATCTTGCGAATAGTGTGTTCAAGAAGCCTGTGACCGATTTGCAGAGCAATATTGAGATCGGTGAGATTGATGCGGACAATGTGATTAAGGTTACAGGTAATTGCTACCAGATTACTGGTTGGACCGAGTTCGATCCGAACGTGGAGAAGTATCAGAATGGTTACTATATCGCTCTGAAGCTGTCCATTCCTGGTGTGGCTGCCGACAGTAAGATTAAGTTCAAGGCTGAGAGTGCTACTAATGAGCCTGTAGGTGGTTGGTCTCAAATGGACAACGGCGACACAATCATTTGGCAGCTGGCCGGAAGATACGGCGGAGAAATCAAGAACCTCATTATCGAGGCGGATGGCCAGGAATACACGATTGATCTGCAAGGTATCAACCGTCTGATTGATGACTACGGTCAGAGCGCACAGGCCGATGAAATCGCTCCATACAGCATGGATGACGGTTTTGAAAGTGACGGCGGCGTGGGTATGGTTCTGGAAAGTTTGTATTGATCCGCGTGTGACGTTTGACAGGTAGTTTAAGCATTGTTGCAGGAACCCCCGGACTTCGGTCCGGGGGTTCCCCTATATCCGGAAATTTGCTGAATTATGAAAATACGCTCCAGCGTCTTGACAAAAAGGAGACGCTGGGGTATACTAAGGATGCGAAAGCAATGAGTACGTTATACTGCTGACACAAAAGGAAAAATCCCCCTTGAGAGAACTGCTTCTTCTCTCTTGGGGGATTTTCCTGCCGTGGCGTACTTACCGCCTACCGAAGTATCCATCAAGCCACTTGCAGATGTAGACGCTGATTACATTTGCTGCGATGGATTGGAGAATAATGAGTACGTTACTCATTGCTGACACCCCCTTTCTCCGTCAGGGATGCAGGACGGCAGGAATAGTATACCAGCTTTCGACAAATTCCGCAATCTGTTTTTGAACTGTATATGAATATTATGTGAAGTGTATTGTGAAGAAAATGATTAGTAAGACAAAATAAAGATGAAAGAAGAGATTTTATCGTCTTTACTGTAAAATGGTTTATT
>JAAWQS010000131.1 GCA_022800665.1 Oscillospiraceae bacterium
TTGAGCGGCTTCCAGCCGTTCCAGGCGTTGGCCCTGCTCGATTTGAGCGGCTTCCAGCCGTTCCAGGCGTTGGCCCTGCTCGATTTGAGCGGCTTCCAGTCGTTCCAGGCGTTGGCCCTGCTTGATTTGAGCAGCTTCCAGCCGTTCCAGGCGTTGGCCCTGCTCAATTTGAGCGGCTTCCAGCCGTTCCAGGCGTTGGCCCTGCTCAATTTGAGCGGCCTCCACTCGTTCCAACCGGCCATTCATCTGACCGATCATTTCGCCCTGTTTTTCCAACAGGTGCAAAATCTTTTCTTCATTGTTCATATTAACTGCATCCTTTCTATGTAGTTCCTTTTTATCATAAGTTTGCGGCTGAGAAACGGGGATTATTGATAGTCGTATGCATATCCGTCCAACCCATCCACCATGCAGGGGGCTTCGTTGGGACCCAGCACGGCTTTTGGCAAAACATAGGCAGGTTTTGCAGGTTCCTGCGCCGCCGGGGATTTCGGAGCGGGATTCGATTTCTTTTTGCGTGTGCTGGAACGCGCTGCAGGCGCAGGTTCCGGCTCTGCCTCAGGTTCCGGCTCTGCCTGGGGAGCCGGTCCGGGATCGGGCGGCACGACCGGCTTGGGGTACGGCAGGCTCTGTCCGGATGCCGGTTCCGATACATCCGGCTGTTGTTCCTCATCCGGCAGTCCCTCCGCCATCTGTTCCTTTTCCGCCAGCTGGCGCGGACTTTCTCCCCGCAGGATAGCCGCCGTCATCAGCCCCAGCGGGACCGCCAGTGCGGCGATGACAAGCAGTGACAGGACGATCAGTATTTTACTTTTCATAATTTCTTGCTCCCTTGCTCCATCTTGATTTCGTATGGATATTATATCCGCGCAGTGCGTCTTTGTCAACAGAACCCGGCGGGGCAAACCGGCTTCTGACCTATTTTGCACAACGGGAACGGCTGCCGGTCTGGTATTATTATATAAAATGACGCTTGCATTTTTGTGGAAAATGTCTATAATCGGCTAAAGTTTCCAGATGCTGGCGGTCTGGGGACAAAAGTGAAAAAATGATGAAAAATGAGGGAATACAATTATGACAAAGGATTTAACAAGGGGCAGTCCTATGCGGCTGATCCTCGGCTTTGGTATCCCGGCGTTGTTCGGCTACCTGTTCCAGCAGCTCTACAACGTGGTGGATACGGCCATTGTCGGCAAGACGCTGGGCGGCGCGGCGTTGGCTGCGGTGGGCTCTACCGGCTCCATCAACTTCCTGGTGGTGGGCTTCTGCGCAGGCGTGTGCGGCGGCTTTTCCATACCCGTAGCCCAGAGATTCGGCGCGGGGGAGGAGCAGGAACTGCGGCGGTATGTGACCAACGGCGTCTGGCTGTGTACGGCCATCGGCGCGGCGTTGACGGCGGCAACCGTCCTGTTCTGCGGCGCGATCCTGACGGGCATGAACACCCCGGCGGATATCTACCCGCGGGCGTACGCCTACATCGCCGCCATCTTTGCCGGTCTGCCCGCCTACTTCCTCTACAACTTCACCGCAGGCGTCCTCCGGGCCCTGGGCGACAGCCGTACGCCGGTCATCTGGCTGATTGCGGCGTCCCTGGTCAACATTGCGCTGGACATCGTGTTCATCCTGAACTTCCGCATGGACGTGTTCGGCGCGGCGCTGGCTACGGTCCTGGCGCAGCTGCTGGCCGGTGCGGGCTGTCTGGTCCGGATGATTACCGGCTATCCGGTATTGCGTATGGAGCGGGCCGACTGGCGGTTGGAGAAGGCGCGGCTGAAGGAGCTGTGCGTTATGGGGCTACCCATGGGCCTGCAATACTCCATCACCGCCATTGGCAGCGTGATGATCCAGACAGCGGTAAACGGTCTGGGAACGGTGTATGTCACCGCCGTCACCGCCGCCAGCAAGGTGTCCATGTTCATCTGCTGTCCCTTTGACGCCATGGGCTGCACCATGGCCACCTACGGCGGGCAGAACGTGGGGGCGAAGCAGTGGGAGCGTCTGCACCAGGGGGTGCGGGCCTGCGCGCTGCTGGGAGCCGTTTATGCGGGAATTGCTCTGGCGGTCCTCTGCCTTTTTGCCGACCCGCTGAACATGCTGTTCCTGGACGCCCAGAGCGCGCCGCTGCTGCCTCTGGCCCGGCAGTACCTGCTGACCAGCGCGCTGTTTTTCTTCCCGCTGTCCCTGGTGAACATTGTCCGGTTTATGATTCAGGGGATGGGCTTCTCGCCGCTGGCCACGCTGGCGGGCCTCTTTGAGATGCTGGCCCGCGGCGGACTGTCCCTGCTGGTGCCGGTATTTGGCTTTACCGCCGCCTGTTTTGCGTCGCCCGCCGCCTGGATTCTGGCGGACCTGTTCCTGCTGCCCGCGTATCTGTACTGCTACCGCAAGCTGACCCAGCCAGGCGGGCGGGGCAGAAAGAAACCGGCGCCGCTGCGCTCCGCCGGTATGTAAAGCAATGGGGATGGATAAAATGACTGGCGGTACGGCGGTACGGTAGAGAACGGAAAGTGTATGCTTTGCTGTCGGGAGAAGCTGCGGGCTTCTCCCGATTTTTGCGTCATTGGTTAAATTTAGCTTGCAATATGGGCGAAAATGTGGTATTCTATTAGAAAATTTTGTGGAGGGGGTGTGTGGCTGTGATTTATACGATCACGACCAATCCGTCTATTGACTACACAATGGATACGGATTTGGTCTTGGGAAAGGTGAACCGTCCGAGAACCGAGGTGATCTATCCGGGCGGAAAGGGAATCAATGTGTCCCTGGCCCTGCGGCAGCTGGGGGAGGAGACCAAGGCCCTCGGCTTCGCGGCGGGGCGGATCGGACAGACCATCCGGGATATGCTGGACGATTTGCAGTGTCCCCACAACCTGCTGGATCTGGGCGGCGGACGGCAGAGCCGCATCAATGTGAAATTCAAGGGAAACCCGGAGACGGCGGTCAACGGCTTCGGCCCTCTTCTGGCAGAGGAGGATATGGTCCGCCTGCTGGACCTGCTGCGGGGCGTGAAGGAGGAGGATATGGTGGTGCTGTCCGGATGGACAAAAAGCATCCCCTTTTATGTGTCCATCCTCCGGCAGGTCTCCGCCGCCGGGTGCCTCACCGTGCTGGACTGTACCGGCGAAGCCCTGTGGCAGTGTCTGTCCTGCCGTCCGTTCCTGATTAAACCGAATCTGGCGGAGCTGGGCGCACTGTTCGGCGTGGAGGACCTGGAGCTGATGGAGGGCGTGGATTTGGCCCGGCAGCTCCAGCGGGAGGGCGCGCGCAATGTCCTGGTGACAATGGGCGGCGGCGGCGCGTTCCTGCTGACGGAGGAGCAGGAGCTTTATTCCGCTAACGCCTGCATCGGGCAGGTCCGCAACACCGTCGGGGCCGGGGATTCCCTGATTGCCGGGTTCCTGACCGGCTGGAAACGGACCGGCGATTACAGCGAGGCTTTGCGTCTGGGCGTGGCCGCAGGCTGCGCCACCGCGTTCAGCGACTGGCTGGGGACTAAGAGCGAGACTATGGAGCTGCTGGATCAGATTCAGGTGCAGAGAGTACCAATTGAAATATAAAGACAGTAAATGGCCGGGAGTTGGCGTCAACTCCCAGCCATTTTTTGTTTCTCTTTTCGGAAAGTACGGCGGGTCTTTGGTTACTTGGTTATGACGGGCTTTCCGTCTTTGTCAAGGAGCGGCGTCAAGCCCCCCGCGTTTCCGCATCTGTGGAACAGGTAGTTTACGCCGGTTTCGGTGTCTACCCAGATTTCTACAACGTCGACCGTGCCTTGCGTGAAAATCTTTTCAAAATGTTTCATAGTGATTCCTCCAGTTTATCGTTTGTTTTACGTGTCATACGATTCTTCCCAGACGCCGCTATACCGCTGCGCTCTTCCCGCACCATCAAAAACTTCTTCACATCACCCCCTCTCCTCATGAAAAATATCCATACAGGTACCTGCGAACCGGACAGTCTTTACTTTGGCTGCATCTGTTTCGCCATCTTGACAAAACGTGGGCGGGTGCGTATAATAAAAACAGAAGGGCACTGCTGTATGGCAGTCAGCTCAACCAGACTAACTTATGTTAGCCCTCGTGCGAGATCATGAAATGACCGTCACTTTTGGACTAAGGGGGCGGTCATTTCCTTATTTTGTCAACTTGTGCCGTCTGAATTAATTTCCGTGGTTTCTGTTTTGCCATCTTGACAAAACGTAGGCGGGTGCGTATAATAAAAACAGAAGGTGCGCTGCGACAAGCGGTTAGCCCTGGGATTCAGTCGAAATGACCGTCACTTTTGGACTAAGGGGGCGGTCATTTCCTTTTGCCTATGTGTCTGCCAATATGGTAGAACAACGTGGCAACGCCGGTAATCATGATAACAAGCTGGAACAGCTCGCTATATGTAACCATATGCATCTCCCCCTTTCCGGGGGAAAAGGTTCCCCCTGTAATGGGGGGCTAACCGCCTGCCTCTTGTGCAGCGCAACCTTCTGACCGTCCTGGTTGGACGGCAGTTTCATTATATAATACGCGCTGCATTTTGTCAACTTGTGCTGCCTGAATTGATTTCCGTGGTTTCTGTCAGCAGTGACGAATAAAAAAGAGAAAAAGAAAAACCTCCCAATCGGAGGCAAAAAGCGATAAAATAGAGCTACCAAACAAACTATTTTTTCGCAAGCC
>JAAWQS010000022.1 GCA_022800665.1 Oscillospiraceae bacterium
TTTGACAAGTAGTTTCTTCTTCTGATAAAAATTTTTCTGCCGGAAAGCAGAACAACCCCTCCGTCACGCTTCGCGTGCCAGCTCCCCTTTCAGGGGAGCTTTTTTAGATTTTGCATCTGAAGTGGTATACTAAAACTGGACACGGAGGGGGTAGAAATTTTTTTGAAGAAGGGAGGCGCGGTTAAGAGGACCGCCCTGTACTCCCCCACAATTCCCCTCTGTTTCGCCAAACAACCGGCAGAATCAGGCTGGAAATTTGCCTATTTTTTTCGGATACCGGGGTTGTTCTTTCTTATAAAATATGATATAACTTGTATGCCGTCCGTGGACATCGCATATTGGGGACGGCTGGAGGTGACATACTGCAATGGCAAAAGGAAAAAGCGGTTATCAAATTGATATGCTCCACGGCCCGCTGGCCGGAAAGCTGCTGCTGTTCGCACTGCCGCTGATGCTGTCGAGCCTGCTGCAGCTGCTGTTCAATGCGGCTGACGTTGTGGTGGTGGGCCGCTATGTGGGGAAACAGGCGTTGGCGGCGGTGGGTTCCAACACAGCTCTGATCAATCTGCTGGTCAACCTGTTCGTAGGCTTTTCCGTAGGCGCAAACGTCATCGTAGCCCGCGACCTGGGCGCGGGGCAGGAGGAGGATGTGCGCCGGAGCGTACACACCGCGCTGACTGTGGCCCTGCTCAGCGGTGTGTTCCTGATGGCAGCGGGCGCGGCTTTGTCCCGCACCCTGCTGGAGCTGACGTCCTCTCCGGAAGACGTCATTGATTTGGCGACCCTCTATCTGCGGATTTACTTCTGCGGTATGCCCGCCAATATGTTCTATAACTTCGGTTCCGCAATCCTGCGCGCCCAGGGGGATACCCGCAGGCCGCTGTATTTTTTGACCGCAGCGGGCATTGTCAACGTCGTACTGAACCTGATTTTTGTCATCGGCCTGCAGATGAGCGTGGCGGGCGTAGCCCTGGCTACCATTGCCGCCCAGTATATTTCTGCTGTGCTGGTCTTCATCTGCCTGATGCGGGACCAGGGGCCGCTGCATTTTGACCTGCACTGCCTCCAGCTGGACCGGCGGACCATCAAGCGCGTCCTCCAGGTGGGACTCCCGGCGGGATTCCAGGGGCTGGTGTTCTCCCTGTCCAACGTGGTCATTCAGTCCTCCATCAACACCTTTGCCTCCACGGTGGTGGCCGGGTCCACGGCCTCTGCCAATATTGAGGGCTTTGTCTATGCGTCCATGAACGCCTTCTATCAGTCCGCCCTCACCTTCGTGAGCCAGAACTACGGCGCGGGGGAGTGCAAACGGGTGGACAAAATCCTGAAGCTCTGTCTGGCCTATGTCACCGTGTGCGGACTGATTCTGGGCCTGCTGGCGGCCAGCTGCGGCCATACCCTGGCCGGGATTTACGCCCCCGGCGACGAGGCTGTGATCGGCTACGCTATGGAGCGGCTGTGGTTTGTCTGCGGGCCGTATTTCCTCTGCGGCATTATGGAGGTATTTGTGGGCGGACTGCGTGGAATCGGGTATTCGGTGGTCCCCATGGCGGTGTCCATGGTGGGAGCCTGCGGCTTCCGGCTGCTGTGGGTGGCGACCATCTTCCGTCTGGCCCCTTCGCCCGCCACCCTCTATATCTCCTACCCCTTCAGCTGGATTGTCACAGCGGCGGTGCAGATGACGTTTTTCCTCGTCGTCCGCAGGCACGCCTATGCCAAGGTGGCGGGCATCCACAGCATTGAGGGGCCGTCTGCGGAGGCATCATAAATTCCACGCCGTTTTTCATGGAAGTTTGTGTATACTTTTCCCTGCGGGCGTGGTATACTAGCAGTGAGATGATTTGAATTTTTACAGGCAGCTGCTGGCGTGCCTGTTGAAAGAGATTTGCGGCCGCCGCTGCGCGCGGCCTGCCGCATCCCCATAAAGCGTTTTCAGCTACATAGCGGGCAGCGGCATCCGGAGCGGTTCTCCGGACGCCCTTCCCGTCTAATTGCGTTGCGCTTTTCTACATGATTCTGATAGGAAAAGGAGTGCAAAAATTTGGCAGAAAAAATGAAAATTATTCCCCTGGGAGGTCTGAACGAAGTCGGGAAGAACATGACGGTCTATGAACACGGCGGAGAGATTATCGTGGTGGACTGCGGCATGGGGTTCCCGGACGGCGACATGTACGGCATTGACCTGGTGATCCCCGATGTGACCTATCTGGTGAAGAACCGGGCCAGAATCCGGGGCCTGTTCATTACCCACGGACACGAGGACCACATCGGCGCGATTCCGTACATTCTCCGCCAGGTCAACATGCCGGTGTACTGCACCCGCCTGACGGCGGGCCTGATTAAATTGAAGCTGGAGGAGCACGGCCTGCTCAAGCAGACAAAGCTGGTGACGGTGGAGGCCGGCGAGATGATCCGGGTGGGCAAGTTCTATGTGGAGTTCATCCACGTCAACCACTCCATTGCCGACTCGGTGGCCTTTGCCATCCACACCAGCATGGGCGTGATCGTCCACACCGGCGACTTCAAGATTGACTCTACCCCCATTGACGGCGATGTCATCGACCTGGGCCGCTTCGGCGAGCTGGGCCGGGAGGGTGTGCTGGCGCTGCTGGCCGACTCCACCAACGTGGAACGGCCTGGGTACACCATGAGCGAGAAGATTGTGGGCAAGACCTTTGACCGCCTCTTCACCGGCTGCAAGGAGCGCATCATCGTCACCACCTTCGCCTCCAACGTCCACCGGATTCAGCAGGTCATTGACGCCGCCGCCGCCTGCGGACGGAAGGTGGCTGTATCCGGCAGGAGCATGGAAAATATTATGCGGGTATCCATGGAGCTGGGCTACATGCACCCGCCGAAGAACACGGTGGTGGACCTGAACAAGCTGAAATCCATGCCCCTGGATAAACAGGTGATTGTCACCACCGGGAGCCAGGGCGAGGAGATGAGCGCCCTGTACCGTATGGCGTTTTCCCAGCACCGGCAGATTGACGTCGGCCCTGGGGACCGGGTGATTATCTCCGCCAGCGCCATTCCCGGCAATGAAAAGACCATTGGGCGGGTAATCAACGAGCTGTTCCGCAAGGAGGTGGACGTGATCTATGACCGGTCCGATCCCCTCCATGTCTCCGGCCACGCCTGCCAGGAGGAGCTGAAGATCATCCACGCCCTGACCCGGCCCAAATTCTTCATCCCCCTCCACGGGGAGCAGAAGATGCTGCGGCGGCACATCAATCTTGCCCTGGAGATGGGCATGGACCGGCGGAACATGGTCCTTCCGGACATCGGCAACGTGATTGAGCTGACTACCAAGACCATTAAGATTGCAGAGGCGCCGGCCCCCTCCGGTTCGGTACTGGTGGACGGCAGCGGCGTGGGCGATGTCGGCGCGGTGGTGCTGCGGGACCGAAAGATTCTGGCCGAGGACGGCATGGTGGTGGTCATCATGAACATCCAGAACGGCCAGCTCCACAGCGAGCCGGAGATTATCACCCGCGGCTTTATCTATGTGAAGGAGTCCGAAGACCTGATGCGGGAGCTGAAGGACGTGGCGGGCAGCGCGGCCCTCTCTGCCATCGGCAAGAGCGGACGGGATATGGGAGAACTGCGCAGTGCGGTGAAGTCCGCAGTCAGCGGGTATTTGTTCAAAAATACAAAGCGCAGTCCTATGGTTATCCCCGTCGTCAACAGAATATAAAAAGGGAATCCCCCTGGAGAGGCTGCTGCTTCTCCAGGGGGATGTTTCTCTATTCTGTCTCATCACTTTGCTTAGGCTTATATTGTTCTTCACCTGTTTCAATCCATAAAAGGAAATTTACAATCTCCGTATCGGTTAATCCAAAGGCTCTAAGGCCCAGAACTAATCTGGCGTTCTCCTGCATATTCATTGCGCTACACCTCACAGTTGTGAGAGCGTTTCCAGCAAAAACGCCCATAGCCGCTGCACAGACGCAATGGACATCCGTTCCCTGGAGCTGTGGATATCCGCCAGATCCGGGCCGATGGACACCGCGTCCAGACCGGGCATTTTCTCCGCGAGCAGGCCGCACTCCAGTCCCGCGTGGATGGTCTCCACCACCGGCGTTTTGCCGTACTGCTTTTCAAACACGCGGACCATAACATCCCGCAGCGGGGAGTCCTTCCGGTACTCCCAGGCGGGGTACTCGCCGTGCTGGCCGTAGCTTGCGCCGCTGTCCTGGGCCAAGGTACGGAGGCGGTTGAACAGAGCCTCTTTCTCCGCGCCGGAGGAACTGCGGACGCAGAAGGACGCCCGCAGTTCGCCGTTTTCCAGCCGCACTACCCCCATATTCAGGGATGTGCGCACCTGATCCGGCAGGTCCGGCTCCATGGACTGGATGCCGTTGGGGGCGTCCAGCAGCAGCTGGAGAGCGCGGCTGGTGTCCTCCGCCGTGAGCGCACTGGCGGCGTCCTGGTTGGTCTGGGCAAAGGAGAGGGTAAACTGGTTATCCTGGGGATAGGTCTCTTTGGCCTTGGCCTCCCAAGCGGCGAGAATCGCGCCTGCGCTTTCGGGGCCGCCGTCCAGAAGGAACGATGCCTCCGCCTGGACAGGGATGGCGTTGTCCTGCTCCCCGCCCCGGAAGGAGATCAGCCGGAGAGCGGGCAGCTGGGCCAGGCAGTCCGCCAGCAGCTTGCTGGCGTTGGCGCGGCCCTTGTTGATGTCCACGCCGGAGTGTCCTCCCTGGAGGCCGTTGACGGACAACGTACAGACCTTGCCGGACGCCGCGCCGGCGGCGAAGGTCTTTTGGATGTCGGACCGCGCTCCGCCGGCACAGCCAACGGTGAAAATGCCCTCCGCTTCGGAGTCGATGTTGATGAGGCGGCGGCTGCGCAGGTCAAAGGCGTCCAGTTCATTGGCTCCCGTCATGCCTGTCTCCTCGTCGACGGTCAGCAGTATCTCCAGGGGCGGGTGGGGGATAGCGCCGCTGTCCAGCACGGCAAGGGCCATTGCCACAGCAATGCCGTCGTCGCCGCCCAGGGTGGAGCCCCGCGCCTTGATCCAATCCCCGTCCACATACAAATCCAGCGGGTCTTTCAGAAAGTCGTGGCTGACGCCGCTGTCCTTCACGCAGACCATATCCAGGTGGCCCTGGAGCATCACCGCCGGATGGTCCTCATATCCCGGCGAGCCATCCTTCCAGATGATGACATTGCCTACCGCGTCCTGACGGTACCGCAGGCCTCGGCTGCGTGCAAATTCTGCCACCCATGCGCTGGCGGCGGCGGTGTTGCCGGAGCCGTGGGGAATACGGCACAGCTGTTCAAAAAAGGTAAACACGCCCTTCGGTTCTAAACCGGACAATACGTTCTTCTCCATTGTTTGTACCTCGTCTTTCCTGTCATTGTTCAGAGTCGTATCAGAGCAGCGTGACCCCGGCCTTTGCGCAGGTCTCCGCCGTCTCGCTGTCCCACAGGCTCACCTGTACCTCCCCGATGTGGCAGCAGCCGATCATCAGCATACACAGACGGCTCTGGCCGATGCCGCCGCCCATGGTCAGGGGCAGTTCCCCGTTGAGCAGCATCTTGTGGAAGGGAAGCTCCCGCCGGTCCTCGCAGCCCGCCAGGGTCAACTGCCGGGCAAGACTCTCCCCGTCCACCCGGATGCCCATGGAGGAAATCTCAAAGGCCCGGTCCAGGACGTCGTTCCACATGAGGATATCGCCGTTCAGCGCCCAGTCGTCGTAGTCCGGGGCGCGTCCGTCGTGGCGGTTCCCGCTTTTGAGAGTCTTTCCGATCTGCATGAGGAATACCGTCTTATGGGTGCGCAGGAAGGCGGTCTCCCGCTCGCTGGGGGTGAGGTCCGGATACAGGTCCTCCAGCTCCTGGGTGGTGATAAAGACGACATCCCGGTCCAGCTTTACCCCCAGCTGGGGGAAGGCCCGGCGCAGAGCGTCGCAGGTGTCGCAGACCGCGCCCACGATGGAACGGACGGTGTACTTCAGGAAATCGACGGTGCGGTCCTCGCGGGTGATGACCTTTTCCCAGTCCCACTGGTCCACATATACGGAGTGGATGTTATCCAGCTGCTCGTCCCGCCGGATGGCGTTCATGTCCGTATACAGGCCGTTGCCGGGATAAAAGCCGTAGCGTTTGAGGGCCAGACGCTTCCATTTGGCCAGGGAGTGGACCACCTCTCCGGCGGCGCCGGGGATGGCGGGTATGTCGAAATCAACCGGGCGTTCCACGCCGTTGAGGTTGTCGTTCAGGCCGGAATACCGGTCCACAAAGAGGGGCGCGGACACGCGGCGGAGATTGAGGGCAAATTTCAGATTCTCCTGAAAGCTGCTTTTAACGAATTCAATAGCCCGCTGCATGTCGTAGCCGGTAAGCGGGGGGCGGTAGCCCTGGGGGATATAACAGTTGTTCATTCTGTGGCCTCCTTATTTTTTGCAGATATATCATACACCATCCGGGGGGAAATTGCACGGAAAATTTTGCTTGGGAGCCGGTTTATTTCCCGGTTGACGAAATCTCCAAACTGTGGTATATAAAGGAGCATCTGTAAGGGAGGGATGCCGCCGCTATGATCCGCCGCCGTTTTGACATCCTGGACGCCTGGCGCAGTCTGGCTGTCCTGCTCATGCTTGGGTACCATTTTCTCTACGATCTGTACATCTTCGGCGTCCTGACCGCCGGGCAGATGTTTTCGGCGCCCCTGTGCCTGCTGCAAAAATTCATCTGCTGCAGCTTTATTCTTCTGGCCGGGATATCGGCCCGGTTTTCCCGCAGCAATCTGCGCCATGGCGTGGTTGTCCTGCTGGCTGGCGCGGCTGTGGAAACCGGCGCGGCCATTGGCGGGCAGACCATCCGCTTTGGTATTCTGATGTTCATGGGGACGGCCATGCTGCTGTACCACTTTGCGGGCCGGCGGCTGCAAAAAATCCCCGGCCTGCTTCTGACCGCCGGGTGCAGTATCCTGTTCCCGCTGACAGCCTGGTGGACCGGACAGGCCCAGGTTTCTGCTGGCTGGCTGTATCCGCTGGGTTTTATGCCGCCGGGATTCTACAGCGCGGACTATTTCCCGCTCTTTCCCTGGCTGTTTCTCTTCCTTTTTGGCACAGTTTTGGGCGGCCTGTGCCTGGATTGGCGGGACAGCCCGCTGCTGGCCCGTCCCCTCCCCCCGGCCCTCACCTGGCTGGGGCGGCACAGCTTGACGGTCTATGTGCTTCATCAGCCCGTGTTGTACGGCATCAGCTATTTCATCTGGGGGTAAAAAAATATGTTCAACTGTACGCTCTGTTATATTGAAAACGACCGGGGGGAGTACTTGATGCTCCACCGGGTAAAAAAGAAAAACGACGTCAACCGCGACAAATGGATCGGCGTGGGCGGCAAGTTTGAGGACGGCGAGAGCCCGGAGGACTGCCTGCTGCGGGAGGTCCGGGAGGAGACCGGCCTGACGCTGACCCGCTACCGGTTCCGGGGCGTGGTGACTTTTGTTGCGGAGGGGTACGAAACGGAGTATATGTATCTCTACACCGCCAGCGGCTACGCCGGGACGCTGACCGGCTGTGACGAGGGCGATCTGGAGTGGGTGCCGAAAAACCAGGTGGACCGCCTGCCCATCTGGGAGGGCGACAAGCTGTTTTTCCGGTTGATTACGGACCCGGACAGCCCCTTCTTTTCCCTGAAGCTGGTCTATCAGGGAGACCGGCTGGTGCAGGCGGTGTTGGACGGAAAAGAGCTGGATGTGTAGAAAAAAGAAACAGGCTGTTGAATGCAAGAGAAATTCAACAGCCTGTTTTTAATTTATTCCCCGTCTGTCTGTACAGTCTGGGCTATAGCCTCCTTTTCCGCGGCGGCAGAGGCCAGCGTCTCCGGCAGGCACGCCGCCAGGAACATGGCTGCCGCCAGCAGAATGCCAAGCCCGATGACCAGATACCGTTTGCGCAGCAGGAATACTTTCATGTGGTCCGCCCCCCTTGTGTTTTAGTACAGCGTATGCTGGAGGCGGGGGGAGTATGCCGTCAATTTTCCCGGCCAATCCAGTAGACAGGGTAGGGGTCCCCCCGGCGGTAGCCCAGCTTTTCCGCCAGAGCCACACTCCGCAGGTCGTGGGCGTCCCAGCTGGGATACAGCCCCCGGTCCAGGCACTCCAATATGAGCCGTGCGCCGCAGGCAGCCGCCAGACCCCGGCGGCGGTGGTCCTCCCTGGTGTCAATCTCAATTTCGATGCCGCCCCGGTAGACGCAGTAGGACCCCGCTCCCGCCACCGGCGTTCCGTTCCAAAGGGCCACATAGCCCAGGCCCCGGCGGCAGCAGTCCTCCGGGCTGTCGAAGGCGGCGCAGCAGTCCTTGGACCACTCCGCCCCCAGCAGGATGGGGACCAGGTCCCTGTCAATCTGCCGCATCACATATCCCGTTGGCAGGGACGCGGCATAGCGGGCCAGCTTTGCACGGTCAAATACGTCCGGCTCCTTCAAAATTGCGTACCGCGTCTCCCGTACCGCCCGCGCCCCATAGACCCTTTCAATCAGCGGGGACCAGTCCCCGGTTCTCGGTACCAGCAGCGGTCCAGGAACCCGGCGCAGCAGCTCCTCATCCGGCTCTCCGGCCAGAAAGCCGAAATCGCCGCTGATAATTGCGGCGGCGGTACGGCTCCCGTTCCACACCGCCCGCCCCATCACCCCCTGCAAACAGGACCAGACCATTGTCTCATCCCAATGGGCAAACAGGGGGGCAATCCTCTCCAAATCAGTCATTTGCCAGCTCCATAAATGTCTCCCTGGTGTATAAAATATTCACCGCCTCCAGCAGCGCGTTGGCGGTCATGCGCTCCGGGAGGCCCAGTTTTTTCAGAAGCGCAGCCCGCTTCGCCCCGCTGTCCGGACCGCCTGTGAGGCCCAGCTCATAGAAGTCCGCCTTTGTCACCGGCTCCCGCTCTGCCGGACTCCCGCCGTCCTCAAAGGTCGCGCCTGCACGCTCCAGGGCCTCCAGCAGCGCCGCCGGGGGCATCCCCTCTACGCCCAGCTTGCCCTCCCTGCCGGGAGCGTCCTTCCGCCGCTCCTTGCCGGGGACGTCGGGGATATACGCCTGCTTCAGCTGGGATTTGGGGATGGCCCCTTTCAGAAAATTGCGGATGACAAACCCTGCGCCGTCGCTGTCGGTGAGGAGGATCAAGCCCCGTTCCGCCGCCAGCCGCCGCAGCAGCGCCAGCCGCTCCCTGTCTTTGAACACGCCGAAGCCCTTTGTCTCCAGCACTGTGGCGTCCACCGTCTGCCGCAGCGCGTTTTTGTCATAGCGGCCCTCCACCACGATTACTTCCCTGACCCGCCTCATACGCTCCCCCCTCTCATGCTCCCTGGGCCAGCTCCATCAGTAGCAGCTTCAGCTCATCCGCGCCGTTGACCCCGCTGACGCTCTTCATCCGTACATCCACTTCGTAGCACCGCCGCACAGCGTTGGCGCACCACTGCTGGTCCACCCGCCGGGCGTTTTCCAGCATCTGCCGGGCGATGGACTCAAAGCGGATGTTCCACTGCTCCATCAGCCAGAATTTATCCCGGCCCGTATCCAGGGCGACGCGGGCGGTATAGAGCCGCCGCAGCTCCTTGCCCAGCAGAGCCAGCAGCATAACCGGCTCCTCCTGGTGCTTCAGCAGCGACCCCAGCAGCTCCGCCGCCTGGTTGTAGCTGCCTTTGGCCACCGCACGGGTCAAGTCAAAGACCTGGGCCTCCAGCACCGGCGCGGCCACGGCGTCAATATCGGCTTTGGTAATGCGCTCCTGCTTGGCATACGCGCTGATTTTCTCGATCTCCGGAATCAGGCCGTTCATGAGACTGCCGCAGGTAAACAGCAGGTGCTCCGCCGCCGGTACGTCGATGGTATGCCCGGCGGCCCGGAAGCGGCGGGACACCCATTTGCGCATATCGTCCTGACTCTGCTCCTCAAAGCGTACGGCCTGCACATGTGTGGTCAGGGCGGCGCAGAGCTTTTTATAGGTCTTGTTGGGCTTGTATTCCAGCTGGTCGTATACCAGCAGCAGACAGCAGTAGGGCGGGAAATCGTCCAGGAGGGCAATCAGGCCGTTCCGCTGCTCCTCGTTGAGCTTGAACAGGTCCCAGTCCACCACATGCACCACCGTCCGCTGGGCCATCATGGGCATAGCCTCCACAGTCTCCGCCAGGACCTGCGCCGTCAGGCCCTTGCCCTCCAGCTTGTGGCTGTTGAACTGCTCCAGTCCGGCGGGAACCAGCTTTTTTCGAATCTCTGAGATGTAATACTCCCGCAGGTAGCTCTCCTCCCCATAGAAGATATACGCCGTACCCAGCGTATCTGCCGCCAGGTCTGCCAGCAGCTTTTTATAGGCCGCGTTTTCCGGCTTCTTTTTCTGATATGCCATGCCGGTCCCCCTTTTCAGTCGTTTTCATGTACGCGAATGAGAATATTTCCATGCAGGTCTGTCCGGAACAAAGTCATGCCCGCCAGCGTCATCCGGTCCAGAGCCTCTGCCGACGGGTGGCCGAAGCGGTTGCCTGCGCCCACGCTGATGATCCCCACCTCAGGCCGCGCTGTCTCCAGCAGCTCCGTTGACGTGGCGTATTTGCTGCCGTGGTGTCCGGCAATCAGCACCTCAATATCCGGCAGGCGGTAGGATGCCAGCAGCTTCCGCTCGGTACCCGACGCCATGTCGCCGGTAATCAGCAGGTCAAAATACCCGCTTGTACAGAGGAACGACAGTCCCTCCTCGTTGGCGTCCCCCGCCGATACCGGCGGATAAACGGTCAGCCGCGCCGGTCCCAGCTCCAGCTCTGTCCGCTCCTCCACATACGTCACCGGCATACCGTACTGCTCCGCCAGCGACAGTACCTCCCTCTGCAGCTCCGCCTGTTCTCCGCTGAGCAGCTGGGGCAGAAGCAGCCGGTCAGCCTCCACCCGCGCCAGCAGGTCCGGCAGACCGCCTGCGTGGTCCTCGTGGTAGTGGGTCAGGGCCACGTAGTCCAGCTTCCGCCAGCCGTAGGTGTCCATTGCGGCAGTTACCGCTTTCCCTGCATCCTGTCCCAGACTGCCGCAGTCTACCAAAACCGTACAGTCCCCGGCGTGGAGCAGCGTAGCCGCGCCCTGGCCTACGTTGACCGCCACGGCGGTCAATGCGCTGTTCCCGGCGGCAAGCGCCGGCAGGCTCCGGGCCGCAATCAGGCACACTGCCGCAGCAACCCCCGCGACTGCGTATTTCCGCCGCCGCTCCTTCGACAAGAGACACACCAGCAGCATCCCATACGCCAATATCAGCCACAGCGTCACCGCCGGACCGGTGAAATGCACGCTGTGACCCGGCAGCTTTGCCAGCGTCCCGGCAGTCCAGAGCACATATTTTGCCATACTCTCCGGTACCGCCGCCAGCAGCGCGGCAGCGGGCAGGACCCCGCCCAGGGCCGTTACCGCCAGCGCGGCGGCAAAGAACGCCGGCGCCATCCACAACACCATTACATTTGCCAGCGGGGACACCAGGGGCAGGGAACCAAAATACAGCGCGTTCAGCGGCGCGGTCAGGACTATCACGCCGCAGCTGGCCGACACCGAGCCCGCCGCAAATTTCCACACCGGACGCGGAATCCACCCGCACCGGTCCCGGTATTCATTCAGCGCGGCATACGCCCTGGGCGCAAGCAGAGCCAGCCCCAGAACAGACGCAAAAGAGAGCTGCAGGCTGACAGATGCAATGGCGAAGGGATTTGCCAGCAGAATGACCAGCAGCGCACCGGACAGGCTGGTCAGCAAATCCGCCTCCCGGTTCAGCAGCGGAGCCAGCAGCGTAAAACCGGCCATCACGCAGGAGCGCACCACAGAGGGCGTACACCCGGCGATGAGCATATACAGCAGCAGCGCAGGATATCCCAACGCCGCCATCAGCCGCGGCCTTCGGAGGACCAGGATGCCCAACGCCCAGAGCAGAAATCCGCAGTGCAGGCCCGACACGGCGGTGATATGCGTCAGTCCTGCTTCGGACAGATTGCCGCTGCTCTGCGTGTCCAGCCCGTCCCGTTCACCGGTCAGCAGGGCGGTGATCAAACCGGCGGCAGCCGGTTCATAGAGTGCGGACGCCGTATCCCGCAGACCCCTTGCCAGTCGCTGGGGCAGATACCGGAGGCTCCCCGCTCGACCGCCGGTAATCAGCGTCTCCTTTGTGCCGTAGAGACGTGCAAACACGCCCTGGGCGGTATAGTAGGCGTTCTCCTCCCCGGCCATAGCGGCGGCGCTGTAGAATTTGGCCTCTGTCCGCACCCGGTCCCCCGGTTCCCAGCGCAGCAGGCTGCCGCTGCCGTAGTAGACCGCTTTCCCGCGCAGTCCCTGGTCCAGGACCCGGACTGTACAGCGTGCGCCGGTATCCGTCTTGACGGCGTAATCCAGCAGCTCTATGCGCACAGTACCCGCTTCTCCCGCCAGCAATTCTGCCGGTGTGAGGAAAACGGCGGAATAGACGGCAAACCAGAGCAATCCGGCAGTCAGTCCGGCGGTCAGAATCCGCACCGCCCTGCGGTAACGCCGCCGGACAAAACGCCCGGCTGCAAGCCCTGCCGCCAGCACGGGAAGAACTGCCGCAATCCGCCAGAATCCAGGCAGAAGGTACTGACAGAGCAGCGTCCCCAGCGCAAAGGGCAGGGAAAACAACAGCAGTTTTCTCATGCCGCTTATTTGACCGGGCCGCGGCAGTCGGTGCGGCCCAGGATATAGTCTGTGCTCGTGTGGTAGAGGCCGGCCAGCTTCATCAACGCCCAGACCGGTATTTCCCGGTCGCCGGATTCATACCGCTGGTAAACGCCGCGCTTCATAACCAGGTAACCGGCAATATCCTGCTGCGTTTTGTCGCTGTCCTCGCGCAAATCCCGTATCCTGTGGAATATCATCCAGTATCTCCTCTCTTTGGATGCGTCCCAAACCGCGCCCCTTTATATCAGCGGCACATCCATCAGCCCTTTCAAATCCTCCATAGTAATGGTGACAATATCCTCATCCGACGGCGAGTCCAGTCCTGCCACCCGGTCAGCCTGCCGGGCGACAATCTTCTCGAACAAGTTCCGCACATCCCTGGCATTGCCGAAATTGCTGTCCCGGTCCTCGTACAGCTCCTGCAGATGCTCCTTTACCGCGTCCGCCGCCCCTTCGTCCAGACGGTAGTCGTTGCGCTTGACCCTGCCCTCAAAAATCTCATAGAGCTGCTCCCCGTTGTAATCCTCAAAATAGAGGTACTTGTTGAACCGGGACTTCAAGCCCGGATTGGAGTCAATGAATCGGGGCATCAGGGTGGCGTATCCGGCGGCGATGACCACAAAATCGTCCCGGTGGTCCTCCATCGCCTTGAGTATGGTGTCAATCGCCTCCTGGCCGAAGTCCTTGTCCGCGTTCTCCGGAGACAGCGTATACGCCTCGTCAATAAACAAAATCCCGCCCTGGGCCTTTGCAATGACCTCCTGGGTCTTGATGGCGGTCTGGCCCACGTAGCCCGCCACCAGCCCGCTGCGGTCCACCTCCACCAGATGCCCTTTGCTCAGAATCCCCAGCGCACTGTAAACCTTGCCCACAATCCGTGCCACGGTGGTCTTGCCGGTGCCGGGATTGCCGGAGAAAACCAGATGGAAGGACATATCCGGGCATTTCATTCCCCGCTCCTTCCGCAGGGTGCGGACCTTTACCAGATTCACCAGGCTGTCCACATCTTTTTTTACCGCCTCCAGTCCGGTCAGACCCTCCAGCTCCGCCAACGCCTCCTCCAAGGTGGGCTTAGGCGGCTCCGGTTCCCTCTCCTCCGGGGGCGTGCCGGGATTGGCGGCAGTCTCCGGAGGTTTGGTCTGCGGGCCTTCGGCCATAGGCTGGGGGGGCGGACTGCCGAAAAAGTCGCTGTACACATCCCGCCGGTCCCGCGAGATGACTTTGCTGAATTCGTCCATAATGTCATTCAGCTCCTGCCCCGCATCCCGCCGCGGGGCGTCGGGGAGGTAGGCGTCCGGACCGGGCGTGACGGTGATCCCTGGGACGCCCTCCTGGTCGCACAGGCTGGTCAGCTGACTGTACAGCAGCGTGATCCGGCGGCTCTCCGCGAAGGTGAAGGACCCGTCATAGGCGGCGCAGAGCATCAGCAGATTCTTCTGCACCTCCGCAAAGGTGCGGCTGCAGCTGGTTCCGGCCTTGGCGTCGGCCTGCGCCAGCCTGCGGAAAAACTCCGGCACGCCTACGGTATAATTCGGATTGGACTGGTAATAGCTGATGGCTTTGGTAAACTGCTGGGGGGAAAATTTGACCTGCCGGTCCGTATACAGCTGGTTGATGCCCGCCACGTCGCCGCCCAGCTGCTCGCTGCACGCCCACAGGCACAGGGCGCAGGCGCGGAAATAGGTATCCACCTCCTGGGTGGTGATGCGAAGCCCGGCGGGGATGCTCTGGCAGAAGTGGCCCACGCTCTCGGCGTAATCCCGATGGAAGTTTTTGCTCATAGACGCTGCCTCCGTTTTTTATGTGCCGCTATTATACCACAGGTCCGTCAGGAAGGGAAGGGCGGGGCATTGGTTTTCTGTGCCTGCCGCATTTTGTCAATCCCTGTTTTGCCTGCCTTGCTTGCAATTTCAGCGAAAGAATGCTATACTTGTCCCGCTCACAGCAAAAATCAAGGAAACCGAGGTACATATGAAACAGAAATTACTCTCATTCCTGCTGGCGTTGTCGGCCCTGACGCTGACCGCCTGCGCCGGACCCGACAGTCTTTCGGACATCAATATTACCGAACTGCCGGAGCTGTCGGTCAACGACTTCCTGGACAGCTCCGGCGCGGCTCCGGAGGAGGACCCCGGCACAGCGGCCCCGGAGGAAGACCCCGGCACAGCGGCCCCGGAGGAAGACCCCGGCACAACCGCCGGTTCCGACGGCGTACAGTGGGAGGACCCCGCCGCCCCCTCTCTGGACGAGGACGGCACGTACAACAGCAAGGACGACGTCTCCCTCTACCTCCACCTCTATGACCGCCTGCCCAGCAACTACATCACCAAAGGGGAGGCCCGCGGCCTGGGCTGGAGCGGCGGCAGCGTGGAGGCCTACGCGCCGGGGCGCGCCATAGGCGGCGACCGCTTCGGCAACCGGGAGGGGCTGCTCCCCAAGGCGGACGGCAGAACCTACTATGAGTGCGATATCGACACCATCGGCAAGACTTCCCGCGGGGCGAAGCGCATCATATTTTCCAACGACGGTCTGATCTACTATACAGAGGACCACTACGAGAGCTTTACGCAGCTGTACGGAGAGGAGTAGCCGGTGAAAACAATCGTCCTTGACGGAGGTCTGATGCCCACGCGGGAGGAGGCTTACGCCTACCTGACCCAGCAGCTGGAGCTGCCGGACTTCTGCGGCAAGAATCTGGACGCCCTCTACGATGCGCTCACCGCAGAAACCGCCGTCCCCACCCGTCTGGTTGTCTGCCGCCGGGAGCTGCTGGAGCAGTGGAGCTACGGCGCGTCCCTGCTGGAGACGATGATGGACGCCGCACGGGAAAATCCGAACCTGCAAGTGGTCTTTGACAGCGGCGCGGACACAGCTTTTTATATCTGACAGGGGTCCTGCCCGGCGCAAATGCAGTGCGCCGGGCGTTTTTTTGGCTAAAATGCCCATCATCCCCGCAAAATTACCTGTTACATTAGGTAAACTTGGGCTTGACAATATCTGCCGGGACGGATAAAATACACCTACAAAATTTAGTTAAAAATTTTTAGCTAAATAAAATGAAATAATTTGACAAAGTGAGGAAACCAACCATGGATTTTGAAAAAGTACGGGGCGTAATCGCCGAGACCCTGACCTGCGATGTGGAAAAAGTGACGGACGGGGCCCTGCTGGTGGACGACCTGGGGACCGACTCCCTAGCCCTGGTGGAGCTGGCAATGGCCATTGAAGAGGCCACCGGCGTCACCGTGGAGGACGACGCCCTGCCCACCCTGAAGACGGTCGGGGACGTAAAAGCATACCTGGAGTCCCACGAGGCTTAAAAAGGAAGGACTTTCATGACCAATCCGGAACTGTTTGAACTGCTGGACCGCTTTGAGCACAGCTCCCTCCAGACGCTGAAGCTCTCCCAGCCCGGCTTTACCTTGGAGCTGGGCCGGAATACCGCCGCCGCGCCCATTGCGGCGCCCGCCCCTGTACCCGTGCCTGCGGTCCAGGAGGATGGCAAGACCATCGACGCCCCCCTGGTGGGGACCTTCTACGCGGCTCCCGGTCCGGGCCAGCCGCCCTTTGCCGCCGCAGGCGGGAAGGTATCCAAAGGGCAGACCGTGTGTCTGATTGAGGCAATGAAGATGATGAGCGAGGTCCCGGCCCCCTGCGACTGCATTATTGAGGAGGTCCTGAAGGCGGACGGCCAGCTGGCCGCTTTCGGCGAACCCCTCTTCCGTTACCGGCCATGCTGAAGCGGGTTCTGATTGCCAACCGGGGCGAAATTGCCCTGCGGATTCTCCGCTCCTGCCGGGAGGCGGGAATCGAGACAGTGGCCGTCTACTCCCAGGCGGACCGGGAGGCCCTGCATGTGCAGATGGCCACCCAGGCGGTGTGCATCGGTCCGGCGCGGGCCGCGGACAGCTATCTCAACCAAACCGCCCTGCTGACGGCGGCCCAGGCGACAGGCTGCGATGGCGTCCATCCCGGCTACGGCTTTCTGTCGGAGAACGCGGACTTCGCAGACGCCTGCGCCCAGGCGGGCCTGACCTTCATCGGCCCTTCCGGGGCGGTCATCCGCCGCGCCGGAGCCAAGTCCGCCGCCCGTACCATAATGCGGGAAGCCGGCGTGCCGGTGTCGCCCGGTTCTGACGGTCCGGTCCGCAGTGAGGCGGAGGCCCTGGCAGCGGCGGAGCGGGTGGGATACCCGGTCATGCTGAAGGCATCCGCCGGCGGCGGCGGACGGGGCATCCGCCGGTGCGCAGGCGCGGAGGAGCTGCCCGCCGCTCTGCGGGAGGCCCAGGCGGAGGCGCTGGCCTGTTTTGGGGACGGGGAGATGTACCTGGAAAAGCTGGCGCTCCATCCCCGGCACATAGAGGTGCAGATTCTGGCGGACCGCCAGGGGAACGTGGTGCATCTGGGGGACCGGGACTGCTCCCTCCAGCGGCGCAGTCAGAAGCTGGTGGAGGAGGCCCCCGCGTGGGGGCTGTCCCCGGAGCTCCGGCAGGAGATGGGGGAGGCCGCTGTCCGGGCGGCGCGGGCCGTGGGCTACGAGAACGCCGGAACGGTGGAATTCCTCCTGGACCCAGACGGGGAACATTTCTATTTTATGGAGATGAACACCCGCGTGCAGGTGGAGCACGGCATCACCGAGCTGGTGACTGGCGTGGACATCATCCGCCAGCAGCTGCGGATTGCCTCCGGCCTGCCCCTGGATCTCACGCAGGCGGACATCCGCTGTACCGGTCACGCCATAGAGTGCCGGATCAACGCCGAGGACCCCGCCGGTGGATTCCGGCCCTGTCCCGGACAGACGGAGTTTCTCCACCTGCCCGGCGGGCCGGGGGTACGGGTGGACACAGGTCTGTACAGCGGCTGTCCCCTGCCCCCCTATTACGACTCCCTGGCGGCAAAGGTGATGGCCCACGCCCCCACCCGTCTGGAGGCCATCCGGAAAATGCGCCGGTGCCTGGAGGAGTTTGCTCTGGAGGGCTTCCCCACCACGGCGGAGCTGTGCTACCAGCTGATGCACCACGCCGCCTTTGTCCGGGGCGGCTATGCAACGGACTGCCTGGACGCCCATCTGCCGGAGCTGCTGGATTTTGCCCGCAGCCTGACCGAAAGCGAGGATGAGAACGCATGAGCGGCATATTCGCCAAACGCCGCGCCCGCCTGCTGGCCATGAAAGCCCTGCGGGAGCGGTACGTCCCCCCGGAGGACGCCGTCTCCTGTCCCCAGTGCGGCCAGGACAGCAGCCACCGGGCGGTGGCGCAGAACCTGCACACCTGCCCCCTCTGCGGACACCACTTCCCGGTGGGGGCCTATTACCGCCTGGGCATCACCCTGGACCACGGCTCCTTCCGGGAGCTGTATCCCAAGCTGACCTCCCAGGACCCCCTGTCCTTTCCCGGCTACCGGGAGAAGCTGGAGAACGCCCGGCGGACAACTGGTCTGAACGAGGCCGCCGTCACCGCCGTGGGGACCATCGACGGGCGGCGGTGTGTGGCCGGCGTGCTGGACAGCCGCTTTCTGCTGGGATCCATGAGCGCAGCCGTGGGGGAAAAGCTGACCCTGACCATTGAGTACGCGGAACGCAGCCGCCTGCCCCTCATTCTCTTCTCCGCCAGCGGCGGGGCGCGGATGCAGGAGGGGATTCTGTCCCTGATGCAGATGGCGAAGACCAGCGCGGCCCTGGACCGGCTGGACCGGCGGGGACTGCTGTATATCTCCGTGCTCACCGACCCAACCACCGGCGGCGTCACCGCCAGCTTTGCCTCTCTGGGGGACGTGGTCCTGGCGGAGCCGGGCGCGCTCATCGGCTTTGCCGGACCCCGCGTAATTCAGCAGACCATCGGCGAGACGCTGCCGGAGGGGTTCCAGCGGGCGGAGTTCCAGATGGAGCACGGCTTTGTGGACGCGGTGGTGCCGAGACAGCAGATGCGGGACACCCTCTCCCGCCTGCTGCGCCTGCATGAGAAGGGAGGCGGCTGATGAACAAAGCCCTGACCGCCGCAGAGCGGGTCGCCATTGCCCGGCACCCCCAGCGGCCCAATATATCCGACTATATCTCCGCCCTGTTCACGGATTTCTTTGAACAGCGGGGGGACCGTCTCTCCGGTGAGGACGCCTCGGTTTTAGGCGGGGTCGCCCTCTACCACGGCCGCCCTGTCACGGTCATCGGCACCCGGAAGGGCAAGGATCTGGAGGAAAACCTCCTCTGCCGCTTCGGGATGCCCAACCCGGAGGGATACCGCAAGGCCCTGCGGCTGATGCGGCAGGCGGAGAAGTTCCGCCGCCCGGTAATCACCTTCATCGACACCGGCGGGGCCTATCCCGGCCTGGAGGCGGAGGAGCGGGGACAGGGGGAGGCCATTGCCCGGAATCTGCTGGAGATGAGCCGCCTGCGGGTGCCTGTGGTGAGCATAATCACCGGGGAGGGCAACAGCGGCGGAGCGTTGGCCCTGGGGGTTGCCAACCGGGTGCTGATGCTGGAGAACGCCGTGTACGCCATTCTCTCCCCGGAGGGCTTTGCCGCCATTCTCTGGAAGGACGCCAAGCGCCACGAGGAGGCCAGCGAGCTGATGAAGCTGACGGCGGCGGACCTGCAGGAGCTGGGCGTGGTGGACGAGATCATCCTGGAGCCGGGCGGCGGGGCGCATCTGGCCCGGTCCATCACGTTCCGGCAGGTGGACGAGGCCCTCAGCCGGAATCTGAACCAGCTGTCCAAGGTGAAGAACCTTGCCGCCGCCCGCTATCAGAAATTCAGACAAATGGGGACCGCTGCGCCCCGGAAGGAGAACCCATGAACGGGATAAAAATTCGGGGTACCGGGAGCTGTCTGCCCAGCCGGGTCCTCACCAACGACGATCTGGCCCGGCAGGTGGACACCAGCGACGAGTGGATTACCGCCCGCACCGGCATCCGGGAGCGGCGTATTCTCACTGCGGAGACCCACAGCGGTCTCTGTGCCGGCGCGGCCCGGACGGCTCTGGACCGCGCCGGGCTCTCGCCTGGGGACATCGGGGTGTGCATTGTCGCCACCATGACCCCGGACGCTATCATCCCCAGCGCGGCCTGTACCATGCAAACCGCCCTGGGCCTGCCCCACGACACCCTCTGCTTTGACCTGAACGCCGCCTGCTCCGGCTTCCTCTATGCCCTGCATACAGTGGAATGCCTACTGGCGGCTTCGCCCCGGAAATACGGCCTGGTCATCGGCTGCGACGTGCTCAGCCGGGTGGTGGACTGGTCTGACCGGAGTGCCTGCATCCTCTTCGGCGACGGCGCGGGCGCGGCGGCGGTGGAGTGGCGGGCGGAGTGGCCCTCCATCGGGGCGACGCTGGGATGCCACGGCAGCAATGAGCTGCTGCGCTGTCCCGGTCCCGGCTCAACCGAGGAACAATATCTGTCCATGGAGGGACAGCGGGTCTTCAAATTCGCCCTGGAGGCGGTCCCCTGGTGCATGGACCGGACGCTGGAGCGGCACGGCCTCACCCCGGCGGATGTGGATTTCTTTGTCTTCCACCAGGCCAATGCCCGTATTATCGACCTGGTTGCCAAAAAATACAGGATACCGCCGGAAAAATACTGCAAAAATATTGACCGCCGGGGTAACACCTCCGCCGCCAGCATCCCCATCGTACTCAGCGAGATGGAGGCGGCGGGCCGCCTGCAGCCGGGAAGCCGTGCGCTGCTGGTTGGCTTCGGCGGCGGGCTGACCTGGGGCGGCGCGCTGATCGAAATGGCATAGAAAGGGAATGTATGAAACGACTGAATGAATTGCTGGGGACCCGGCTCCCCATTATCCAGGGCGGTATGGCCAATATCGCCGGCGGAGCCTTTGCCGCCGCCTGCTCCAACGCAGGCGCGCTGGGCGTCATCGCCGCCGGAGGAATGCGCACCCCCGATGCGCTGCGGGAGCAGATCCGCATCTGCCGGGAGCGGACCGATCAGCCCTTTGGCGTCAATCTGATGCTGATGAACCCCATTGCCGGAGAGCTGGCCCAGGTGATTGCCCAGGAGCGGGTGGCGGTTGTCACCACCGGCGCGGGCAATCCCGGCCAGTACATCCCCGCCTGGAAGGACGCCGGAATCAAAGTGATCCCCGTGGTGGCGGCGGCGGTTCTGGCCAAACGTCTGGAGCGGGCGGGCATTGACGCCGTGATTGCCGAGGGAACCGAATCCGGCGGACACGTGGGGGAGATGACCACCATGGCCCTGGTCCCCCAGGTGGCGGACGCGGTGGACCTGCCGGTGGTCGCCGCCGGAGGCATCGCCGACGGACGGCAGATGGCGGCAGCTTTTGCCCTGGGCGCCTGCGGGGTCCAGGTGGGCACCTGCCTGCTGGTCAGTCAGGAGTGTCCCATCCACGAGAACTACAAACAGGCTCTGCTCAAGGCCAAGGACAGCGACACCACCGTGACGGGCCGTTCCATCGGCGGGCCGGTGCGGGTGCTGAAAAACAAGATGGCGCGGGAATATCTGGCCCTGGAGAAGCGGGGGGCCAGCCTGGAGGAGCTGGAGAAAGTAACCCTGGGCGGACTGCGCCGGGCGGTGTTGGAGGGCGATGTGGACACCGGCAGCGTCATGTGCGGGCAGGTGGCCGGAATGCTCCACGAAATCCGTCCTGTGAAAGAGATTCTGGAGGAGCTGTGGACCCAGGGACAGGCGGTATGGAGGGCTTTGGGATGAAACTGGGCTTTCTGTACGCCGGACAGGGCAGCCAGCATCCGGGCATGGGCGCGGACCTCTACAACGCATACCCCGCGTTCCGTGCAGTGATGGACGGCGCGGAGGTGGATTTTGACCTGAAGGAAGTCTGCTTCACCGACGCTCAAAACTGCATCAACCAGACCCGTTACACCCAGCCCTGTATGGTGGCCTTTGCCGCCGGACTGACGGCAGCGCTCCGGGAAAAGGGGATTGTCCCCGCTGCGGCGGCTGGGCTGAGCCTGGGGGAGTATTCCGCCCTCCATGCCGCCGGTGTGTTCGACGCCCAAACTGCCATCCGCACCGCGGCTTTCCGGGGCCGGGCCATGGAGCAGGCCGCCCAGGGTATCGACAGCCGCATGATTGCCGTGCTGGGCCTGGACCGGGAGCCGCTGGCCGAAGCCTGCGCAGAGGCGTCCGCCCTGGGCGTGGCGGTTATCGCCAACTACAACTGTCCCGGCCAGCTGGTAATCGGCGGGGAGGCGGCGGCAGTGGAGCGGGCCGCCGCGCTGGCAAAGGAGCGGGGCGCCAAACGCTGTATCCCCCTGAAGGTCAGCGGACCCTTCCACACCCCCCTGATGGCCCCCGCCGGGAAGGAGCTGGAGGCATATTTCAAGGACATCCCCTTCGCCCCGCCTGCAATTCCCGTGATTTTCAACTGCCTGGGCCGGACCGGTACAGACCCCATCCCTGCGCTGCTGATCCGGCAGGTGCAGAGCAGCGTCTATATGGAGGACAGCATCCGCGCTATGGCGGACATGGATGTGGACGCCATCATTGAGATCGGACCGGGCAAGGCTCTCAGCGGCTTTGTCCGCAAGACCGCGCCGGAGATGCCGGTGTACGCGGTGGAGACGGTTCCGGATGCGGAGGGCCTGCCGGACTGGCTGGCCGGACAGAGATAAGGAGGAGACGCCATGAACTTGCAAGGAAAGACCGCCATTGTCACCGGCGGAGGCCGGGGAATCGGACGGGCGGTATGCCTGGAGCTGGCGCGGGGCGGCGCGGATATCGTGCTCTGCTACGCAGGCGGCGAGACCACGGCCCGGCAGACTGCCGGCGCCTGCGAGGCCCTGGGGGTCCGGGCGGCAGCGGTGCGGTGCGACGTGTCGGAGCCGGGACAGGTGGCCCGGCTGGCGGAGACCGCCCTCCATGAGTTTGGCCGGATCGACATTCTGGTCAACAACGCGGGCATCACCCGCGACGGCCTGCTGATGAGCATGAAGGAGGAGGACTTCGACCAGGTGCTGGCCACCAACCTCAAGGGGACGTTTTTGTGTATGAAGGCGGTCTCCCGGCAGATGGTGAAGCAGCGGTATGGCCGGATTGTGAACCTCAGCTCTGTTGTCGGACTGCGGGGCAACGGGGGTCAGGTCAACTACGCCGCCAGCAAGGCCGGAGTGGTGGGGATGACCAAATCCGCCGCCAAGGAGCTGGCCGGACGGAACATCACCGTCAACGCCATTGCGCCGGGGTTCATCGACACGGACATGACCGCCGCCATGCCGGAGAAGGCCAGAGACGCTATGCTGACCGCCATTCCAATGGGAAAGCTGGGCGCGGCGGAGGATGTGGCGAAGGCCGCCGCCTTTCTCGCCAGCGACGATGCCGCCTATATCACCGGACAGGTGCTGTGCGTGGACGGCGGCATGGCAATGTAATTAGGAGATGTATATGAGTAAAAGAAGAGTTGTCATCACCGGCCTGGGCGCAGTGACGCCCCTGGGACTGACGGTCCCGGACAGCTGGCAGGCCGTGTGGGAGGGCGTGTGCGGCATCGGGCCGATCACCCAGTACGACGCCGCCGGAAAAAAAGTGACCCTGGCGGCGGAGGTCAAGGGCTTTGACCCCACCCGGTATTTCACCCCCATGGAGGCCAAGCACATGGGCCGCTTTACCCAGCTGGCCCTGGCCGCCGCCAAAGAAGCTCTGGCGGACAGCGCCATTGTTCCAGAGGGCCTGGACCTGGACCGCTGCGGCGTGATTGTCTCCAGCGGCATCGGCGGACAGGCCATTACGGAGATGGAGTGCCTCAAGGGCGCAGAGCAGAACTGGAACCGTGTCTCCCCCTACTATATCCCCACCGCCATCTGCAACATGGCCGCCGGTCAGATCGCCATTCACGCCGGATTCCGGGGGATGTGCTCCTGTCCTGTCACCGCCTGCGCCGGCGGTACCAACGCCGTGGGCGACGCCTTCCGGTACATCCGGGACGGCTACGCCGACTGTATGCTCTGCGGCGGCACGGAGTCCAGCATCACCCCCCTCTCCGTGGGCGGCTTTACCTCCATGAAAGCCCTCAGCCAGGCCAAAGACCCCAGCCGGGCCTCCATCCCCTTTGACAAGGAGCGCAGCGGCTTCGTCATGGGGGAGGGCGCGGGCATCCTTCTCCTGGAGGAGCTGGACCACGCTCTGGCCCGTAACGCTAAAATCTACGCGGAATTTGTGGGCTACGGCGCGTCCTGCGACGCCTACCACATGACCGCCCCCCGTCCCGACGGCAGCGGCGGCGCAAAGGCGATGGCTATGGCTCTGGCGGACGGCGGCGTGGCGCTGGAGGCTGTGGACTACATCAACGCCCACGGCACCTCTACCCCCCTCAACGACGCCGGGGAGACCGCCGCTGTCAAAACCGTCTTCGGCCCCCACGCCCGCCGCCTCCTCATCAGCTCCACCAAGTCCATGACCGGGCATATGCTGGGCGCGGCAGGCGCGGTGGAGGCCATCTTTACCGCCCTGGCTCTCCGGGACGGCTTTGTCCCGGCCACCATCAACTATCAGGTCCCGGACGAAGCCTGCGACCTGGACGTGGCGCCCAACCAGGGCCGGAAGGTCCCGCTGGCCTACGCCCTGTCCAACTCCCTGGGCTTCGGCGGACACAACGCCAGCATCCTGCTGAAGAAATGGGAGGGCGGACAATGAAGCTCAATTCCAATCAGATTGCGGAAATCCTGCCCCACCGCTACCCCTTCGCCCTGGTGGACCGCATCGACGAGTGCGAGCCGGGGGTGCGGGCCAAGGGCGTCAAGTGCGTCAGCGTCAACGAGCAGTTCTTCTGCGGCCATTTCCCCCAGGAGCACGTGATGCCCGGCGTGCTGATTCTGGAGGCCATGGCCCAGGTGGGCGCGGTGGCGATTCTCACCTGCCCGGAGGACCGGGGCAAGCTGGTACTGTTCGGCGGGGTGAAAAACGCCCGGTTCAAGCGGAAGGTGGTCCCCGGCGACGTGCTGGAGCTGGAGTGCGTGCTCACCAAACGGCGGGGGCCGGTGGGATTTGGCGTCTGCGCGGCCTATGCGGACGGACAGGCGGCGTGTACGGCGGAGCTGACCTTTGCCGTGCAGCAGCCATAAACTCTTGTCTTTTTCCCGGTTTGCTGGTATACTGAACGGCAGCTATGGGAAAAAGAGAGGATTTGTCTATGCTGAAGGATGTCTTTTTTGCTGTGTATACAAAATTCAAGCTCCACTTCTATCAGGAAATCTTCCGCCGCTTCCAGACGCGGGAGGCCAGCCTGACCACCATGGAAACCTTCTGCGTGGAGAGCATCCAGGCCCTGGGCAGCCCGACGGTGAACGAATTCGCCACTTTTATGCGTATCTCCACCCCCAATGCCGCCTATAAGGTGAACAGCCTGGTGGACAAGGGCTATATCCGCAAAATCCGGTCCGAGAAGGACCGGCGGGAATACCACCTGGAGGTCACGCAGAAATATTTGGATTACTACAATATCAGCACCGCCTATATGTCCCAGGTTATGGACCGGATTCTCCAGCGTTTCTCCCCGGAGGAGTGCGCAAAGCTGGAGGAAATGCTGGAGGTCGTCAGCCAGGAGCTGATGCCGGAAATCCGCCTGCCGGGGGTGGGGGATGAGAAATAGTTTGAAATTGTTTTGACAATACCGCTTTTTTCTAGTATACTGTCACAAGCAACGCCGGTTGACACCGGCGGATAAAGGAGTCAATCTATATGTGGTTCGATGAAGCGGTAATTTATCAGATCTATCCCCTGGGGCTGTGCGGCGCACCGAGGGACAACGACGGCGTCCAGGCCCACAGAATCCTCCGCGTGCTGGACTGGATTGAGCATATCAAAGAAACCGGGGCCGATACGGTACTCTTCAACCCCCTGTTCCAGAGCGACCGGCACGGCTACGACACCAGGGACTACTATACAGTGGACTGCCGGCTGGGAACAAACGAGGACTTCAAGCGGGTATGCGGCGCGCTCCACGACGCCGGACTGCGGGTGATGCTGGACGGCGTGTTCAACCACGTGGGCCGGGGATTCTGGGCTTTCCAGGACGTCCAGGAGAAGAAGTGGGACAGCCCCTATAAGGACTGGTTCCACATCAGCTTCGACGGCAACACCGGCTATAACGACGGCTTCTGGTACGAGGCCTGGGAGGGCCACCATGAGCTGGTCAAACTCAACCTGAACCACCCCGACGTTATCCGCCATCAGTTCGAGGCCATCCGGGCGTGGGTGGAGCAGTTCGATATCGACGGCCTGCGGCTGGACGTGGCCTACTGCCTCAGCCCCGACTATCTCCGCCGCCTGCGGGGCTTTGCCAACTCGGTCAAGCCGGACTTCGTGCTCATGGGCGAAACCCTCCACGGCGATTACAACCGGTGGATGGGGCCGGAGCTCTGCCACTCTGTCACCAACTATGAGTGTTACAAGGGCCTTTGGTCCAGCTTCAACTCCATGAACCTCTTTGAGATCGGCCACAGCCTGGCCCGGCAGTTCGGACCGGAAAACTGGACCCTCTACAAAGGACAACACCTGCTCAGCTTCCTGGACAACCACGACGTGGAGCGCATTGCCAGCCGTCTGGACAACCCGTCCCACCTCCTGCCCGCCTACGGCCTGCTGTTCGGAATGCCCGGCGTACCGGCGGTGTACTACGGCAGCGAGTGGGGCATCGAGGGCCGGAAGGCCGACGGGGACGACGCGCTGCGGCCTGCAATCGAGAAGCCGGAGCGGAACGAGCTGACGGAGCAGATCGCCAAAATGGCGGAGGCCCACAGGCACAGCCATGCCCTCTGCTATGGCGCATACCGCAATGTGGTACTGACCAACCGGCAGATCATCTTTGAGCGGGCCGCGGAGGGCGAGCGGGTACTGGTGGCGGTGAACGCCGACAGCGCCCCCTATACCGCCCACTTCGACGCCGGGTGCGGCATGGCCGAGGAGCTGATTACCGGCAAGCCCCACGACTTCGGCGGCGGCAGCGAGCTGCCCCCCTACAGCGCCGCTTTCTGGAAAATGGAGCGGTGAGGGAGAACCGCTGCCGGATTTCTATAGAAAACTTGAACCGCCGGGGAGACGCGACTCTCCGGCGGTTCAAAATTTTAACCGGATGGATGAAACGGTCATAGGGAACCGGGGACGGTTTGCATTTCCAATATTTTCCGTTCCTCCGGACGGAAATTTTTCTCTTGCTTATTCCAGCATGTTACGGTATAATATTTGATACATATTATGTGTGTACGGCCCCCTGTGCCGTACATTAACAGAATGAATAGAAAGGGTGCTTGCTCATTATGCGAAAAAGTATCAAAAGAACCGTCGCCATCCGTGTGGCAGCTGCGCTTTTTTCCATCATGCTCTTCAGCTTTGTAACGACCTTCAACATCTTCAGAATTCAGGGGTTGGAGGCCGTCAGTGCGCAGGCCAACAGCCTTCTGGACCGCTCCAACAAAGCGGAGGCCGCCCACTATAAATGGGCCTCCGGCCTGAGCAACGCGCTTTATGCCAATATGGAGTTCACCGGCAGTATTGATCCCACCTCCTGTATCCTGGGCCAGTGGCTCTATGGCGAAGTCGGTACCGACGACGCCACGGTGCTGAGCCTGCGCTCCCAGATTGAGCCGGTACATAAGGAGATCCATGAGTCCGCAACGTATGTGCTCAACCTGATGAATTCCAACCCGATCCAGGCCAGAGAATACTATCAGACCACCATCCAGGGCAATATCCAGAAGCTGGTGGCGCTGCTGGACCAATTGATTGACCGGAACACCGCCATCAGCGCCGACAGCACCGCCAAGATGCAGCAGACCATCCACATCATGCACCTGACCTGCGCGGTGTGCCTGACCCTGTCCCTTATCTGTCTGATCGGCCTCATCCTCTTTGTCATGAAGGATGTTGTCCGGCCCATCATCCTGATTACCGAACGGAGCAAACCGCTCAAGGAGGGGCATTTGAACCTGGATATCCCCTACCGCTCGGAAAACGAGCTGGGCCAGATGTCCGCTACCCTCCAGCAGTCCATGTCGCACATCTCCGCCTATGTGGAGGATATCAACCGCATTATGGGCCATTTGTCTGAAGGCGATTTTGATGTCAGAACCTCCATCCCCTTCGAGGGCGATTTCCGCTCCATTGAGGACTCTATCGACAGCCTTACCGCTACCCTGTCCAACGCCCTGGGGAACATCACCCAGGCGGAACAGCGGATTTCCGGCAACGCCGAGCAGCTCTCCAGCAGCTCCCAGTCCCTGGCCCAGGGCGCGACCGAGCAGGCCAGCGCCGTGGAGGAGATGTATGCCACCCTGGACGACCTGTCCAGAAGCGCCGGCGAGAATGTGAAGGCTTCCGCCAGAGCGCAGGAGAGCGCCCGCCTCACCGGCGAGCAGGTCCAGCTCAGCAGCGAGCAGATGGACCTCATGGTCGCCGCCATGGGCGATATCACCACCGCCTCCCAGGAGATCGGACGGATTCTGTCCACCATTGAAAACATCGCTTTCCAGACCAACATTCTGGCTCTGAACGCGGCGGTGGAGGCGGCCCGTGCCGGCGCGGCGGGCAAGGGCTTCGCCGTGGTGGCGGACGAGGTGCGCAGTCTGGCGTCCCAGTCCGACCAGGCGGCAAAGGCCACCAAGGACCTTATTGAGAATTCTGTCAGCGCAACCACACGGGGCAGCTCCATTGTGGACGAAGTGTCCCAGTCCCTGCGGCGGACCCAGGAGCTGGTGACGCAGTCCAACGCCAGTATGCAGGAGATTGACATGGCTATCCAGAGCGAGGCCCAGGCCATCTCCCAGGTGACGGAGGGCATTGGCCAGATTTCCGCAGTGGTGCAGACCAACTCCGCCAGCAGCGAGGAGTCTGCGGCTGTGAGTACGGAGCTGTTCGATCAGGTCCGTATGCTCCAGGATCAGACCCGCCGCTTCAAGCTCCGGCAGGGAAGACTCTCTTAAACGGATGCAGCAAAATCCGCGCCAGTCCCCATGGACCGGCGCGGTTCTTTTTTACAGCGTATCAAGAGGGGAGGATATGAGGAGATGAAACGGAGGCCGGAGCTGGATTATATGAATGCCGCCGCCTGCCTGCTGGTGATTCTGATCCATGTGCTGTCTGTGGGCATTGTGGCGGCGGACCCCGCCTCCTGGCAGGCGGCGGCCATCTATTTCCCCTGGCGGTTTGCGGCCTTCGTGGTGCCGGCGTTTCTCTATACCGCCGCCGTCAAGCTGGCCGGGCGGGGCGGTTAGGCGTCCTGCCGTTTGTGTCCGTCCATGTGGAGTACCGCAATCTGGTGGGTCATGTTCTCGTGAAGCTCCAGCGCATTGCCGGGATACCGGCGAATCCGGTCCACGGGGTACAGCTCCAGAAACTCGTCCAGGGTGGTCAGAATCTCCAGGCCAATCTTTCCATCCCGGTAGTGCATGGGGACGGTCACTCTGGGCTTGACAGCCTCCGCAACCGCCTTTGCCTCCTGCTTGTCGATCGTATACGTTCCGCCTACGGGCAGCAGCAGCACGTCGCACGGCCCCAGTTTTTCCAGCTGCTCCGCTGTCAGGGGATGGCCCAGGTCGCCCAGATGCGCCACCGTCAGGCCCTCGGACGTAAAGGTCCGGACCGTGTTCCGGCCCCGCAGCGCGCCGCCCTGGCTGTCGTGGAAGGTGTCGATTTCCCGCACGGTGAAGGGGTTGACCTTGCCGGTAGTGAGCGTCACCTCGTCGGCGTAGGCGTGGTCGGAGTGTCCATGGCTGCAATAGACCGCGTCGGCGGTCATGGCGATGTCGGGCAGGCCGGGGATGTCCCGGTACGGGTCCAGCAGCGCCTGAAAACCGTAGCTCTCCAGCACAAAGCAGGAGTGTCCGAGATATGTCAGCTTCATAGAAGATTCCTCCTATCCTTTTTGATATTTGAATTTTCGTTTACGGAGAAAATGCTACCAGCAATTTGTGAACAAATCAAGCAGTCCGCCCTGATTTTTCAAAGTCAGGGCGGACTGTAATCCTTTTTCTTGAAAGAAAAAGGATCAAAAAGAACTTTAACGCGCTCTCAAATCCGCTGCTGGTCCCGGATTTCCGCCAGGGAATGGGTATGGTTCTCTTTACAGTCCCTGGGCAATCATTGCCTCGGAAATTTTCTTGAACGCGGCGATATCGTTTCCGGCAATGAGGTCGTACCCCAGACCGTACTCCTCCGCGGCGGCGGCAGAGGCGTCGTAGATACTGCTCATAATCCCCCGCAGCTTCTCGTCCACCTCCCGGCGGGACCAGCTGTAGCGCAGGCTGTTCTGCACCATCTCCAGGGCGGACACCGCCACGCCGCCGCTGCCCGCCGCCTTAGCTCCGGCGGTCAGAATCTTCGGGCTGAGCCGCAGCAGCTTCAGCGCGTCGGCGGACGCGGGCATGTTGGCCGCCTCCACATAGTAGCGCACGCCGTTGGCCAGAATCAGGACCGCGTCGTCCACGGTGATCTCGTTCTCGGCGGCGCAGGGGATGACGATATCCACCGGCGCTTCCCAGGGCTTTTTTCCGGGGTAAAACGTCACGCCGAATTTCTCCGCGTAAGGCTCCACCCGGTCCAGACCGCTGCTGCGCAGGTCCCGGACAAAGTCGAATTTCTCCTGGGTGACTACGCCGTCGGGGTCGTACACGTACCCGTCGGGACCGGACAGGGTGACGACCCGCCCCCCCAGCTCTGCGGCTTTCCGGCATACGCCCCAGGACATATTGCCGAAACCGGATATGGCGATCCGTTTGCCTGCCAGCTCCTCCCCTTGATGCTCCAGCATCCGGGCCAGGAAGTAGACCGTGCCGAAGCCCGCCGCGGCCTGGCGGATTTTACTGCCGCCGTAGGTCAGGCCCTTACCGGTGAGCGCGCTGCTCTCCGCCCGGCCCGTCACCCGCTTGTACGCGCCGTACAGATAGCCGATCTCCCGCACGCCCACGCCGATATCGCCGGCGGGCACGTCGGTATCCGAGCCGATATAGCGGTAGAGGTTGAACATAAAGCTCTGGCAGAAGCGCATGATCTCCCGGTTGGACCGGCCCCGCGGGTCGAAGTCCGCGCCGCCCGCCGCGCCGCCGATGGGCAGGCCGGTGAGGGCGTTTTTATAGGTCTGCTCAAAGCCCAGGAATTTGACCACCGAGGCGGTTACAGACGGGTGGAACCGCAGGCCGCCTTTATAGGGGCCGATAGCGCTGCTGAACTGCACCCGGTAGCCGTGGTTGGTGTGGGTGGCGCCCTGGTCGTCCTGCCAGGGGACCAGAAAGGAAAACATCCGCTCCGGCTCCACCATCCGGCTGAGCACGTCCAGCCGCTCATATTCCGGCCTGTCCACGGCGGGGGCGATCATATCCAGCCATGCCCGGACGCACTGCAAATACTCCGGTTCGTTGGGGTAGAGGCGTTCCAGCCGCTCCAGCACGCGGGCGATATACTCGTTCATACTGCCGCCCCCTTACACCACGCCGTAGGCCAGCATGGAATCCGCCACCTTCAGGAAGCCCGCAATATTCGCACCCGCCGCCAGGTTGCCCGGCATTCCGAACCGCGCGGCGGCGTCGGAGGCATTGCGGTACAGGTCGGTCATAATGCGCTTGAGGTGGTCGTCCACCTCCTCAAAGCTCCAATAGAAGCGCATGGAGTTCTGGCTCATCTCCAGGGCGGAGGTGGCCACGCCCCCGGCGTTGGCGGCTTTGGCAGGGGCAAACAGGACGCCCGCCGCCTGGAGCGCGTCCACCGCCTCCGGGGTGCAGGGCATGTTGGCTCCCTCGGCCACGGCAAAGCAGCCGTTGGCAATCAGGGTTTTGGCGGCCTGCCCGTCCAGCTCGTTCTGGGTGGCGCAGGGCAGGGCGATGCCGCAGGGGATGGTCCAGATGCCGGCGCAGCCGGTGTGGTACTCCGCTTCAGGGTGGGTCTCCACATAGGCGCTGATGCGTCTGCGCTCCACCTCTTTCAGCTGCTTGATGAGGGGCAGGTCGATGCCGTTTTTATCGTAGACATATCCGCCGGAATCGGACATGGCAACCACCTTCGCGCCGAAGGCGGCGGCTTTCTCACAGGCGTAGATGGCCACGTTGCCGGAGCCGGAGACGGCAACCGTTGCGCCGTCAAAGCTCCTTCCGTTATCCCGCAGCATGTTGTCCGTGAAATAGCACAGGCCGTAGCCGGTGGCCTCCGTGCGGGCCAGACTGCCGCCGTAGGTCAGGCCCTTGCCGGTGAGCACGCCGGTGAACTCGTTGGCAAGGCGTTTGTACTGGCCGAAGAGGTAGCCGATCTCCCGGCCTCCCACGCCGATGTCGCCGGCGGGTACGTCGGTATCCGGCCCGATATATTTGAACAGCTCCGTCATAAAGCTCTGGCAGAAGCGCATGACCTCGTTCTCGCTCTTGCCCTTGGGGTCGAAGTCGCTGCCGCCCTTGCCGCCGCCGATGGGCAGACCGGTGAGGCTGTTTTTGAAAATCTGCTCAAAGCCCAGGAATTTGATAATGCCCTCGTAGACGGAGGGATGGAATCGCAGACCGCCCTTATAGGGTCCGATGGCGCTGCTGAACTGCACCCGGAACCCCCGGTTGACGTGAACGTTCCCCTGGTCGTCCTCCCAGGGGACGCGGAACTTGATAATCCGCTCCGGCTCCACCAGGCAGTCCATCACGCCCTCGCGGATATATGCAGGGTGCGCGTCCACCACCGGGGACAGGGACGCCAGCACCTCGCTGACGGCCTGGTGAAATTCCGGCTCCGCCGGGTTGCGCTTCACAACGCGCTCCATAAGCTGGCGCAGGTATTCGTTGGAAATGCTCATGCTGATTGCCTCCAAACTTGCAAATTGCTCTCTTTCGGTTTAACCGGCTAAAGTGTAGCACAGAGCTTTTGTCCACGTCAACTGTTTTTTGCCAATGTGCGAGAATTTTGGTCCTTTCAATAAAAAATCATACAGTATGGCAAAATCTTTCATGAAATAATGCAGGCGCGGCCCTGGGGAAGCCCTACAGAATATTTTTGATACTGACGCTCTGCGTCTCCGCCAGCAGATGCATTTGCTCCTTCAGCTGTGCCAGCATGAGGTGGAAATCGGCGTCGTCCTTCTGGCTGCATACGGCCCGCGCACCGGCAAAGAGGGACTCCGCCTCGTCCAGATCGCTGTGGTTCATGATGGTATGAAAAAAACGCTGGCTGCTGTCCCAGTCGTCGTAGACCGTGCGCAGCCGGGCTTCCGCCTCGCTCCAGTTCTCCTCCATGGCCGCCGTGTCGGTGTGCTCCAGCAGGGCAATCCAGTGGTTGGTCCGCTGCCGGACATAGTGGCCCGTCCAGAGGGAAAAGGCCAGAATCAGGGCCAGAAGCCCGGCGGGAATATAGAATGCTTTCACGCTGCCTCCTCCTTTGCTACACAGACCACGGCTCCCGCCTCATCCACCGTCATAAGAAAGACCTGCCGGGGCGAGGTAAGGCGGCGGGATTTGAGCTGCTTGTCCAGCCAGTTCTGGTCGTAGCCGCTGCCCTCCAGGTTGCGGGAGAGCACGTGGCCGTCGTTGATGAGCAGTACCGGCAGGGTGACGTCGTCCTGCACATCGTAGTTCAGCGTCTGGGGGGTGACGGGGCTGTCCTTGGTGTAGGCGAGGATGGACACCTGCCCGCTGGTCTCCAGGATCGCGTATTTCACCGCGCTGAGGTCGGAGTACCCCTGACAGCGCAGCTGTTCAAACAGCTCGTCCACGGTGAAGCGGTTGCGGGCCATATTCTGCTGCAGGACCTTCCCCTCCCGGACAATCACCGTCGGGTGGCCGCAGACCAGGCCCCGGAACCGGATGGATTTCAGACTGAAGAAGCTGAGGAGCATGGACAGACACAGCAGCGTAATAATCGGAAAGAGGCCGTTGACCAGGGGGATGCCGAAATCCTGCATCGGTACGGCGGCTAAGTCGGAGATGATGAGGGTGAGGACCAGCTCGCTGGGCTCCAGCTCTCCAATCTGCCGCTTTCCCATCAACCGCAGGCCGACCATGAGGATAAAATAGAGGATTACCGTACGGAAAAATGCGGTGGTCATAGTTCCACATCCTTTCCGCACCAGTATTTGCAGGTTCTTGGGGAAATATGCGCGCCGCAGGACGGTATGGACTATTTTACCCGCTCAAAAATGTCCTCCAGGCGTATAGTCAGATCGTCAAACAGACTGCATTGGAATTCCTTTGCAATCTCGGCCAGTTCCTTCTCCGGCGTATAGTCCGGCGGGATAAAGTAGACGTCGTGCAGGACAAGCCGTCCGTTATCCTGGATATACTGCTCCACCGTCTTTTCGTTTGGAATGACAATCCAGTATTCCCGGACGCCGCACTGTCCGTAAACGTCCATTTTACGCCCCCGGTCATTCTTGGTTGTGCCGGGCGACAGGACCTCGACAACCAGGTCAGGCGCGCCGTGTACGCCGTTGCTCTTTACCTTGTCGGGGTCGCAGACCACCATAAAGTCGGGAATAAAGTGGTCCACTTCCGTGAGATAGACCGCCTCGCCGTCCCCAAAGGGTTCGCACTTTTTCCCCCTCAGATAGGACCAAAAAATTCCATAGATATCCCCCGCAATGCGGTTATGATTGCTGGCGGCAGGGGACATTGCCACAACTTTTCCATTGATCAGCTCCTCACGGCAGTCATACGCATACGCTAAATTGGTATTCATTGCGACTCCTCCTTTTTGTAATATTGATTATTATATCACGCCTATAGGAAGATTTCCACCACAATTTCAGGCAGAACCGAAACAAAGAGGACGCCGCAGTACCAGCAGCGCCCCCTGTCCGCAGCTATTGTATTTCCGTCAGCTTCACCGCTTCTCCATCGCATGTCACACCCACTGGCGCCCCTTCCGGCAGGGAGAGCAGCAGATATCCGCTGTCCTTCTTCTGGAAGCGCACAATATCCACCGTCCATTTGCCGTTGTTCAGCACAGGCTCATATCCGAAGCTCCAGGCAAAGCCGTTATAATAGATATACTGCCTGCCGCCGGAGCGGACGAGGTACCAGGTCCTGACAGCGCAGTCCTGCACCGCCTTGCGGGCCGCATCCGGCAGGTCCTCCCTGGATATGTTGACAACAGAATCCCCGGCATCGCCCCCGGCTGTTACGGCAAATCCGCCGCTGACGCCAGTCAGCGCCCCATCCGGGGCCCGCAGGAACAATTTGTAAGTCCCGGCCTTTGCCGGAGGCCCAACGGTAAAATCCGCGGCGCAGCGCAGCGGCTCACCTGGCTGCCGCCGGTTGTTCACGGACCAATAGGCTGTGTCCGTTTGCCCGTCCTTTGCGAAAAAAACCTGCATTTTGTTTCCTGTTTCCGCAGAAATATCATACCAGATTTTGTCCCCATCGGACAATGTGTATTCCCCCAGGCAGATGCTCTCTCCAGCCGCTACGGTTTTCAAATCAATAGGACTGGCTGCAGCCTCGCTGTCCTCCCGCTCATCCGCATCGAAACTATCATCAAAAAGCTCCTTGATTTCGCTTTCCGTCAGATAACCCACGCTTTGAATACCGCCATCCGCATTCCGGACAACCTTGACCGCCGCCGTACCTTTGGGATTCGTCTGGAGGGTGACAAGGGATGTATCTGTCCGGAAATCCACAAAAATCCGTGTCAGCTGCCCCTGGTAATAATAACTCGTGCCGCTTTTGGTGATGCCGTACGCCTTGTATTCCTCCAGCCGCTGTTTTTCCCGGTCCGCCTTGATGTTGTCCGTCTCCTGCTGCGCCCAGTCCGAGCCGGAGGCGTCGGCGATGATGGAGGAAAAAGCAAGCTCGCCGTCCGCTATGGCTCTGGCCGCCCAGGCGTCCTGGCTGGCTTTGCTCATTCTGTTCACCAGGACGGAGAAGAAGGCGAAATTACCGTCCGCGTACGCTTTTTCCGCAAACACGGTAAACAGCGGGCTGTTCTGGGAGATACAGTTTACACTTGCGCCGAAATACGCGATTTCATTGTCCGCATAGAACTGATCCAGCCACTTGCGCTGTACGCTCTCCTCCAGCATTGCAAACGCCGGCAAAAAACCGGAGAAGTCAGCCTCATTATAGCTCTGCTCCGCCACATCTGCGGCGCTGCTGTTCCCTATGTTTCTGACCCTGGTCACAAGCGGACGGGTCAGGGGGAAGTCCGTCTGCTCTGCCTTCAGCCGTTCCAGAAGAACAGACAGGGCGCGGCGGATGTCTTGGTCCTTCAGGCCGTCTTTGCAGCCGCTGGTGTACAGGACCGTCATGGTACTGCCGCCGGGCAAAGCAAGCTCTGTGCTCCCGTACGTCTTTTTTGCGTTTTCCGGGACGTTCCAGCCAAGTTCAAACAGGTATGGGGCCTGATAATAGCTCTCCTGGGTGTACCGGAAAGCGGCGGACGGGTCGCCCTTGACCGCGTTGGGAACCGCCGCGTCCGGCCTGGCCTTGGCAGGACCGGTATAGGCCCCCGCCGCCGCCGCGCCCATCAGAAGTAACCCGGCGAGTAAAAACGAAAATAGAGTAACCAGTTTAGAACTTTTCTTGTATTTCATAATAGCGCCTAACCTTTCTTTTAATAACGCCCCGCTCTCGTTGAGGGGGATGGAACCGGCAGAATCCTCATAGCGTCCCCCGGCCCCCATAGCCCGCAGCAGCATATCGCCGTAATCTCTGCGCTGATGCGGCTCCAAATCCCGGATGACCGCCTCGTCACAGGCCAGCTCGCAGGCCCGGCTGACCTCCCGCTCCATCAGCCACACCAGGGGGTTGAACCAGTGCAGGCAGACCGTCAGCTGTACCAGCCACTTATAGAGCAGGTCCCGCCGCCGGTAGTGGGTCAGCTCATGGCGCAGGGTGTACTGGAAATCAGCCTCCGGCAAACCGGCGTCCGGCAGGATGACACAGGGCCTGCAAAGCCCCAGCAGCATGGGAGAGGACGCCAACGGGTTTTCGTACAGCTCCACGGGGCGGTTTATACCAAACTGCCCGCACAGCTCGCCCAGCCGCTCCAGCAGCAAAATGTCCGAAACCCCAGTGCATCCCGCCCGCATATATCTGCCGAAGCTCTGGTAAATCGTGGCCTTGCGAATCAGCAGCAGCGCCGCTGCGGACAGCCACACCGCCCAGATATTCTGCCCCAGTATTTTGCCAGGCGGCCCGCTCTCGTCCGGCGAAGGCTGGAGCAGCGTCCCGGCGGCAGGAGACAGCGTCTGAAGCTCTGCGCTCTCGTTTGGCACGGGAAGGGCCTCCGTAGCAGGAGCCTCCTGGAAAAGCGTACCCGTCAGGCTAACCTCCGGCGACAGCGGCAGCAGCAGACGGGCAATCACCACCAGCCAGATATAATACTGCCACCGGCGGCTGAATCGCTTCTGCACCAGCGGTCTGGCCAACAGCAGGAGCAGTATCAGCAGCGAGCCGGAAAACGACAGACTCAGAAACACCCTGAAGATGCCGTTCATGGTTGGCTCTCCTCCCAATACTGTTTCAGCTCCTCGTAATCCGCCGGGGAGAGCAGTTCCCCCTGAATCAGCGTTGCCACCAGCCCCTTTGCGCTGCCCTGATACAGCTTGTTGAGCAGCGTCCGGGCCTGGGCGGTCTGGTAGTCCGCCTGTGTGACCAGGGCGGCGTACTGGTTGCGGCGTCCGATTTTGCTGGTTTTAAGCAGCCCCTTGTCCACCAGTCGGGACAGCAGGGTGATGACAGTGTTCTTCTGCCAGGTGCGGCCCGCTTTGGCGAGTTCCTCCATAATCTGGGCGTACAGGGCGGTCCCGCCGCTAGCCCAGACGATTTTCATCAGTTCCAGCTCGGAATCAGAAATTTGTTGGGTTGCCATATGCGTTCCTCCTTTGACGACGTTTTGTAGGCCTAAATTAAGAATAACACATTGTAGGCCAAAAGTCAAGGGTTATTTTCCAGCCCGCCCGGCCTGTTGAAAAAGTAGAGTTTTCTTTATCCAGTGCGGCTTGTCCTTTCCGCTTCGCCCAATACTCACGCTCGGTAACTCGGTTCTTGCTCCCATGCAATAAGTCAATCTGATAGAGGTTTTCCCGGTGGCACATCTCCATGACTTCTTTGGTTCTTGCCGTATTTCAGATTGGAGCGCATACACGCTATGGCGAAATCCTCCCCGCCGCAATTAAGGGAAGCTATACGGTAATCGTCACGGAGAACAAGCCGCCCGTTCCCGTCCAGTGTGGGCTTCATGGTAAACTCGTCATGCTCAAAGGTTAGGTAACTGCTCGGCAGCTCCATAGCCGGCATTTTTAGAGCTGATATGTTTGAATGTTGCCAACGGCTTCACTTACTTTCTGCAAGACTTCAAACGGCAAGCCCGGATATGGCGGCTTGTACCTCTTGGGAGAGGGTGTTATAGGGTGCGCCGTACTTGTTCAGACAGCGGGCAATCTGATTCAAGTTGCCGCCGATTTTCCCGTACTCGGCTGTACAAGATTCCCGCAGGACAAATTGAGCGATTAGCGAAATTTGGTACTGTGGTAGAATCTTGCTCTAAGGAAGTGGCGGCTTCCCCTGTGTGGGCTTCCGCTGATACCCTCGACGGAGAGGGCGGGGCTTCTGCCAACTTTGCGGCGGTATTCTTCCCTCTAATACCTACAAACCAGCAAAATGCAAAATGGACGTTGATTTGCAGAAATTCCCCCTCATTACCTACAACACCACACAAACTCGAATAGGCGGAAATTTGTGAAAATTTCTTCTCGCCCGCCCTCCACGGACAACCTGCGGATTTGCCAAACGGGAGAGGGAAATTCTTTTTATCCCCCTTTGCACGGCATAATACTGGCGATTTCTGAAAATGCCAAAAATGGGCGCAAAAAAACAGGAAACCTTTTCTTGATTTCCTGTCTTGGTGTGCCGT
>JAAWQS010000132.1 GCA_022800665.1 Oscillospiraceae bacterium
CATGAAGTTGACGGTGGCGCTCTGCACACCGGCGGTCTTGCGGGCGGCATCTTCCATCAGGTTCGCGCAGTTGGCGCAGTCCACTTCGATCTTATAGGTCTTTTTCATAGCAACGGTCCTCCATAAAATTTTTAGAATTGATAATTAAGTACTTGTTTAACTATCATGGCCGTAGTATAATACCCTCAGCGGTATAAGTCAATGCCCGTGGCGCATTCCCTGCCAAACGGGCAAAAGGAATTTCCTTTTGGGCAAAAGCAATGGAGAAAAGAAAGGAGTGTCAGTTTTGGACGAGATCAGATTGCCCCACCAGCATGGCGATGGAAACAGTACCGCTTTGCTGCAGGAGGAGTTAGACCGGATCGACTACTTCCAGACGGTAGCGGAGGTCTTTAAGCAGCTTGACGATACCACCAGAATCCGAATTTTCTGGCTGCTGTGCCACTGTGAAGAATGTGTTCTCAATATTTCCACAATGATGAAAATGTCAAGTCCCGCAGTGTCCCACCACCTCCGGCCATTGAAAAACAGCGGCCTGGTCGTCAGCCGCCGGGAGGGGAAAGAAGTTTATTACCGCGCGGCGGACACGGAGCAGTGCCGTCTGTTACATCAGATGATCGAGCGGGTCATGGAGATCACCTGTCCGGAGCGGTGAGGTGCGATTTATGGCGCATAACTTGAATCAATTTCCCCCAGGCGGCAGGAATGAACGTATTCCGCTTTTTCCTGGCATTGATCTGTCCTATATAGATATTGCCTCAGATTCTTTTTCCCACCGGCACGAGGCCATGGGCCATATTATGCAGATCAATCATTGCAGAACTGGACAAGTTGTGTGGGATATGAGGAGCGGCAGTATTTTCCTGAACCCTGGGGATTATTCTGTGCATACATTGGATATCTGCACAGATTCCACGTTTCGTTTTCCAACCGGCCAATATCAGGGCCTTGCCATTTCGATTGATTTGCGGGAAGCATCTGCTCATCCGCCTGAACTTCTTGCAGAAACAGGGGTTTTCCATGGCGCTCTGCAAGAGAAATTTCATATGGGCAGCGCAGCGGTATTTCTCGCGGGAAACTAGCAGACGGAGAGTATCTTTGCGGACTTTTACAATCAGCCGGAAGGACTGAGACTTGCATACCAAAAGATAAAGGTTCTGGATCTGCTCCTATATCTCGTTCAAATGGAACCTGTATCTCCAAACCAGCTGACGGAATACCCCGCAGAACAAATTGAGATCGTCCGGATGATCCATGACCAGTTTATCCGGCATATGGAGCGAAGAATTACGATTGAGGACCTATCCAAGCAATACCACGTCAATCCAACTACCTTAAAATCCGTGTTCAAATCTGTCTATGGGGCCTCCCTTGCGGCGCATATCAAAAAACACCGTATGGAGCGGGCGGCTGAATTGCTGCGGGAAACCGACATGAGCATAGCGGAAATTGCGGCGGCAGTCGGGTATGAAAGCCAAGGTAAGTTTGCGGCGGCATTCAAAAATCAATTTGCGGCGCTTCCCACAACATACCGAAAACAAGGTTGATTTTAAGTCAGCAGTCTCCGCTGCTGGCAATGGCGCTGACAGCAGCGCTAATATCGCCGTCTACCCCGATAGACTTTGCAGCAATTTCGGCTGGGATATAAACTTCACCTTTATTAAATGTCACATAGACGGCATGGGGTTCAGCAGCGGCCAACTGCATGAGAGGGGCTTTGATGAGCTGATTCCGCCAGCCAACCCCAAACTCTAAAATCACAAGTTTTCCATTATGGTGCTTCTGCACAAAGCCTTGATACTCCGCCTGTTTCTTCTGCCAACTGGCAGAGCGGAAAAACGACTGATCTGCCGCCATATAGATTTTCATATTCCCGCCGCACTTTTGGCATCTGGGGAGAAGTTCTGTGGGAACAAGCCCGCCCTGTTCAGCCAAGGCCATGCGTGTTATTGCCTGGTGGTTCGGGTAGGCGGCATCGTGGCACCCTCGCGCACAGCACATCTCCGTGAATTTGCCCTCGATCTCAAAGACCCGTTCTGGTGCAAAGCCCGCCGGGACAAAGTGATCCTCTCCATTGGACGTGACCACATAGTAGTCCTTCCCGGCCACCAGCCGGTACAAATCCAGCATGAGCTGGCTCGGCTGGACAGCGATGGATTTCCGATAAACCAGCCGGCTCCAGAAGGCCCACATTTCCTCCGGTGTCGGGAAGTGAAAAAATGCGCCTTGCAGGACGCTGCGGATTCCATACTTTGCCCGGAAATCCCCGAAGTTTTCCTGAAACCAGCGGTCATCCGCAAACAGGTTGAACCCTTCGGAGATGGACAGTCCATTGCTGGCTCCGATCAGGACAGCGTCTGCCTGATCGATCTTTTCTCTGATTGTTTGGTAAGTATTCTTATCCACAGTTATCCCTCCTGCTTTTTCTTCCGTTCAACAGCTTCCCGAAGAACATCCGCAATATCTTCTTTGATTGCCTGTCCCTTTTGCGCCAACTGTTTGGGCAGCAAGGCGTCTTTAGGATTGATCGTGATATAGTACGCCTGCGGAAGCTGATAAGTCAGATTCCAGAACGGCTCTTGGATAAACATAGGCGTCATTCTTCCAACGCCCAACTCCAGAAAGAGGATTCTGCCATTCTTATTCTGCTGCAAAAATTCATTGATTTTCCTGTACTCGTCCCTATATTTTTCACCCTCCAGAAATGTGTACCCTCTGACCCACGGCTCCAGTTCCGCTCCACACTGCGGACAGCGGGGAATCAGTTCTGAGGGGATGCACAGATTTTCGTCTATGGCTGCATTCATGGCGTAGATCATATCTTTGTTATAAAATATTTCATCATGACATCTCCGGCTGCATTGAAAATAGCGGGAATCCCCTTGAATGGCACTCAGTTTTTCTTCCGGGACTACTCGTGTAAACTGGAAGTCCTGATTTGTGGTCATGATGTGATAGTTTTTCCCTGCCAATAGAGTCATCAGGTCATAGTACGTTTTTCCTGTCTCACATTCGTATTCCATGTAACCCATCCGGGCCAGGAACGCCCAATGCGCCTCGGAAGACGGATACCGATAATAGAAGCCGTTGAAAGCGCCGGTGAATCCATATTTTTTATGAAACTCACCCAAGTATTTCTGGAAATAACTGTCGTTGTGGTAGAAGAAGTCGAAGCCGCAGGCCGCAGACATCCCGGCGGCGGCGCCGACAAGAATTGCGTCTGCCATCTCTATCTTTTCCAAAAGATGAAGCGCATTATCGGGTTGCTTATCCAAAAACATCGTTGACTTTCCTCCTTTGAGATGTTATTTTATAAATAGCAATTCCAGCTACGAGTATAGCATGTTATTTTATAAATTGCAACATCTTTTTGGAGGAGATGCCATGAAATATTCTACACGTCTGAGCGATGCGGTCCATCTTCTGCTCTTTGTCCAATTAAATCCTGGTCAGCCGCTCTCCAGCGATGCGATTGCAAAAAGCATCTGCACGAATCCCTCCTATGTACGGCAGATGATGGCAAAGCTGAAAGCCGCCGGTCTGCTCAACAGCAGCCGGGGGCAGGCGAAGCCGTCCCTGAGCCGGGCGGCGGAGGAGATTTCTCTGCTGGACGTTTACCGGGCGGTGGAAGGGGACAAGCCTCTGCTTCACCTGGACACCCATACGAACCCGGACTGCGGCGTGGGCGTACATATCCAGTACGCGTTACAGACCTATTTTGACCGGGTGCAGAGGGAAACCGAGGCGTCGATGCAGCAGATCACGCTGCAAGATGTCCTTGACACCTACCATCAGGAGATTTCTCATGTCGGGTGAACGAAAAATAGACCGGAGGGCGCTGTATACGCAAAAGGCGATCAAGGAGGCTTTCCTGCGGGTCAAGCGAAATAAGGACTACAACGCAATCACCGTAGCGGACATCTGCCGGGAAGCGGAAATCAGCCGGGGGACGTTCTACGCCCATTTTGGCAATATTGCAGAGATTCTGGACGCTCTGTTGGATGAGGCTCTGGCCAACATGGATCATCTGCGGGCGTACATCTCCGCACCGGACAGCGGGGCAGGGCCGCAGTGCGCCCGTCCGTTCTGCCGGTTCGTCCGGGACGATCAGGAATTCCGCTGCATCCTGTTTGATGACGCTCTGGGCCATATTGTAATCAAAAAGCTGACCGAGCTGTATAAAGACGAGTTTGTCCGCGAGATCCAGAGCATGGCTGGTTCCCTCACGGAGAAAGAGGCGGAAGCTCTGTTTTGCTTTCAAATCAACGGCTGCTTTGCCGTCAGTAAGCAGTTCAGCCATCTGGAGGATCGGGAATGGTGTCCAGTCCAGAATGTGATCGACCGCTTTATCAAGGGCGGGGCCGGCAGTTTTCCCGCCGAAGAGACTTGAAAAAGGAGTATTGTAACAATGGAAATCAAAGTGAATACCCCCAAAGAGACACAATGTGAGACGGGGTAACTCGGTACGGGGAAATAAGGGTCGGCCCGGCAGAAAAATTTGTGTAAAAGGAGAGAAGCTGTAGTCAAGGAAACAGGAGCAAATCAGAGGATTTCCCTGGCAGGACACAGCCCGGCA
>JAAWQS010000023.1 GCA_022800665.1 Oscillospiraceae bacterium
TTGCGAAAAAATAGTTTGTTTGGTAGCTCTATTTTATCGCTTTTTGCCTCCGATTGGGAGGTTTTTCTTTTTCTCTTTTTTATTCGTCACTGCTGTTGACAGCATCATCGCCCGGTTGGGCGAAATGGAATCCCACTGTAACATAGAGGAGATCAGGGACATCCTCCGCGATTACGACGCCCTTGCGGAGCAGTACCAGGCGATGTACAAGCGGTTCGGCGTTGCTGATCCCGTAGTGCGTAAGGACGGTGTCTGGCACTGCCCCAGCTGCAACCGCCGGGCCAATCAGTATCACTCCTATTGCCACGCCTGCGGTAAGAAGTTGGCGTGGGGCTGCGGGAAAGGAGGCCGGCGATGAACTATCAAACCGAGGCGATCCGGGCCATCGAGGCCCAGCAGGCAAAGGTCACAGCCCGGTCCCCGCAGTGGATGGTAGGGGAGCAGCTGAAGGACATCTGCCGCCGGGAGCCCCGCAGCGCGGAACTGCTGGCTCAGGATCTGAAGGTGGAGGCCATGAGCATCACTGCGGCGGAGAAGAAAATCAAAGCCTTTGCAGATGGTCACAAAACTGGTAACTTCTCCTGCGTGACGCTCATGGAGGCCGACCGCATCCTGCGGGAGTTCTACGGCCTGCCGGAACCCAGCGTCGCACCGCCGCCGGCAGCCGATCCGCCGGAGCGGAAAATCATCGACCTGTCGGATTTCCTGTGAGGAGGCTGCGATGTGGAACAAATCAACTATGAGAAGCTGATCCCTCAGGAACCCATCACGGATGTGGTAGCCTTTGCGCAGCAGCAGGGGGAATTTGAGAACGCATACATGATTTACCGGTCAGAGCGGGTGTACGACCCGCTGAACATAGGCACTGTTTGCTCTGTCAAAGTTACCTGTTCCGCCTGTGGACACACATTCTATGCAGAGAAAGTCCCGGCTGGCGGTTGCAGACATAGCTACGCCCCCGCCCCCTTCGGGTGGAGAGATGAACAGATGCCGAACGCTGTGATTGATGGCGATAAAACGTTGTGCCCCAGCTGTTACAAGGAGGCCAAGACAGTCCACGTTGGCAGCATGAGGGCCTACGGCGGCGAGCTGATAGACGATGCCTGGGTGACAGAGCTGTCGCGGCTCCCCGTAGAAGGGCTGGCAGACCGGCTGGTCCTGACAGAGTGGTGTATCCGCCGGTGCATTAACAAACAAGGAACTGTCCGGTATGAAATCTGGCCCTTTACCGCCTGGGTGGTGGAGGAGAAGAAAATCGTGCGCCTGATGGGCTATCTGAAAAACATTGGCGGTCGGATTCATTTGTTCGGAGAATGGCGGCAGAGAAAGCAGTTTGAGGATGTGTATGGCAGCGCAAAGCTGATTGTCCCCTGGGACAAGTCCCTGTTGGAAGGCACCACTGCGGAAAACAGCAAGCTGGATCTGTACCAGACTGAGAAGCGTGGACGGGAGCTGGTTTCCTATCTGGCCCTGTGGCGGCGGCGTCCCTATGTGGAAAATCTCCTGGTACAGGGGTGCGGGAATCTGGTACGGACCTGGATCAAGAAGGAGATGAGCAGCGGTTACTATAAAGGCGGCATACCGAAGCTGGAGGCGGTCAATTGGAAGGAAAAGCGTCCTGCCCAGATGCTGGGCCTGACCAAAGATGAATTCCGGCAGATGAAACAGGCCCGTTGGAGCGCGGAAGACCTGGAAAAGTACAAGCTGGTCCGGAACAGCGGCGTCCCGGTCCGGCTCCCGGAGGACATGGAGTTGCTGAGGAAGGTCGAGAATTACGATTGCAGTCGGATTCTGGAGGAGGCGCCGAAGTCAGATTTTTGGCGCACCATCCGCTATCTGATAAAGCAAAAAGAACATTGGTATACACTGCAGGATTACCGGAACATGGCGCGGAATGCTGGCCGGGATATGACCGACAACCTCGTTCAATGGCCCAGAAATCTCACAGCAGCGCATAACCGGTATGTGGAAGAGCGGCAGGCCCGCTGGGATAAAGAGGAGAAGGAGAAGAGGGCCAAGGAGATAGCGGAACGCAGCATCTTGTTTGCAGAACGGGCCGTTGAGCTGGAATGGCTCTCCTTCAAGGCCGGCGGTCTTCTGATCCGCCCCTGCGCCAGCGAGGATGAGCTGATTCAGGAAGGCCGCGAGCTGCATCACTGCGTGTCCTCCTACGCAAAGAGCCACGCGGAGGGCAAAACTGCGATTTTGTTCATCCGTCAGGCGAAGGCGCCGGATAAGCCGTTCTTCACACTGGAATTTGATGAGAAGAATCTGACTGTAGTGCAGAACCGGGGTCTCCGCAACTGTGATCGAACGCCGGAGGTTGCGGCATTTGAAAAAGCATGGCTGGAGCAGGTTCGCCAAATTAAAGTACATGGGAGGATAAGAGTAGCATGAACGACAGTGATTTTGAGGGCAAGTGCCTGAGTGAGCAGTTCGGGGTGGGCGGCCCGCCGGAAGTCAACGAGGATTCTCCGGCTCCCGCCCGGACCGTAGAGGTGGTAACACTGGAGATCCGGACGCTGCAGCGGCAGGCGCAGCAGGTGATCCTGGGATACGCCATTGAGATTGGCCGGCGGCTGGAGGAGGTCAAGGCCATGCTCCCCCACGGGCGGTGGGGGGATTACCTGAAGAATGAGGTCGCGTACTCCCAATCCACAGCGCAGAATTTCATGCGGATATACAGGGAGTATGGCGCCAACCAGCAGAGCCTGTTCGGCGGCGTGGCAAACTCCCAGGCGCTTGGGAATTTGCCCTACACCAAAGCACTCCAGCTTCTGGCCCTGCCGGATGTGGAGGAGCGGGAGCGGTTCGCCATTGAGCACGATGTGGAGCATATGAGCGTCCGGGAACTGAACGAGGCCCTCAAGGCCAGGGACGCGGCAGAGGAAAAGGCCGCTGCCGCTGAGGATGCGGTCCGCGGACTCCAGCAGGAGGCTGAGCGGCTTCGGGAGGAACTCGCCGGCCAAGCCCAGGTTTACGAGGCCAAGCTGACCAGCGCCGGGGTGGAGGCTGACCAGGCCAAGGCCGCCGCAAGGGCGGCACAGGAGGCGCGGGAACGCGCTGACATCAATGCAAAACGTCTCCAGAATGCTTTGAGCGAGGCCAACACCTCCGCCCAGGCCGCGGTGGAGGAACACGCCCAACTGCTCCAGGAGCTGGAAGAACTGCGCAGCCGTCCGGTTGATGTGGCGGTGGAGGTGGATGAGGAGGCTGTAGAGGCCGCCAGGAAGGCCGCTGTCGCCGAGATGACCGAGAAGGTAAACAAGGCCAAGGACGCCAGGAAGAAGGCGGATACGGCCCGGAAAACTGCCGAGGAGGCCCTTGCCGCCGCGCAGAAGGAATTGGAGGAGCTGAAGTCCAGAGAACCGCAGGTCCGGGAGCTGACTCCGGAGGAGCTGCAGTCCATGACCGCCGGCGCGGTGGAAAAGGCCAGGGCCGAGGACCTGGAGCGTGTCAAGGCGCTGGAAAAGCAGCTGGCCACTGCTGACGGGGATGTGTCGGCCTTCCGTATCCATTACGAAGCATGGCAGGACCATTACAACAAGTTGTCCGATTATCTGGCTAAGATCGCCAACCGGGAGCCGGAACGGGCCGATAAACTGCGCATGGCTGTGAAGGCCGTCATAGAAAGGATGGCAGCAGGATGAGCCGCGATGAGTTGCTGGAGGCTCTGCGCCGCATGATGCCGGAAACAGGTTCCCTTGCCTGCCTGGGGTGCGGATATGAACACAGATGCTCCACCCACGGCTGCGCGATCTGCCGGGAGGCTATTGCGCTGATTGAGCAGCTGTCAGCGGAACTGGAAAGAGGTGATGCTACATGACAACAGGAAAAGGCTTCGGACTCTTGTTTGAGATGGGCTGCGGAAAAACGCTGACCGCCATAGCAGTGGCCGGGGCCGGGTACCAGATGGGCAAGGTTGCCAAAGTGCTGATTGTAGCGCCCACCAGCGTCTGCGCGGTCTGGCCGAAGGAGTTCCAGGAGTACGCTGACTTCCGGTATACCATTCGCACCCTGCTGGGGGATAAGGTCAAGCGGATCAAGGAGCTGGATGATCTGGAGAGGTTTCCTTTCCCAGCGCTGAAGGTGGCTGTCATAAACTACGAGTCGACATGGCGGGAGGGTATCTTCGAGAGACTTATGGCCTACGATGCCGATCTGATTATAGCGGACGAGAGCCAGCGGATCAAAACACACGACGCGGATCAGAGCAAGGCCCTGCATAAGCTGGGGGATCGGGCGCGATACAAGATGATTCTCTCTGGCACACCGGTCCAGAACGACGCCATCGACATTTTCAGCCAGTACCGGTTCCTGGACCCGACCGTGTTCGGATTGAACTTCTACCCTTTCCGCAGCCGGTACGCCGTGATGGGCGGGTTCAACCGGAAGAAGATCGTCGGGTATCGGGACTTGGACCAGCTGATTAAGAAGGAGCATAGTATCGCCTATCGCGTCACAAAGGAGGAGGCCATCGACCTGCCGGAGCAGACCTTTGAGAACCGGTACATCACTCTGAACAGGAAAGAGCGCGGCCTGTATGACCAACTCCGGCGGAGCAGCGTAGCGGAGCTGGAGGGCGGCGGTACCATCACGACCACTACGGTCCTGACCCGGCTCCTGCGCCTGCAGCAGTTCACTGGCGGCTTCCTGGTGGAGGATGACGCAGACCGGCCCCAACTGGTGAGCCGCGGGAAGCTGAACGCCCTGGCCGATATCCTCCAGGATTATGTGGTCGATGGCAGGAAGAAGCTGGTGATCTTCGCCCGGTTTATACCGGAAGTGATGGAAATTATCAAACTTTCGGAAAGCATCCTGGGCAAGACTCACAAGAAAACGGTTGCCATCTATGGGGAGATCAAGAAGGAATCGCGGGGCGACATCGTCCGGCAGTTCCAGGAGGACCCGGACACGATGGTGTTTGTGGGTCAGATCGACACAGCTGGTACGGGCATTACCCTGACGGCGGCGGACACCTGCGTATACTACAGCGTTAACTTCAACTACGCCACCTACAGTCAGAGCCTCAGCCGCATCCACCGCATTGGGCAGCGGAACCGCTGCACCTACATTCATCTGGTGACGGAGAAGACGGTGGATGATATGATTCTCAGCGCCCTGGCGAAAAAGGAGGATCTGGCAAAAACTGTGGTCGATACCTGGAGGGAATATTTCTGATGATCCTGATTTACTACAAGGACAGAAACGGGAAGATCATAGACCATATGCAGCCGCCCAAGGGTTGGACACTCAGGCAGGTTGAACGGGAAATCCAGAGCTTTAACGCTCTGCATGGCGGCGGCATGAGGGCCTGCGCGGAGATCATCCGGGAGGGCGGCATCCTTGAGTATCTACTGAAAAAAAGCGGCTGCATGACGGCCCAACAAGAAAGGACAGAGTGATATGACACTGCTTGACATGGTACGGAACTACCAGAGTCTCCTGGAGCGTAAGGACGCTCTGGCGGAGGAGACCAAAGCCAACAACGCCGCCATTGAGGCGGCCAAGGAAAAGATCTCCCAGCAAATGGTGGATGACGACGTCCCCAGCATCTCCACCGGCGGCTACAAGTTCTCGCTCCAGGAGAAGACGATCTTCAGCAAGAAGTCGGAGGCCGACATCGCGCAGACTGACACCGCCTTCTTTGATGTTCTTCGTGATGAGGGACTGGGCGATATCATCGTGGAGCATGTGAGTGCCAGGACCCTCCAGTCCACCATGAAGGACTACGTGGAGGAGCACGGCGATCTGAGCGATGAGCTGAAAAAGGTGATTCGCTCCTACGATACCTACGACATCGCCCGGCGCAAGGAAACCAATAAGGCTACGAAGGGAGGAAAGGCAAAATGAGCGATATCTTTGAAGCGGAGCAGCTGCAGCTTGACATGACGCTCGAAGTAGAGAGGAACATCGGCGACAACGTCCGCACGGCTGTGGATTTCACAAGACTGAAGCTCTTGAACAGCTATCCGCTGCCCAGCAAAGTGCGCAACCGCCATGAGGCGTTCGGCATTGTCGCCGAGAACCATGCCAAAGTCTCCGGATGTATGAAGCGGGTAAAAACGGATATGGACACACTGCTGGGCACTTTGGGCGATATCAACCGCCCTGCATTGGAGGCAGTCAGCTCTATCTGCAATGACACGCTGGACATCGCGATTGCAGCCGTCATCATGGCGGCGGAGATGCAGCGCACGCTGAGCGACCTCTACGAGGCGGAGAACCTGGCGACGCATTACCCGATGGATGACCTGACGGCCGCCGAAGGGGACGGCTTCGAGGAGGCCGCCCCGCTGAACCCGGAAGAAACCGATGATAACGAAATGGAGGATAATTGATTATGGCAACCGCAAAGAAGAACACCGCGCTGGCCCTTGTTGACAGCTTCCAGGTAGTGGGCCGCTATGAGGGCCTGTCCCCGGAGGTGCTGGCCGAGCTGAAGGACGAGATGGAGGACCTGGACCCGGAGACCGGCATTGCCTGCCGTCAGGTCAAGGTACCCAGCGGCGGGGGTATCGCCTACGAGGTTCAGGGAGAGGACGATGACGATCCCGACTCCATGAAGGAGATTGAAGGCGTGATCGTGTTCACCCACCGGCTGAGCGGCTATTGGCCGGGGGCCTTCGGCTCGGCGAAGGAGGCCAAGGACAAGATCCCCGTCTGCTCCAGCATGGACGGCAAGACCGGACTCAATACGGAGACCGGGGAGCTCCGCGCCTGCGAGGGCTGCCCCTGGAATGAGTACGGGACCGGAGTGGATGAGAAGGGTAATCCCAGCCGCGGGAAAGCCTGTAAAAATATGCGCCGGCTCTACCTCCTGATGGATGGAGATCCCAACCTCTACCTCCTGACCGTGCCGCCTACATCCATCCGGGACGTAAATAAGCAGCTGACCAAGATCCTCACCGGCGGCGTTCCCTACACCGGCCTGGTCGTGAAACTGAAGCTGGAAAAGGCGCAGAACGCCAATGGCGTGGCCTACAGCAAGGTCGTGATTGCCAAGAGCGGCCTTCTGGCCCCGGAGAAAGCCGCTGCTGTCATGCAGCTCCGCCAAGAGATCAAGACGCAGTACAAGGATATGGCAATCACCGCTGAGGATTACGCTCCCTCCGCCCCTAAAGGCAAGGCAGTGGACCTGTACCCCAGCGAAGCGGAAGTCGCCGAAATGGACGGTACAGCCTTTGAAGAGGCTCCGCCCCACGGTGACGGGGACGCTCCGCTGCCCTTTGCTTAAACCCCATAGGGCGGGTGCCGCTCCCAATGCGGTACCCGCCCACAATGCACGACAGGAGCGACAGGGACCTGCCGGACGGGCAGAGCGCCTCGCGTCCTGCACAGAAGATTTTGATAGGCGGTGATGAAAACGGCTATAAAAGACAGCATAGACCTGGACCGGCTTGTGGACTACCGGGCGGAGTACACCGCCGTCATTGAAAAATACCAGATATCCGGGGATAACCTGACGGGCCTCTGTCCGTTCCATCAGGATAGGAACAATAGCTTTTCAGCGAATCTGATCACGGGGCAGTGGAGCTGCTTCACTGAGGGAGAGAAGGGAAATTTCCTGCATTTCTGGGCAATGCTCCACGGCTATAGCAGGGATGAGACCACACGGGCTTACAAAGAAATCCTGGAGAAATATGGCGTGGATACGGGCGGCTCCAAGAAGAAGGAACCCAGTGATCCGCCAAAGCCCTACACGCTGCAGCAGTACAGCGCCGACAAGCGTTTGCCGGTAGAATGGCTGTCAAGCGTCTGCCAGTTGTCTACAGAGCAGGACTATTGGGATGGAACGGACTGGCTCAAAATTCCCTACCTGGATGAGTCAGGTAAGGTGGTTACTTACCGGAAGCGATACGGAAACAAGGCGTTTCGGTGGAACAAGGGTGTGCAGACCACCCTGTACGGCCTCTGGCAGCTGCCGGAGATCCGAAAAAAAGGCTGGGCCATCCTGGTAGAAGGGGAAAGCGATGCGCAAACTCTCTGGTATCTGGGATTTCCAGCTATCGGTGTGCCAGGGGCGTCCACCTTCAAGCCCAAACAGGCCGCGATGCTCCAGGGACTTACCCTGTACATCCATCAGGAGCCGGACAGGGGTGGCGAGACCTTCGTGGAGAAAACGCTCCAAAGCCTGCAAAGGGGTGGTTTCCGGGACAAGGTAAAGCTGTGGAGCTGTAAGGACTTGGGGACCAAAGACCCCAGCGATCTTTACATACAGCAGGGAACCGGGGCGGCAAGACTGGTCCTGCAGGCGGTTAAAAATGCGAAGCCGGTAGATTTGAAGCAGGCCCTGACACCGGAGGATATCCCTGCTGCCGATTGGTTTGAGCCGGGCAGTGTGACCCTGGCGGATCTGCACCCAGAAAACAACCGGCGCTATGGCTGGAACGACATCGGCAACGGAAATTTGTTTGCGGACTGGTACAAGAACGAGGCCCGCTATGTACCGGAACGAAAGAAATGGTTCGTGTACAACGGAAAAGCCTGGAATCCGGATATCGGCAATCTGCGTGTAATGGAGATGTGCAAATGCCTGGCCGACCAGCTCGCCATTTATGCGCTGTCCCTGGAAGATGAACAGAAGCGGCAGGGATATCTGAAATTTGTAGGGAGCTGGCAGCGGCGCAGCAATCGGGAGACGATCCTGAAGGACGCCGCCAGCGTGTACCCAGTGGAGATTTCTGCATTTGACAGTGACCCGCTCCTGTTCAACTGCCTCAATGGGACGCTTGACCTGCGGACCCGCGAGTTCCGGCCCCACTCGCCGTCTGATATGCTTTCCATGATGTCCGGGGTAAAATACAACCCCAAGGCAAAGTCCGAGCTGTGGGAGAATACCGTTGCCGCCGCTATGCAGGAGGACATGGACAAAACGGTCTTTTTGCAGAAGGCTATGGGGTACGGTGTGACGGGCGACATCTCGGAAGAATGCTTTTTTATCCTCTACGGCCCCACAGCACGGAACGGCAAAGGGACCATCATGGAGACGTACATCCATATGCTGGGCGATTATGGCAGGACCAGCAAGCCGGAGACCATTGCCCAGAAGCAGACAGTTAACAGCGGCGGTCCCAGCGAGGATATTGCCCGGCTGGCAGGAGCGCGGGTTGTGAATATCTCAGAACCGGGAAAACAGATGGTTCTGTCGGCGGCGTTGGTAAAGACGCTGACTGGCGGCGATACTGTAACCGCCCGGTTCCTCAATGAGAACAGCTTTGAGTTCGTGCCGCAGTTCAAGCTGTTTGTGAACACCAACCATCTGCCCAAAGTGACAGACGTGACCGTGTTCAACTCCGGACGGGTGAAGGTGATCCCGTTTGAACGCCACTTCACCGAGGCGGAGCGCGACAGAGGTTTGAAGGAAAAGCTGGCGCAGGAGGACAATTTGAGCGGCGTTCTGAACTGGTGTCTGGATGGTCTTTGGTTGATGCGGGAGACCGGGCTGACACCCCCGGCAGCGGTCAAGACCGCCACTGCGCAGTACCAGCGGGACAGCGATAAGATCAGCCGTTTTGTGGAGGAGATGCTGGAACCGGCTCTCGGCTGCGAGGTACGGACCGAAGATGCTTACCGGGCTTATCAGGACTGGTGTACCCGAAATGGACAGGTGGCCGAAGGGATGCCATCGTGGAAGCAGTCCATGGGGATCTATGTGGAGATGAAGCGGAAACGACCTGTTGGGAGCGACCGGACTGCTACATTAAAATGGTTGATCTGTAACATGAGGTTGCGCGTCTAAGAGGTTGTGTTCAGCTGTGTTCACCCTTTTCTAGGCCCTCTCAAATTTCGATTCTTTATAGGGACGGCTATAAAATGCCTGAACACAGCTGAACACACTGATATACACTCTAAATAATCCTAGTATTATCAATACTTTCAAGGATTACTATACTTAACGGGATAAAGAATAGAGGTTGATATGCAGAGCAGCAAAGCAGCAAACCGACTTCAGGAATTCAAGTCCAAGTTCAGCACCCTGGTACGCAACCGGGAGAAGGTCCCTCTCCCAGAGCTTCGGAGCAGATGTGCCAAAGCCTACAACGCCTTAGTCGCCGAGGTGGTCAGCGGAGCCGACTGGTACGCCGGTGCCATCCTACAGCTGCGCCGGTTCCCAACGCACCCGACTGACTTCGAGGGTAATAACCATCTTATGAACCAGCTGGCCCTTATGGATGCGCAGGACGCAGCGCCCGGCGGGGCGATTGAGCGGTACCGCGCCGCTCTGATCGACCGGCTGAGCATGGATGCGTTCAGGGAAATTGCCTGGGAACGGTATGGCCGCCGTCTTCAGGAGGCATTTAACCCCTACTGGCAACGGCACTGCTTCCGCCTGGACAGCGGATGGATTTACAACGATATCTTTCAGAAATTCTGGCTCCCTTCGGAGAGTGGAAAGTCCGGGGGATGGATTAACAGCGATTACAGCGGCTGGGATGGACGATTCCCGCCGCAGATGAAGGAGGAACACGATGGCAAACTGTAAAATTTGCAGCCGCCCCGTTCTGGCGGGGCCGGTGATGCACAATGATTGTTTAGAAAAACTGATAACCGAAGCAGCGGAGCAGTTCTGCGACAACTACTGCCGCTGGCCCCGGACGAATGCCGACCAGATGGAAGCGCACTGCGATAGCTGCCCCATGGAGCCGCTGATGCAGCTGGCAAAGCAGGGAGGTGTGCAAAAGTGAATACGGTGGATTGCAACAAATGCGGGTATTCCTTTGTGCCGGAAGACGCCTGCTGCGGAACAATCGAAGAGGGAGATTTGCTGGTACAGTATTTCTGCTGCCCGAACTGCAGGAAGAAGTATCACGCCTTTACATCCGACCCTCGGATGCGTGAGCTGATTGAGCAGCGGAAAGCCGTGCATATGAAAATCAAAGCGGCCTTTGCCAAGAAGTTCCGCGAGAAGACCATACGGGAGTATGAAAAAGAATTGGACCGGATCAAGCGGCAGCAGAAAAAACTGCTGCCGGGGCTAAAGGCCGCTGGAGAGAAAATCCTGCGGCAAGCTGAGAATACATCGGAAGGAGTACAAAATGCTGAAACAATCAGAGACAATACAACTGGGCCAAACTGAGCACTACACTTTTGGCGCCTACATCAAGCGCGGCCACCACATAGATCTTACCATCCCACTGGCCCGGTACCACTTCACCTGTCCTTACTGTGAAAAGGAAACTTTTGGCGGAACAAATCTTGAGGACCCCAATATTACGATCCGGTGCAAGTGCGGCGGCAGCATTGACCTCTGCTGGGTTCCCAAAGCGAAGGAATACCGGAATTGAGAGGAGAACACTCATGAATACTGAAAACAACATCACCCGCTTCGAGGCGGAGTTTGCGAAGGTCCAGCGTCCCGGTATGGACAAGCTCCTGGAGTATATTCGGGGCAGTGATTTCTACCGCGCACCCGCCAGCACCAAGTACCACCTGGCATGCCCTGGCGGCCTGCTGCAGCACAGCCTCAATGTTCTGGACGCCCTGCGGGGGCTGCTTCAGTGGAACAACATTGAGAACCACTGGGAGTACCATGCCGCCTGCAAGATCGTGGATACGATTCCGGACGACAGCGTAATTATGATGGCTCTGCTCCACGATATCTGCAAGACCTATTTCTACACTACCAGCACCCGAAACCAGAAGAACGAGCGGACCGGCCAGTGGGAAAAGGTCCCCTTCTACACAGTAAATGACATGATGCCCCTGGGCCATGGGGCCAAAAGCGCCATGATCGTCAAGCAGTACACCACGCTCACCAGTCAGGAGACGTACGCAATCTGGCACCACATGGGCTTCAACGGCAACTATGAGAATGACACGGCTGTTGGCAAGAGCATCGAAATGTACCCGGCGGTCCTTGCCCTTCAAACGGCGGACATGATGGCCAGCAAATTCATGGAGGGTGAGAAAGAGAACCGTGAGCTGTTTTCGGAGCCGTCCCAGGCCACTGCCGGAAACTTTGGTGAAGACATCGGTACCGGGGAGCCGGAGTTCGAGGATGCGCCGGCAATCAGCGGGAAGGCAGAGCAGTGAGCGGCAAAGAGTCCAATCACAAGGAAAGCTGGTATCAGGCAAAAATTATCCGCTGGCTGAAGGAAACCTACCCCCAGGCTTTTGTCTGGAAAGCGGCGGCGGGGCCGTACAGCCGCTGCGGCATCCCGGATGTCTGCATGGTACTGGACGGACAATTTTACGGCTTTGAGGTCAAACGCCCGGAGGTCGGCCTGCTCTCCAAGATTCAGGAGCAGACCATCAAGGCAATCAACGCCGCCGGTGGGATCGTTGGCGTGGTCTCTTATCCGGAGGATGTGGAAAGGATTCTGAAGGGCGGTTAAGTCAAAATCCCAAGCGTTTGGGATTTTGCGCACAGATAAAATCACGAAGGGGCGGAAGCATGACTCTGAAAGAGCTATCACGATACTACAACCTGCAAAAGCAACTGGAGCAGAGCCGGGAATTGCTGGCGTCGCTGGAAGCATCAGCCAGTCCGGGGGCGCAGGCACTGACCGGGATGCCCCATGGAGGCGGCGCCAGGGATAAGGTAGGGGACCTGGCGGCAGAAATTGCCGATATGAAGGCCCACATCCAGCGGTTGGAGCGGAAGGCAGACCGTGCCGCCGGACGCATCAACACCTACATTGGCACCATTGAAGACCAGCGAACCCGGATGATTTTCCGGCTTCGGTTTATTCGCTGCATGACTTGGAGTGAGGTCGCGTACGCAATTGGCGGTAAAAACACGGAAAAAGGCGTCAAATGCACTTGCTATCGTTACATGAAAAGTTGCAGCGGTGTGAGGCGCGATGAGCCTTGATGAGCCGCTACCCTTTGTGATATGCTAAGCTCATAAAATTCTACATAAGCCAGGCGGCTCCTCTTCGGAGGGGCCGCCATTCTATAGGAAAGGAGGTCCCGGCCCGCGTTTCTCCTTTGCGCGGGTCTGCATCGGGTACAGCTATGCCGGAGCTGTACAGCGGTGACAGACATGAAAAGGAGGTCTTCACAGTGGAGATTGTGAAGATGAAATTGTCAGAACTGAACCCTGCGGCGTACAATCCCCGCAAGGCCCTGGAGCCTGGAGATCCGGCTTATGAGAAATTGAAAGCGTCCATCCTGTCCTTCGGGAACGTGGAGCCCATCGTGTGGAACCGCAGCACGGGAAACGTGATTGGCGGCCACCAGCGACTGCGCGTCCTTCTGGACTTGGGCGTAGAGGAGAGCGAGATCAGCGTGGTTGAGTTGTCCGAGGTGGACGAAAAGCGGCTGAACATCGCTCTCAACAAAATCACCGGCGAGTGGGACGATGAGAAGTTGACGTCCCTGCTGGCCGAAATTACCGCCGCCGGCGCGGACGTGTATCCCACTGGCTTTGATGAACAGGAGCTTGCCTCTATGTTCGCAGACCTCACCAAAGCAACCGCGCACGATGACGGTTTTGACCTCACCACTGCCCTGGAGAAAGCCTCCTTCGTGAAACGGGGTGACGTCTGGACGGTGGGCAGGCATCGCCTCATGTGCGGCGACGCCACCTCCGCCGAGGACGTGGCCACGCTGATGGATGGCCGGAAAGCGAATCTCATCCTGACTGATCCGCCCTACGGCGTGTCCTTCAAGTCCTCGGACGGCCTGACCATCCAGAATGATTCCATCAAAGGGGATGCGTTCTATCAGTTTCTGCTCCAGGCATTCACCAATATGTTGGCCCAGCTGGAGCCGGGCGGCGCGGCCTATGTGTTCCACGCCGATACGGAGGGTCTGAATTTCCGCCGGGCGTTTATTGATGCGGGTGTGCATCTGGCCGGGGTGTGCATCTGGGTAAAGAATTCCCTGGTGCTGGGCCGCAGCGACTACCAGTGGCAGCACGAGCCGGTTCTGTACGGATTCCTCCAGAACGGCAAGCACCGGTGGTACTCTGACCGCAAGCAGACCACCATCTGGAACTACGACAAACCGAAGCGGAACGAGAATCACCCCACGTCCAAGCCGCTGGACCTGCTGGGCTACCCGATTTGCAACAGCTCCCAGGAGAACGCTATCGTGCTGGACACCTTCGGCGGCTCCGGTTCCACGCTCATGGCCTGTGAGCAGCTGGGACGGATCTGCTGCACCATGGAGCTGGATGAGAAGTACGCCTCGGTCATTCTCCGCCGCTATGCGGAGGGTTCCGGGGACACCAGCGGCATTTATGTCCTCCGGGACGGGGAGCGCATCCCCTACGCCGCACTGGTCAAAGAGGTCGGTGTGGATGGATAGGCTGAGGCTGGGGAGCCTGTTCGATGGCTCCGGGGGCTTCCCTCTGGGCGGCCTGCTGGCTGGCATTACCCCGGTATGGGCTTCGGAGATTGAGCCGTTCCCCATCCGCGTCACCACCAAACGCCTCCCGCAGATGAAGCACCTTGGCGATGTGTGCGCCATCAATGGTGCGGAAATTGAGCCAGTGGACATTATCACTTTCGGCTCACCGTGTACCGACATGAGCCTGGCCGGGCGGCGCGCGGGTCTGGAAGGGCGGCAGTCCCGGCTATTTTATGAGGCGATTCGCATTATCAGAGAAATGAGGTGTGCCACTAATGGAAGATTCCCGCGCTGGGCCTGCTGGGAAAATGTTGTCGGGGCGTTCAGCTCAAACCAGGGCCGCGACCTCAAAGCGGTCCTCGATGCGGTTATCGGCATCGTCGAACCGGGAGCCGAGGTGCCTATGCCTGAGAAAAACCGGTGGCCCTACGCCGACGTTTACATGGGAGGCGGATGGAGCGTTGCGTACCGCACTTTCGACGCTCAATATTGGGGAGTCCCCCAACGAAGACGCCGCTGTTACCTTGTCGGAGATCTTACAGGCCGATGCGCCGGACGGGTACTCTTTGAGTCCGAGGGCCTGTCGGGGTATTCTGCGGAGAGCGTCCGCGCGTGGCAAAGAGCTGCCCGCTATCCTTCGAGTGGCACTGGAACTGCAGGCGGCATCTGCTTGAACGACCAGGGCGGTAGCCGCATGGACATCTCGGAGGAGGTAGCCTGCACCCTCCGAGCGGAGAGCCACGGACACCAGCCCTATGTGATGGTCGCCGGCTTCTGCACGGAGCATTCCGCCGCAAGCCGCTCCATCGGCTACGGGGAGGAGTGCTCCCCGACGCTCCGGGCCGGGGTGGTCCCCGCCGCTGTGTATGAGAACCACAGCCAGGACGGCAGGTACACCGGCCCACTCGACACCGCGCCAACGGTGTCAGCTATCTACGGAACGGGCGGCAACAATCAGCCCTTTGTGGTGCAGGCATATGGTATCGGTTCCTACCAGTCCAAGGCCATGCTCTCGGATAACCCACATGCTGGAATCTACGAAGCCAGCACTTCCCGGACGATTGACCAGAGCGGGGGCAATCCCGGCTGCAACCAGGGGGGGTATCGCTGTGGTGGAGGGGGTGACCTACGCCATGACCATGTGCGGGTTCCCCCAGGTCAGCCGGGAGCAGGCACCCACGCTGCTGGCACGGGATTTCAAGGACCCGACGGCAGTTAATCGGGGCTACACCGTAAGAAGGTTGACCCCCACAGAATGCGCCAGGCTGCAGGGCTTCCCGGACTGGTGGTGCGCCGGGCTGGAGATTCCGGAGTCGACTGAGGAAGATATCGCCTTTTGGACGGAGGTCTGGGAAACCCACCGCAGGATCACAGGGACGGCCACCAGGCCCAAGACCAGGAAGCAGGTCATCAGCTGGCTACAGTCTCCGCATTCGGATTCCGCTGAGTACAAAATGTGGGGGAACGGGGTCGCACTGCCCAATGTGTTTTTTGTTCTCGCTGGCATTGTGTGGTCTACACAAGAGTGGCCCGGATAATTTGTGATACTCAGGCCGATAAACAACTTGCTATTTGTGTGCTGTAGAGCGAATATGTGACCACAAAAGCAAGGAGGGCCTACACCATGGAAAACAACAATCCTTATCTGGACTTCAATGTAACTGGCGCGGAGCGCAAGCGGCTGGTCCAGGCCATCGCCGCCTATATGCAGGCCGATGCCAAGTACCTGGGCGCACCCAGTTTCGCATACCGGGTTGACCGTTACCACATCGACCGCAACGGCATCGTTTCCTTCGATGACCAGACCTGCCGTGAAGAAGTCGATGGCCTTGTGGAAGTCTTGGTCGAGCAGGGCTTTGTGGCCCAGATTTCCAGCCTCGGTTGCGAGGACGAAGAAGTACCCGCCGAAGAACCCGGCGGCGAACCTGCCCCCGACAGTGCGGCGCAGGGAGGGCAATCACTGGTTATTCGGATGCCTGCGGCCAGCTTAACCGCAGAGGCGCTCAACAACCTCCACAACCTCATTGCCGCCAAGGGCAAGCTGATCCGCAAGGCGCTGGGTGTTGACTGCCTACCGGTACAGGTGGAGGCCGATACGGTTTCCTTCCCCTGGTTCAGCAGGGAGGCCACCGGCGAAGAGATCAAGGCATACACGCATCTGATCATCGCATTGTGCGATATGGCCCGGAACCAGAAGCGCATCACTGCTAAGGAAAAGGACACGGACAACGACAAGTACGCCTTCCGGTGCTTCCTCCTTCGGCTGGGCTTCATCGGTGCGGAGTTCAAGGATGAGCGGAAAATCCTGCTTCGGAACCTCTCCGGCAACAGTGCGTTTAAGAGTGGTGCCAAGTGCATCACCGGATCTGCCACCGACACCTGTAGAGTCTGCCTTTCCTGCGCCAACAGCTTCTCTGAGCCCGGAGATGGTTCAAGCGATATACTCCACTGCATGGTGCATGAGGGCGCAGTTGTTGATGAGCGCGGCTACTGTGACAACTGGAACTGAAGATGGCATAAATACACCAAAATCAGCTCCAGTTATTTGTGTACATTATGAATTGAAATAACTTGCTATTTCTCCGTTTTAGAGTGATTAATACACTACTGAAAGGGAAAACACAAAAAACGGAGGACAGCAAAATGAACGAGAAGATGATGAACCAGATCGCCGAGATGAAGAAGCAGACCATCGGCGTTGAAGTTGAGATGAACAACATCACCCGCTGCAACGCCGCCAAGGTCGCCGCCGAGTTCTTCGGCACCCGCCGCTACGAGAACACCGCCAGCCGGAACGGCTACAGCGCCTGGTCCGCCTGGGATGCCCAGGGCCGCGAGTGGAAGTTCCAGAAGGACGTCAGCATCGTGGGGCCGGACAGCGAAAAATGCGAGATGGTTACCCCGATCCTAACTTACGCCGACATGGACCTCCTCCAGGAGCTGATCCGGCGGCTGAGGAAGGCTGGTGCCAAGAGCGATGCCACCAGAGGATGCGGAGTCCACATCCACATCGGAGCCAAGGGCCACGATGCCAAGAGCCTGCGGAACCTGGCCAACATCATGGCCAGCCACGAGCGCCTTCTGGCAGATGCCCTGGACCTCGACCGGCATCGGATTGACAGCTACTGCCATACGGTCAACCCTACATTCTTGGAGATGCTCAACAAGGGCAAACCAGCCACAATGAGCGACCTGGCTAACATATGGTACGCCTGCAATAGCAGGGGATACCACAGCCGCAGCACCCACTACAATGAAAGCCGCTACCATATGCTCAACCTCCACGCAACCTTTACCAAAGGCACGATTGAGTTCCGGCTTTTCCAATTCGACGCGCCAACCGCCGAGCGGAAAAACGGGCTCCACGCCGGACAGCTGAAAAGCTACATCCAGCTTTGCCTGGCCCTCAGCCAGATGGCCAAGACGGCCAAGAGCGCCAGCCCCAGGCCCCAGCAGACGGAGAACCCGAAGTACGCGATGAGGACTTGGCTCCTGCGGCTGGGCTTCATCGGGGAGGAGTTCGCCACAGCACGGGACATCCTGACCCGCCGTCTGGCCGGGGACGCCGCCTTCCGCAACGGGAGGGGCGCCGCCTGAGCGGCCCTCCCCCATCGAACCCGCCACGGCGGGCTTTCGGTGGTAGAAGGGAACGGCCTTCAGAAAGGATGGATTGAAAATGGCAAACAAACTTTATCTTGCCTACGGCAGCAACTTGAACATCCGGCAGATGCAGATGCGCTGCCCTGGGGCAAAGGTGGCCGGTACGGCGACCATTGCAGACTACGAGCTTCTGTTCAAGGGGAGCATGACCGGCTCTTTCCTTACCATCGAAAGGAAGGACGGGGCGAGTGTTCCGGTGGGCGTATGGCAGGTAACGGAGGCGGACGTCAAGGCCCTGGACCGCTACGAAGGGTACCCGAAATTCTACTATCGGAAATCGCTCTTCCTGCCTGTCAAAGACATCCAGACCGGCAAGGTACGCAAATGCCGGGCCTTCGTGTACATCATGCATGAGGAGCGGGCGCTGGGCATCCCCTGCGACTCCTACGTGAGAACTTGTACGGAGGGCTACAAGGATTTTGGATTCGACACGGATTTTCTGGAGAGAGCGATCTCGATCAGCAAGGAGGCGCTACAATGAAGGCAAAGGAGAACGCAAAGCAACCTTCGGTCTGCCCACGGTGCGGCAAGACTTACACAGCGCGTCCTTCCGTATCGAGAACGGACGGCACAACGCTCATCTGCCCGGACTGCGGTACGCGGGAGGCGCTGGATAGCATCGGCGTGAACATCGAGGAGCAGGACAAGATTCTCGATGCGATTCATCGGAGCCAGGCGTGAATCGAAGCGCGCAGCGGCAGACGGCCCCAAGGCGGGCTGCCTGCCGTTTTCTCGTGCGCCAAGGTACTGTGACGGCCCCCGCCAGGGAGTGCGGGGCGGACGAGCCGCGGAAAACGCGCAGTCACGAAAAAATTTTTTTCCGGTACTTTCGTTTCCGGGGTACCCATCTAAGGAGGGAAATCATATGGCAACTGCCAGGAAAAGCAAGTCCGAGGAGACCCCCGGCTACTGTAAAACAGAGGATTTGGCGAACCTGTTCGGCCTGACCGGGCAGTGGATCAACCAGCTCACCCGCGACGGCGTGATCAAGCGGCGGGAGACCCCGGCTGGGAAACGGTACAATGTGGTGGAGTCCGTCCGGGCCTACACGCAGTACCTCCGGGACAAGGCGGCGAGCCGTGCTGACAAGGGCATCCCGGAAGACAAGGAGCTGGAGAAGTTTGAGGCAGAGGTAAAAATCAAACAGGCTAAGGCTAAAATCGCCGAGCTGGAGGCCGATGAGGTACAGGGCATCATGCACCGCAGCGAGGACGTGGCCGACATGACGGAGGACCTGATCTACACGGTCCGCGGCTCCCTGATGGCGTTGCCTGGCCGCTTGGCTGTGGACGTCACCTCTGCACAGACAGCAGCAGAGGCCGCCGGCATCATCCGCGCCGAAGTGTTCAAGGTGATGCAGGAGCTGTCCCAGTACCGGTACGACCCGCAAAAATATGAGGAGCGCGTCCGTGACCGGATGAAGTGGGAAACCGAAAGAGAGGCCGACAGCGATGACGAATAGCAGTAATTTTTCAGCAGCGGTGCAGCGGCTGAACAAGCTGCTCTCCAAGGTGATGTCCGGGATGCGTCCGCCGGAAAACCTGACCGTTTCGGAGTGGGCCGATAAAAAGCGCCGGCTGTCTGCGGAGAGCAGCGCGGAGATTGGTCAATACCGGGTTTCCCGGACGCCCTATCTCCGGGAGATTATGGACGCCTTCACCGACCCGAAGGTCCGGCGGCTAATCCTGGTCTCATCCTCTCAGGTAGGAAAATCCGAGCTGGAGAACAACATCATCGGGTACATCATTGACCAGGACCCCAGTTCTATCCTGTTCATCCACCCCACCACCATTGACGCGAAGGAGTATTCCAAGCTGCGCATCGCTCCCATGTTGCGGGACACACCGGTTCTGCGCCGGAAGGTATCCCCCAGCAAAAGCCGGGACAGCGGCAATACCATCCTTCAGAAGACCTACCCCGGCGGCATTCTGACCATGTGCGGCTCCACGGAGGCCCATGCCCTGGCCTCCAAGCCCATCCGCTATGTCATCGGTGATGAGCGGGACCGCTGGGCGCAGTCCGCCGGAAAGGAGGGCGACCCCTGGAAGCTGGCCATGGCCCGGCAGATCACCTTCTACAACGCCAAGGCCGTGGAGGTCAGCACCCCCACCATCAAGGGTGACAGCGCCATTGCGGATTCCTTCTATGAGGGGACAATGGAGCGATGGTGCGTGAAGTGTCCCCACTGCGGGGAGTATCACGACATTGATTTCTTCAAAAACATCCGCTACGAATCCGAGGAAACCATGGTCCACGGCAAGGCCCAGTACAAGGTGAAGAACATTCTGTATCTGTGCTCCGGCTGCACCTGCACCTCCACCGAGGCGGAAATCAAGCGGCAGCCTGCCAAGTGGATCGCCGAGAATCCGGATGCCTATCAGCGCGGCGTCCGTTCCTTTTGGCTGAATTCCTTTGTCAGTCCATGGGCCAGCTGGGAGAGCACGATCCTGGAGTACCTGTACGCGCAAGGCGACACAGCGAAGATGCAGGTGGTCTACAACACCCGCTTCGGCCAGCTGTGGGAGAATCGCGGGGACACACAGGACCCGGAGTCGATGTTGAAACGCCGGGAGACATATGACGCGGAGCTGCCGGAGGGCGTCCTGGTGCTGACGGCTGGTGTAGACACACAGGATGACCGCTTTGAATATGAGATTGTCGGCCACGGCCACTTCGGGGAAACCTGGGGGATTGAGAAGGGCGTCATCATGGGCAGTCCCGATGATCCGGCTACCTGGGACAGCTTGGACATGATGGTATTTGACCGCGTACTCCGCTTCAAAGATGGCTTGGGCCTGAAGGTCAGCATGTCCTTTGTGGACGAAGGCGGCCACTTCACCAGTCAGGTGCGGCAGCGGTGCCGGGACCGTATTCGGAAGAAAGTGTTTTGCATCAAGGGCGCAGCCGGACCGGACCGGCCATTTACCGATGCGCCCAAGAAGATGAAGATCATCATTGGAAATCGCTATAAGGGTACCTGCTGGCAGTATCAGCTGGGCGTGGATTCCGGCAAACAGATGATTATGGACAATCTGCGGGTAGAGGCCCCCGGTCCGAAATACTGTCATTTTCCGCTGCGGGACGATTATGGCCTTGCGTACTTCAATGGCCTGCTTTCAGAACACTTGGTACCAGAGGGCAAAATCCGCCAACGGTGGGTATGGGAGAAGATTCCCGGTCACGAGCGGAACGAGCCGCTGGACTGCCGGAACTACGCTATGGCTGCATTCCGCGTTTTGCCTGTGAATTTGGACGCCAAGGACCGGCAGCTGAAGAAAGCGCGGGGCAAAGCGGTGGATGCGCCAGTCGCCGCGGCGCCGCCTCCACCCCGCCCCAAACCGAAGAAGAGGGGAGACGCTCTGGATCGGTATTACAACGAATGGTAGGTGCTGACCATGACGGACAAAGTAGAAATCCGTGCGCGGCTGGAGTTCCGAAGGGCCGCGCTGACAAAGCTGCGGGAGGCGTACATCGCCCTGCTGGACGGCGGAGTGAAGAGTTATTCGCTGGAGAACCGCAGCTTGACGCGCTTCGATCTGCCCGATTTGAAGAAGGCAATCGAAGACATGGAGAATGAAATTGACGAACTGGAGGCTCTGCTGCAAGGACGAAAATCCCGGCGGTCCTTTGCGGTGATCCCGACAGACTGGTAAGGAGAGCGGACTATGTATCAGGATAAACGCACCAAACTGTATCTTCCGGACAGCGTCCGTCCTAAAGCCAGCGGCTACAGCGAAGCCGGAGCCAGCCAGACCCGGCGGGCCTTGAAAAATTTCATCGCCCGCAGCAGTGCGCCCAATCAGGACATCGACTGGAATAACTATACGCTGCGCCAGCGGAGCCGGATGCTGTATATGTCCAGCCCTCTTGCCACCAGTGCAATCAACACAGTAAGAACAAAAGCTGTTGGCGTTGGACTAACTCTGAAAAGCTCCATTGACCGGGAGACGCTGGGCCTGTCGCCGGAGGCGGCGAAGGAGTGGCAGAAGCACACGGAACGGGAGTTCGCCATGTGGGCCGGACAGAAGTCCAGCTGCGATGCTACCGGTATGAACGATTTTGCCGGGATGCAGCAGCTGGCGCTGATCTCTTGGTTGATGAGCGGAGACGTCTTTGCTCTGATTAAACGGTACGAGCCGAGCGGCATCCGCCCGTATTCCCTTCGGCTGCACATCATTGAGGCCGACCGGGTGCGCACGCCCATGGAATACGGCGGACTGCGGTACCCCGGCATGACCGATGGCGAGAATCCCGACAACCACAACCGCATTTTTGACGGCGTCGAGGTAGATGATAACGGGATGGTGGTCGCCTACTACATACACAGCAACTATCCCTGGCAGATTACCAACAGAGACGATGATTGGGTGCGTGTAGAGGCATATGGCAAGAAAACGCACCTGCCCAATATCCTCCACATCATGAGCAGCGAGAGGCCGGACCAGTATCGCGGCGTGAGCTATCTGGCCCCGGCAATCGAACCGATCCTGCAGCTGAACCGCTACGTGGATTCCGCGCTGACCATGGCCCTGATCCAGAGCTACTTTACCGCGTGGATTATCGTCAAGGATCACCCGGATGAGATCCCATGGGACAGTGTCGGCGGTTGGGGCGATATGCAGGTACCCGGTGCCGACGGGGCTGTTCCGGTCCGCCCCCGCACAAATCCGGATGAGCTGGATATGGGACCGGGGACTCTCCAGACACTGAAAGAAGATGAAGATATCAAATTCGGGAATCCCAATATGCCGGTCCCCGGCTTTGATGCCTTCGTCAAAACCTTCTGCAAGCTGGTGGGCGCTGGCCTGGGAATTCCCTACGATGTTCTGGTGAAGGAGTACAATTCCAGCTACTCCGCCGCCCGCGCCGCCCTTTTGGACGCCTGGGAGGATATCCGGATGCGGCGGAAGTGGTTCACAGATGATTTCTGTCAGCCTGCCTATGAGAACTGGCTGGCCGAGGCGGTGGCCCGTGGCCGCATCAAGGCTCCGGGCTTTTTCAATGACCCGCTGATCCGCGCAGCGTGGTGCGGAGCGCGGTGGATCGGCCCGGTTCAGGGTTCCATCGACCCGCTGAAGGAGGCCCAGGCCGCTGTGCTTCAGATTCAGCATGCTCTGAAAACACATGAGCGGGTGACCAGGGAGATGTCCGGCGGGGACTGGGATGCCAACGTAGAGCAGCTGGCAGCGGAGAACGAGAAGCTGACCGCCGCCGGTGGCGGGAATGTCCAGATCAACATGCGCCTGAATGAGAAAGATGATGACAAAGGAGATGCAGAATGAGCTTTTTAGGGTTTCGAGGAATGAATAGAGCACGGTCCCCTGTCTTTCGCTATGGTTCTGGCGTGCATGTAAAGACGGCGCCCACAACCACAGCAATCATCCCGCCGCCCCGCCATATCGAGCCCACCTACACAATGGCCCTGCTGGACGGAGAAAACGCGGAAATTACCATGTACGGCGAAATTGTGGACGCTCAGCCGGTAGACTGGTGGACAGGAGAACCTGTAGAAGGTTCGTACATCATTCAGACAGAATTTTTGAAAGATCTGGACGCGATTTCCGGCGCAAAGGCCCTGACGATCCGCATGGACAGCGTTGGCGGTAATGCTGGCGTGTCCATCCTGATTCACAACCGCCTGCGGGACCTGGCCGCAAAGGGGACCAAGCTGAAATGCATTGTGGACGGAGTCGCCATGTCCGGCGGCTCCCTTATTATGTCTGCCTGCGATGAAGTCGAGGTCAACCCCTCCAGCATCATCATGATCCACAAGTGCTGGAGTTCCCTGTTCGGCGGCTACAATTCCGACGAACTGCGGGAGATTGCGGCCAGAAATGACGCCTGGGACAAAGCCCAGGTATCTATCTACCAGCGCAAATGCGGTCTGTCCAGCACAGTCATTTCAAACATGATGGCCAAAACCACGTATATGACTGGTGTCGAGGCGGTGGAAAAGGGCTTTGCTGACAGGATTCTGGAGGATGCCGATCCGCTGGACATTGCCGCCAGCACCGATGGGCGGAGCCTGTTCGTGCGTGGCCGCCCCTTCCACCTGACGCCGGGGATGTTCGCCCCGGACAATATCCCAACGGTCACATCTGGGGCAGCGGCCCCGGTTGAGGCAAATATAAATCAGCCGGCGCAGGCCGGCGGACAGAATGGAGGAACCACTATGGCAAACACACTTGAAGAGCTGCGGGCGGAAAATCCTGCACTGGCCGAGCAGCTGCTGGCCGAAGCCAAAGCCGCTGTGTCCGCATCCGGCGCACCGGCTACACCCACAGCTCCCCCGGCATCTCCCCCGGCGGCTCCCGCTGCACAGGACCCCGCCCCCGACCCGGCCAAGGCGGAGCGGCTGCGTATTCAGGAGATCGACGCGCTGGCGGGCCTGTATGATGCGGAGACCATCCAGGCGGCGAAGTACGGCGAGAACGCCTGCACTGCTCAGGAGATGACCTACCGCGCCGCCCAGAAAGCGGCCCAACAGGGCAAGCAGCATCTGGACAATCTGGAGTCTGACTACAAAGCATCCGGCGCCCAGGGCGTACCGGCGGCCAGCGATCCCGGCCAGCCGCCGCCCAAAAGTGAACAGACCCCGGAGCAGCGTATGACCGCCGCGCGGACGGAGGTCAAGGCTCTCTTCGGAAAGGAGGAGAAGTAATCCATGAAGGAACTGCACAGAAAATTCGGCGAGATGGAGTACGACGGCCTGATCACCGGCCTTAACCCGCCGGTCCGTGTAACCGGCGGCGCCATCACCAAACTGTCCGCCGCTGCAGAGCTGAAACGCGGCACACTGCTGGGGAAGGACTCCAGCGGGCAGCTGTCCGTTTATGACGGCAGCACCACCCCGGAGGGCATTCTCTGTGACGATACCGAAGTCGGCACGGAAGAGGATGTTCCTGTGGTGATCTACGCCGCCGGATGCTTCGACCCGGAGAAGGTGACGGTCGCCGGGGGCTACACACTGACGCAGGACGACAAGGACAAGCTCCGGTCCTTCAGCATTATCTTCAAGGCCGCAACCCCGGCCCCGTAAGGAGGAATCACAGTATGGCTGTTTTGAATTTTTTTGATACCTATATCCTGGCTGCGATCATGGAGGAATACGTCCCCAACACGTTCTTCTTCCGTGACCGCTATTTCCCCACCAGTGACAACGATGTGTTCGCGTCCGACAAGGTGCTGACCGAGTACCGCAAGGGCGACCGGCGCATGGCGGCCTTTGTCTCGGACCGCGTCGGCGACATCCCCATGGGCCGCATCGGCTACGAGGTCCACGAGCTTGAGCCGGCGTACATCGGCGTGTCCCGCTATCTGACGCTGGACGATCTGAAGAAGCGGGGCTTTGGCGAGGCCCTTTACTCTGTCTCCACCCCCGCCGAGCGTGCTGCCAGGCTGTTGCGGGATGACATGGGCGACATGGATCTGCGCATCCGCCGCCGCGAGGAGTGGATGGCCGTACAGACCCTGATCCACAATGCCTGCACAATGCAGGAGTATGTGGACGACAAAACTAAGGGCGATAAGCGTCATGTCCAGTTCTACGAGGGAACTGCCAGCGATCACATCTATACAGTGGCAAAGCCCTGGGACAATTTTGCGGAGATGCGGGCAGATGTCATTGCTATGTGTCGGATGCTCTCTTATCGGGGCCTTCCTGTGACTGACCTGCTCCTGGGTACCGACACGGCGGACGCTATTTTGGAGTTCAAGGATTTGCGGGAGCTGCTGGACAAGAACAGCGGCATTGCAATCGGTTCCATCCGGGAACAGCTCTCCGCCTATGCCGGCGTTGTGCTGCTGGGCACCCTCAACTTCGGCGGTTTCCAGCTGAATCTGATTTCTGTGGACGAGAGCTACATGGATGACGACGGCGCCACCAAGCCCTACTTCCCGAAGACCAGCGCCGCAGTGACGACCCCCGGATGCGGCCACTTTATGTATGGGCAGATTACGCAGATCGACTACGGCGGCACTGTACCCGTAACGCACCCCGGTATCCGGGTACCAAAGTTCACCATCGACCAGGACAAGGACATTCGGAAGCTCCGTCTGGCATCCAGGCCCCTGGCCGCTCCCAAGAACTACTGCCCGTGCATCTATGCGGAAGGAGTGGTGAAGTAGGATGGCGATCATCAAGATTTTGCAGGGCGCCTACGGTTCCAGAGATGGAAAAGGGCGGGTACATCCTGTCTTCAAGGGAGAGCGGGTTGAGGTTCCGGATCAGGAGGCTCTGCGCCTGGTCCGCCTGGGCGTGGCGGAGATTGTTGCCAGAAGCACGGCGTATCCCCCTGTTGTGCCCCAGACGGCCCCTGACCCAGAGCAGATGCCCCAGGATACCGCCGGGGAGAGAACGCCCGCTGCCCCTGCTGGCGAGCTGTCTGACACCATGAGCGCCGCCGCTCTGGAGCGCATGACAAAGGCAGACCTGGAGCAAATGGCGCAGGATATGGGTATTGACATCTCCGGCGCAAAGAACAACCGGGAGCGCGCCGAGCTGATCGCCGCCGCCGAGGCGGAGGAGGCCGGCGATGGTGCCCCGGAGCTGGAGGCTGAGGATATCGTCCGATGAGCGGCTTCAAGGATATGCTCAACAGAGACATCGGGAATGTGTTTCTGAATGCAGACGAGTTTGCAGAGAAATGCACCGTCATATACGAGGGAGAAGCCTTTCGAAGCATCGCTGTCTCTCTGCAGGAAAACGCTGATTCCGGACGGCAGAACCGCACGGTTCAGGATCACGCGCAGGGCCTCTACCGAAAATCCAAAATCCTGCTCTGCTCGGCGGCGGATTTGGGCGGCATGCATCTGGAAAAGGACGGTTCTCTGGAGATCATCCGGATACAGGACGGCGTCCGCTTTTCAGAAAAATTCACCGTCGCCGCCAGCTCCTGTGAAATGGGGATGATCCGTGCGGAGCTGGAGGCGGTGGAAGGCCCATGACTGTCTATACAACCGCTGCCGGGCAGGCGGCGCTGGAGCGTGCGGAGAAGTTGCTGGAGGGTATCCCGAAAGGCATATCCACGGCAGTCAACGAGGCCCTGGGCCGGACGGCGTCCCGCCTGCGGACAAGCAGCTCCAAAGCAATCCGGGAACGGTACGATATTTCAGCGGCCAATATCCGGGCGGAAGAAAACGTGCGGATTACCCGCAGTTATCGCGGCAGCGGCGTCCAGGCCGCCGTCACCTTTTCCGGAAAGCGGATACCCCTGCACCGCTTTGGCGGCGCGTCTCCCAGCAGCCCCAGACCGGATACCGGGAAACTGGTGCGGGCAAAGATTTACGGCCAGTGGCTGCAGGTCCATCCCGGCGTTGCCGCGTCCGGGCATCAGCTGAAAAGCACATCGCCCTACCATTTTCGAAAATATTTCGTTGCCCAGATGAAATCCGGACATACCGGCATCTTTAAGCGCACAGGCGGCGTGACGGAGGCCAACAGCGATGAAATCAAGGAAATCATGGGTTCATCTGTGCCGCAGATGCTGGGCAGCGATCCGGTGGCCAAGAAACTGGCCGAACAGGCCGTGGAGATATTTGAAAAGCGTCTGGAGCATAATATCAGCGCAATTCTGAACGGGAATATGGGGGTGCGGACATGACGCGGATCTTTCTGCTGGAACACCTGAAGGCGTTTACGGAGGAGGCTCTGGCGGATCTGCTTCTGCCGGTCCCGCCGCCGAGGCATACCATATGTGTTGACCTGGCTGGCGGCGATGATTTCGACGACGGTCTTGGCGGCGAATGCGCCAATGAGAACGCGGAGCAGCCGGAACTGTCCCGCGTGGTGAAGGTGTTCACCAACGCGCTGCCGAAAGGCTCCTCCGTCACGCGGGACGCGCCGTATGTCCTGCATCAGATTCTGAAGACCCTGGATTTCCAGAAACCCGGCCAGCTGCCCCTTGCGGAGATCCTTGTCTGGACTACCTTCTGCATCTATCACGAGGATGGGCAGGAGGGCGGCCTGTCGCTCCTGAACGCGATGGAGCGCCTGCGGATCGGCCTGCTGCGCAGGCGTGTCATCGGAAAGCAGTTCAGGCTGGATTTATCTGCTGGATTGGAAACGCTGGTCTATCCGGACACCGGCCCGCCGCCGGAAGGAACAGCCCCCTACTATCTTGGGGAAATGCTTACCACATGGAATGCCCCGATCATTGAAAGAGAGGTTGACTATGACAAAACATGCTGCAGCAACATCCGAAAGTCAGGTCCCGGACCGGACTGTAACCGAACCGGTCCCGGCGCCCACGGAGAATATATCACCCCAGAAAAACAGTGAGAAGGCTGGAGGCCCGCCCTCCGGCTTTTATATTCACATCGGCCCGACAATTCCCGGTCTGATTCAGGCCAACACCATCTATCGCGGCAGTCGGGAACACGCTCTGACTGATGCGAAAGAGGCTATTGAGAAGTACCCGCTGATCAAGACGCTGATTGTCCCCGGCGATTATCTGCCGGTGGCGCGGCTGAAGATCAAAACCACAGGCAACGCCCTGCACGCCAATTATGTGCGGCTTGCTGCGGCGGCAAAAGAAGCAAGGAAGGTGTAAAGTATGGCAAATCTCGGCATTCATGTGCTGAAACAGGCTACGCGGGTAAGCATTCCTGTTGTGGCCGATTCCGGTCTGCCGTATGTGACGGGGGTGTCCCCCATCCATACGGCCACCAAACCCGGCAAGGTCAACACCCCCATCCTCTGCACCAGTTGGGATGAGGCGGTGGAGAAGCTGGGTTTCTCGTATGACTGGGAGACCTATCCCCTGTGCGAGTTTATTTATTCGCACTTCCAGCTGTTTGGCTGTCAGCCGGTCATTTTCTGCAATGTTATGGACCCGGCCACTATGAAGGAGGACATCGCGGCAGAGGACTACGATGTGTCTGAGCACAAGGTCAGTCTGCCGCTGGCCGTCATGAGCGGCACAGTCAATGTCAGCGACAGTGCCGGGGCGGCTCTGGAGCTGGACGCGGACTACAGCGTTTATTATGATGACCGGACGGATGTCTGTGTAGTGGAGCTGCTGGAGACGGGTTCAGCCTACAGCGCGGAAAAGCTCTCCATCTCCTACTCCGCCGTCAAGCCGGACGCCGTCGTGCTGGCGGATATCGTGGAGGGCGTTGGCCATGTGGATGACTGCATGACCGCCGTTGGGAAGATTCCCGACACCCTCTGCGCCCCGGCCTGGTCCCACAACACGGTTGTCGCGGCGATTATGGCGGCAAAGGCCGCTGGCATCATGGGCCTGTTCCACGGTAAATGCCTGATTGATGCCGACTGCGGCGAGAACGGCGTCCGGGACTACTCGGAGCTGCCCGGCTACAAAAACAAGAATAACTTTGTGGATGAGAATCAGATCCTCTGCTGGCCTATGGTCAAGCTGGGCGATTATATGTTCCATCTGAGCACGCAGATGGCGGGCCTGATGGCTTCGGTGGACACGCTGAACAGCGGCTGTCCCTATGAAAGCCCCAGCAACAAGACCCTCAAGATGGACGCCTGCTGTCTGGCGGACGGCACGGAGGTCATGCTCAACTGGCCCCAGGTCAACATTGTGGCCGGCGATTACGGCGTGGTCACGGCGGTCAATTTCCTGGTTGGCGGCTGGGTGCTCAAGGGCAATTACACCGCCTGCTATCCCGGCAATACGGACGTGAAGGATCAGTTCACCCCCGTCTCCCGTATGTTCGACTGGGTGGGCAACACCCTCATCCGGACCTTCTGGAGCAAGCTGGACAAGCCCATGAACCGGCGGCTGGTCGACTCCATCCTGGACACCTGCAACATCTGGCTGGCTGGGCTGGTCGGCACGGAGCGGCTGCTGGGCGCCAGGGCGGAGATGCTGGAGAGCGAAAACAATCTCCTGGACCTGATGGCCGGTATTCTCCACATCCATATCTACATCACGCCGCCCAGCCCCATGCAGCAGTGCGACTTCACCCTGGAGTACGACACCAGCTATGTGGAGTCGGCGCTGGCGGCGTAAGAAGGAGAGGTGCAAAACATGACAAGATATCCATCCGCGACAATCAGCTTTCGGGTATACGAAGACAGCGTCAACGAAGTGGGGCTGGCCAAAGCGACCCTGCCGGATATTGCTTATAAAGCTGTTACTATTACAGGCTCCGGCATGATGGGCGACATCGAGGTGCCGCTGATCGGAATGTTGGAGAACATGGAACTGGGGCTTGACTTCCTTGGGCATACCGATCCTGGGACGTTTCCGATGCTGATGGAACCCAGGAAGCACCTGATCGAACTGCGGGTAGCGGAGGAGTATTGGGATGTTGAGGACGCTGAAGTCGGACTCTGGGGAATCAAGCACGTGCTGGTCGCCCGGCCCAAACTTCTGAAGCCAGGCGGACTGATTCCCGCCACCGCTGCTGATTCCTCCGGCACCTTTACCGTGTACGCCTACAAAGCCTACCGGGACGGCAAGGAGCTGTGGGATCTGGATAAACGCAATATGCGCTGCGTCATCAACGGCAAGGACTGGATGGCCGATGTCCGCAAGGCATTGGGATATTCCTAATACATATAAAGAGCCGTCCGTTGATCGAGGACGGCTCTTTATATCATGTTTACTGAGCACCAAGACGCTCCCTGAGCGCATCTTGCAAAACACGGGACAGGCTGAGATTTGCATCTGTGGCGGCATCATACATCCACTTTGGAATGCTGACAGTGCGCCGAACGGCGCGGTCATCTTTCAGTTCCGCGCGGATCAGATTTGCAAATTCGCCCTGTTCGTGGGCAATTTCCTCTACGCGGCTGGCGGCGGGGATTTCCTGGCCGACCTCGATCGTACACTCCAACCACTGTTTCAAAGCGTCCTGCGCCATATACAAGGCATTTTCCAGGGATTTGCCCTCAGAGACACAGCCCGGAAGATCAGGATAGGTGATGGTGTACGACCCGTCATTTTCATTGAAGTGGAACAGCGCAGGATATACGAATGTGTTCATCGTGTTACCTCCCATCTTATTTTTGGAGGTGCGGGGCTTATTTCAGCCCCGCATCCTTCAAGATTTGCTTTGCGGTGATTTCATTGATTTCACGGTGCCGCGGAACTTGGATGACCCTGCTGCCGGATTTCCATAGGTTTGTGTGGCTTCCATCATCCCGGATAATGGAGTATCCAGCCTCATGCAGTTTCTTTAGTATGTCCCGGCGTTTCACTGTATCACCCCTTTCATGATCTTATTGTAGTACACACTTTATGTAATGTCAAGAGGATATTGCATAAAAGTATGCAAAAATTTATAGGAGGAGTGCCAACCATGACAGACGAAAAGAAAACTACGAATCTTGAGGACACTGTTGAACAGGCGGAGCGGTTAGAGGCCGAGGCCCTTGCCGAAGAGGATGCCGGGATCTACACCCATATCCTCACGACGCCCCTCACCTACGAGGGTATCACCTACAAGAAGCTGACATTCAACTGGGATTCCCTCAGCGGACGGGACAGCGTCGCCATTGAGCGCGACCTGCTCCGGCGCGGCATCACCACAGTGATGGCTGAGTTCACGCCGGAATACCTGACGGCTATGGCGGCGCGGGCCTGTACCTACCGCAGCGAGGAGGATTTCCGTACCGTCAAGGCGGAGACGCTCTATGCCCTGCCGATGCGGGATTTCAGGCAGATTTGCGGCGCGGCGCGGCGTTTTTTAATGCGCTCGGAGTCAAAGCCGGAGACGGAGGCAGATGGCTCCGGGAACAATGCCTGATTCTCGCGAATGAGAGAAACACCCCCGTAACAGATTGGCTTTCCATGCCCATGGCAGAGCTGCCGTTGTGGATTCAATCGCACAACAAGCTGGTGAGAGAAGAAAACCGGCGCAGAGAGGAGGCGGCCCGTCGTGGCAGGTAAAGTACATACCATGGATTTCGTGCTGAACGCTGCTTTGAACGGTAATTTCAAAGGAACCTTCAGCCGCGCCCAGCAGGAATTTGTCCGGCTGGGGAAAGAAATCCAAGGGTTGAACCGCCTCCAGTCTGATATCTCATCTTATCAGAAGCAGCAGAAGGCGGTGCAGAACACAGAGGCCAAGCTGCGTAACCTTGAAAAGCAGTACGACCTGATCCAGCAGGAAATCCGGGAAACGAACGGGCCTACTGCCAGTCTGGAGCGGGAGCAGGCGAAGCTGGAGCAGCGCATCAGGGAGACGACCGCCGCCTTTGAGCGTCAGAACCAGAAGCTGAGCGCCACGGAACAGCGGCTGAAGGACGCAAAGGTGGATACCGGCAATCTCTCCGGCGAGAGCCAGCGTCTGGCGGCTCAGATGCAGGAGCTGGCGCGGCAGCAGGAAAACGCCGCCAAAGGCGCACAGTCCTTCGGCGGGTCAGTACAGGACGCCTTTGCAGCCGCGCAGCAGGCGATAACTTCCGCCGGAATCGCCGCCGGACTCCACGAAATCTACGAAGCCTATGCGGAGTGCGTCACGATTGCGGCAGATTTTGAGTCTTCCATGAGTAATGTAGAAGCCCTGTCCGGCTCCACGGCTCAGGAGATGGCCGAGCTGACCGCCGCCGCAAAGGAGCTGGGCGCGAACACCAAGTACACCGCCAAGCAGGCCGCAGACGCCATGGGATTCATGGGCATGGCGGGCTGGAAGGCCCAGGAGATGCTGGACGGCATGGACGGCGTCATCAATCTGGCCGCCGCTGCCGGTGAGGATCTGGCGCAGGTATCTGATATCGTCACTGACAACCTGACTGCCTTCGGCCTCACCGCCGCCGACACCGCTCATTTCTCCGATGTGCTGGCAGCTGCGGCCACCAACTCCAACACCAGCGTCAGCATCATGGGCGAGACCTTCAAGCAGTCCGCCAGTATCGCCGGTGCGCTGGGCTACAGTATTGAGGACGTGGCCGTTGGCGTGGGCCTGATGGCCAACGCCGGCGTCAAGGGCTCCATCGCCGGTACCGCGCTGAAGAACACTTTCAACGGACTGCTGGAGGGCGTTACCCTGACGGGCGCGGCCTTCGGGGAGTATGAATTCTCCGCCATCAAAGCCAACGGTACGATGAAGGAATTCTCCGATACTGTCGATGAACTGCGCGTCTACTTCGAACAGATGACCGAGGCGGAGCGGGTGAACAATGCTATGGCTCTGGCCGGACAGCGGGGCTACAACGGCCTGCTGGCAATCCTGAACGCCACCGACGCAGATTATCAGTCCCTGACCAACAGCATTGAGAACTGTACTGGCGCGGCCCAGCGTATGGCCGGCATCAAGCTGGACAACCTCCGGGGCCAGCTGACCCTGATGGATTCCGCGCTGGAGGCTGTACGGACCACCATTGGGGAGCAGTTCAACCCAGAGCTGCGCCGTGCGGCTGAGATCGGGACCGATCTGCTCGGCTGGATCAACAGCTTTATTCAGGCGCACCCCGCCATGACAAAAGGCGTCATGACCTTCACCGGCGTTATGGGAACTGCGGCGGTTGCTGTAACAGGCGTGAACGCGGCGTTGAAAATATTCCAGGCGCTGAATGTTGCCGCCCTGTTTACCGGGCCTGTTGTCGCGATTTTGGGGGTAACGGCTGCTGTGGCGGGCGTTGCGGCGGCAGCAGTCGGAATGAGCGCCGCCTTTGACGACGGGATTCCCACCGTTAAGGAGCTGACCGAAGCCGCAGCGGAGATGCAGGCCACGCTGGAGTCCTCCGCTGCGGCCTACGATAGCGCGTCCGCTTCGGCGCTGGCAGCAGTCAATGTGGCGGACACCTACATCAGCAAGCTGGAGGCAATGGGCAATTCCGCCAATCTCTCTGCAGATGAGCAGCGGCAGTACCAGAACACGCTGGCCCTGCTCCTGCAGACCGTGCCGTCTCTCTCTGACTGTATCAGCCAGACCACAGATGCATATGGCCGCACCACCTATGCTCTGGAAACGACTACCGATGCCCTCCGCGCCAATGCCGATGCATGGAAGCAGAACGCTATGGCCCAGGCGTATCAGGAGCGGCTCACCGCCATGTATGCGGCCCAGGCGGACGTTCTCATCGAGGCGGAGAAAAACAGCGTTGAGCTGACCCGCGCACAGACCGCTCTGGATCAAACCGAGAAAGAGCGGTCCGAAACCCTGAGCCGGATGAACGACCTGTACCGGCAGATCCGGAACGCAGACGGAAATCCGGAGAAGGCCAGGGAGCTGCAGTACGAATACAACCAGCTGTCTTCGTCCCTTGGGGATTTGGACGTGGAAATCCAGCATTCCCGCAACGAGGTAAATGTCTACACCCAGGCCGTGGAGGACGGCCAGGAGGCCGTCAGCAAGGCCCAGGAGGAGATATCCTTGCTGGAGGAGGCGTTCCACAAGTCCACTGGCGCAGTGGAGGAGCAAACCAACGCGCTGCCGGAACTGGATGCCGCGCTGTCTCCCATTGAAGCCACGCTGTCCAATCTGGCGGCGGCTTATTCCGATACCTACAACGAGGCTTACAACAGCATCAGCGGACAGTTCGGACTGTTTGAGGAGGCGGCGGTAAAGGTTGACGCCTCTGTCAGCGATATGATTTCTTCTCTGGAGTCTCAGGCCAGCAATATGGCCACCTATTCAGAGAACCTGCGGAAAGCGGCAGACATGGGATTATCCGAGGGGCTGCTGTCCCGACTCAGCGACGGCAGTACCCAAAGCGCGGCCTATCTGCAGGCAATCGTAAACAGCGGCGAAACAAAGATCGAAGAGCTGAACGCCGCCTTCGCCCAGGTAGAGGAGGGCAAGGAAACCTTTTCCGGCGCAGTGGCGGAAATCCAGATTGGATTGGATGAGGCGATGACGGAAATGGAGCGGATTGTCCAGGAAGGCGTGGAAGGGATGGACCTGCCGGACGAGGCGCAGGAGAGCGCCCGCAGTACGATTCAGGCATTTATCGACCAGGCAGGAGCTATGCAGCCGTGGGTGCGCAATGCCTATGCGCAGCTGGGACAGCTGGCCGCCAACGCCCTGGGGGTAAATCTCAACGCCGTCCCCTATGGCGACAGCGCCTGGGCCGCGAACCGCGCCACACCCGCCTTTGCCGGCGGCACCAGCAACGCGCCGCCCGGTTGGGCCTGGGTGGGCGAGAAAGGCCCGGAGCTGATCCACATGCGGGGCGGCGAAACTGTGCTGCCTGCCGAGGTGTCCCGCCAATTCACCCTTCTGACCGCCTATCAGGACGAAATGTATGCCTATGCCGGCGGCACGGGTAACGCTGCAGCTGAGGCGGCGAGGCTGGCCAACGCCAGCAGTGCGGCCTATGCCGGTTACAGCGAGGCTATCTATAGTAACGGCGCGTATGAGGCGGTCAGGAGGGCGGATTATACCGTCTGCGCCAGCCCGCCAGAGGCGGCTGTATCTACTGCCAATATAACCGATGCAGCGCCAGCAGCTGGCAGCGGTTCCTCTGCGCCAATCAATGTGGAAATCCATATTCACATTGAGGGCAGCGCCACCCCGGAAACGGTTCAGGTGTTGGAGAATTATGTCAGCCGGGGCGAATTGCAGACCGCTGTGCTGGAGGTTATGGAGAGCGTCCAGGCAGATGCCCGAAGGAGGGATTGGTTCTGATGAAGACCTACCGAACTGTGCAGGGCGATATGTGGGACAGCATCGCCTTTACACAACTGGGCAGTGAAGCCTATACGGACCGGCTCATGAACCTGAACCGGCAGTACCGGATGTACCACACCTTCCCGGCAGGGATTGTCCTGGTTCTGCCGGAACCTGAAAAGAAAATTCTGGCGACCCTGCCGCCGTGGAAGCGAGGCGCAAAGTGAGCGACTATAAGAATACCCGCCGGACGGAGGCAGAGGTAACTTTTGACGGCGTGGATATCACCAAATCCATCAAGCCCTACCTCTTGTCCATCACCTACACGGACAACGAGGAGGGTGAGACAGACGACCTCCAGATCAAAATCCAGGACCGGGAAGGGGACTGGCTGCAAAGCTGGTTGGATCAGGTCATTGATGCGGCGGCTGGCGCGGGGCTAAAGTTCAGCGCGGCCTTCACCCAGAAGAACTGGGGCAATGACAGCACTCTCCCCACAGGCGATTTTGAACTGGACAGCGTATCGGCGGCTGGCCCGCCGTCTACCGTCACCATCAAGGGCACATCCCTGTCCTTCAGTGCGCCGATCCGGCAGACCAAGAAGTCCAAGGCATGGGAATCCTACACCCTCTCCGGCATTGCCAACGAGATTGCCGGGGCCAATGGCCTGAGCTGTATGTTTGAATCTGCCAATGATCCCTTCTACGAGCGCGTGGAGCAGCGGAAGACCAGCGACAGCGCGTTTCTGGCCAAGCTGTGCAAGGACGCCGGGATCTCTCTCAAGGCCACGGACGGCCAACTGGTGCTGTTCGATCAGTCCAAGTACGAGGCCCAGCCCCCTGTGAGGACCATCAAGCGCGGGAAGGAGGGCGGGTACATCAGCTACTCGCTCAGCGTGGGATCGGCAGACCAGCAGTACAGTTCCTGCCGCGTCAGCTACACGGACCCCGGCAGCGGGAAGTGCATCGAAGGAACCTATTCGGATGATTCTGAGAAGACCGGGCAGTACCTGGAGGTTTCGGCAAAGGTGGCGAACGCCGGCGAGGCAAAGGCTTTAGCCGAAAAGCGGCTGCGGCTGCACAATAAGCTGACCCGGCTGGTGACGTTCACTTTCCCCGGCACTCCTGCGCTGGTGGCCGGTGTCACGGTCCAGCTGGAGGACTGGGGCGGCTGGGACGGGAAATACATAGTGAAGCAGGCCGTCCATGCCGTCAGCTCTACCGGCGGATACACCACCAAGATCACGGCGCGGAGGTGCCTGGGAGGATACTGATATGACGGAAGCGGAGAATCGGGAAAATCTGGTCAGCCAGGCCCTAGATGGTCTGGTGCGTGTTGGTACTGTAACTGACCGGCAGATGGACAAGCGGCTGGTGCGCGTGTGGTTTGATGATGATGCCATGTCCTCTGGCTGGCTGCCGGTCGTCATCAGCCAGGATGTAAGCCCGGACCATGATTACGATGACCCACAGTGGACAGAGTTTGAATCAGAATGGAAGGGGTCTCGTGCTGGTGAAAAAGATTATGTAGACCATCGACACCCAATCAATCGGAAGCCCTATATGCCGAAGGTTGGCGATCAGGTGCTGGTGGTCTATCTACCTGTCTGGAATGCAGACGGATTTGTGATCGGAGGGATAATGCCGTGGCGGTGATTGGATATTTGGGTACCAGTGCCGAGGAGGGATTGATCTTTGAGGTATCTTCTGAAACGCTGGAGACCATCAACAACATGAATTGGTCCGGTTCTGCCCGATACGCAGTCCACCAGCGGCACAATACCCATGCTCTCACAGAGTTTGTTGGACTGGACCCGGACAAAATTACCTTTGACATCACGTTCCTGGCCCAGCTGGGTGTAGAGCCCATGAAGGAAATCGTGAAGCTGTGGAAATACAACCGCGAGGGGACAGCCCTGCAGCTGGTCCTCGGTGAGCACGGCTACGGAAAGTACCGATGGACCATTACATCAATTAAGGAAAAAACCAAGTACAGCGATGTGCATGGCAACATTTACTGCGCCGATGTATCTGTCAGCTTGCAGGAGTATCTGAGCAAGGATTTTTAGGAGGCGAGGATAGGTGAGCTATACGGTAAGAGCAACAGACCTGAAAAACATCCGCTTCAATGACCCGGAGCTGGTCACCTCCGTGCTGCAGAATATCGCCGTCATTCTGGCCACCCCAAAAGGCAGTGTGCCGCAATATCGGGAATTCGGCCTGTCCGCAACCATGCTGGATAAACCGACGCCTGTTGCGAAGATGATGATGCGGGCCGAAGTCCGCGAGGCAATTGAGCGGTGGGAGCTGCGGGCGCGGTTTGTCAGTATGACATTCGAGGAGCGGATAACGCAGCCC
>JAAWQS010000133.1 GCA_022800665.1 Oscillospiraceae bacterium
GCGCTCCGCCAGCCCAGCCGCCACGATATTCTTGGCGATGTACCGGGCCATATAGGCCCCGCTGCGGTCCACCTTGGTGCCGTCCTTGCCGGACAGCGCGCCGCCGCCGTGGGGTGCCAGCCCGCCGTATGTGTCAGCCATCAGCTTCCGGCCCGTCAGGCCGGTGTCCGCCTCGAAACCGCCCAGCACGAACCGCCCGGAGGGATTGATGAACACTTCCGTTTTCGGGTCCGGGTACAGGTCCCGCAGGGCGGGGACGATGACGTGCCGGATAATCTCCCGGCGCAGCTCGTCCATATCCTTGCCCGCATCGTGCTGGCAGGAGACCACCACAGCGGCGATCCGATAAGGCGCACCGCCCTGGTATTCCACGGACACCTGGGCCTTGCCGTCCGGCCCCAGGCCGTGGATGGTCCCAGTCTTTCTGGCGTTGGTGAGCAGGCGGGTCAGCCGGTGGGCCAGCACCACAGGCAGGGGCAGCAGCTCCGCCGTCTCACTGCAGGCATAGCCGTACATAATGCCCTGGTCGCCGGCGCCCATCTGGGGGTTCTGGGAAACAGCGCCGGCGATATCGCCGCTCTGATCGTGGGTGACGCTCTCCACCTCATAGTCCGATCTATAACCCGTTTCCCGAACAGTCCGGCAGACAATAGCGGCGATGTCCGGCAGCACCCTGGTGGTGATCTCCCCAGCCACGATGATCTTCCCGGCGGTAGCCATGACCTCACAGGCCACACGGGCGGCGGGGTCGCTGATCAGGCAGGCGTCCAGGACACTGTCGGCAATGGCGTCGCACAGCTTGTCCGGGTGGCCCTCGGTGACCGACTCGGCGGTCAGGATATACTTATCTCTCATGGTGAGTTCCCTTCTTCCTTTTTTCTTGAGGCTCCCGGCCTCTGGACAGATCCTTTTCCAGCTCCTCCGCGATACAGTCGATTTTTTCTATTCTGCAGCCGTATCCTTCCAGCGCATCCTGCACATCCAACACGCACTGTTTTGAGAACATCTCAGCGCTGGCCTCGTCCTTGTCCTGTCTGGCAAATGTGTACCGCACTTCAGCGCGGCGGCCCCGGAAGGTAAAGTCCAGATCACCCACCGTCCGTTCTGCCAGGGTGTCATCCCTGTTGAATATCCCCGTGACGTGGCTGATGAACGCATCATAAGATGCAGGACTTGCCTTATCCTCACAGATCATGTGGAATGTTATTTGGCAGGATACGGCGAAGTCCGGCATGGCGGCCTCCGGCGCGATCTCCGCCTGGTTCTCAGGCCGTTCCGATGTCAAAACCATCACGTTGTCGTAGAGGGTTTTGTACCGCTGGATCTGTTCGTCTGTCAAAGAGACAAAATGCTCCCCGCTCATCCCGGCAATGAAAAACGTGCCGCGGAGGATATCCAGCGGCAGCAGCCCGCTTTCATCCAGCAGCGGGCGGTTATAGGGCAGGTCCAGGATCTTCCCATTCTCGTTGCAGACAATGGCTGACGCATACCGAATGGACGTGACGGCCTCAATGTCACCGCCCACGATCTGCCGCATAGCGTCCAGCGTGTCGGAGATCTCCTGGACACGGCAGGGCTTCATCGGCTCCACAACCAGGACTTTGATTTTATCGCTCATTTCTGTTTCTCCTTTTCGGCGGCTTGGGCGGCTGGCTGAACAGGCTGTTGATCCGCTCCGTCTCCTGATGCACCTCCCGTACAGCGTGATCCCACGCCTTTTTCAAAGCAGCTGCGGGCAGGCCGTTCTGCCGGTATCCCTCCAGAATGCCGCCATAGTAGTCGGCGGACGGCAGCATGGGTTCCCGAAACCGCTCGTCCATGATGTAGGCCATAACGGGCAAAGACCGGCCCTCGCTGTCCCGGACGGTCACCATCCGCTTATCATAGAAGCGGGGATAGCCCTCGTAGATGTCTAATGACCGCTCACACTCCGGCGTGATGCTCCACAGCAGGCCCTGGACGTTTTCGCCCTCCTTGGGCGCGATGGTAGCGAAGCCGCCTCTGCGAAACAGCAGCTCATAGCCCTCCAGCACCACCGGCCCCACCACCTGGGCGGCGGGGCAGCGATGCTCCATCTGCCCCAGATTGATGTTGCTCCCATAAGCGAAATACAGGTTGTTTTCCATTGTCATTCCTCCAAAATCATCAGCGCCCCGGCCTTGGCCAGATGGGCAAACATGGTCTGGGCCTGCCGCTCCACGCCGGACTCCGGCAGGGGACAGTCCAGATCGGTGGCCCGGATGAAGTTGCTCCGAAGCTGATGGATGTAGCTCTCCGTATCCGGGTACTCAGTGGGATCGAAGTCCTGCTGGCGGAGCTGTTCCATGATCTCTGTGGCGCTGCCCTCATAGGTGCGCTCGTCAATGCAGATTTTCATTGTGATCACCTCGCTGCTTCTCGATTACGTTTTTTCTTTTTATTGACTTCATAGCTGTCCTTATCGTGGCGCCACGCCCTGTCCCCCTCAAGATGGGCTAAAAGGTGATCCCTGGTGTGCTTGAACTCCTCCCCGTTCAGCCCCAGCCGCACCAGCCAGACCCGGAAGGTGAACAGCTCGTTCTCACTCTGGGTCTTGCGCATGACAGTGCTGCGCTGGGCGATGGCCTGGGCAGAAATAGCGAGGCACAAATTCACATAGGCGGCCACCTTCCCGGCGTGGAGAGTAGAGTTGAAGCACCGCCATTCAACGGTGCCGCGATAAAAAGTAGAATGCAGATTCAGCGCATAATAACGCGTGTCATTATAGTGATCGTGACGGTTGCTGCCGCCTCTCTCAAACCCTTCATACCAGATATTTTCCAGCAGTGTCAGGTCGGTGGTTTCATCGGAGGACAGCGTCCGGGCCTGCCGCAGCATGGGTTCCCGCACTTTCTGGCAATAATCTCTCGCACGGATCGGATCAACCTGCAGCGCCTTAAAGAGAATATCTTCCTTGGAGTACATAATACCGATCAGGTTCTTCAGGCTCTGCCGGTTGTGATTAGAAGCGTCCACATGGACATGGATGCCGCAGGAATTGTTGACCTTGGCCCCGGCCCTTCGCACCCGGCGCACACATTCCTGGAGCTTTGGCAGTTCGGCGTAGGTCAGCTTAGGCGTGACCATCTCCACCTGATACTCGCCATCACTGGTGGATCTGTAGCCGAAGTCTATTTTCCGCTCCCCACAGATACTGCTGTCGCTCATCAGCTTCCACTCTTTGCCCTCTGGGTCGGTCACACCCCAGGCGTCGTAGTAGGTGCCGCAGTAATGGACGGATGTGCCAAAATACTCGGCCAGCGCTTCTGCGGCCTGCCTGCGGGTGATGCCCGTCATCTCCACCTCCACACCGAAGCACTGATCCTTGATGCCGATTTCGTTCATGCGGCGGAGTCCTCCTTTCGAAGCTGCTCATCCACGGTCCGGATTCGCCGCCCAATGGCCTCAATTATGTTGACGGTGACTGAATTGCCCGCCTGCTTGTACGCCTGGGCGTCCGAGGTGATTGCCAGCAGACGGTCGATCTGATCCTCATCGAAGCCTTGGAGCCGGAGGCATTCCCTGGGCATGAGGCGGCGGATTCGTCCGCCCCGCTCCACGATGCCTTGGACGCTGGCGGCGTCATGGGCCAGCCTGCTCACCCGGCCGCCTCTGGTCTTGCTGCCTGGGTAACCCAGATCCACGCTGTCTCCGGGGGCAGCTTCCTTGTAGCCCTGCCTGGAGGAATCACGGATCATCAATACGCCGGAGCGCTCCGCCCTGTGGTTGGAGAGGGTGGTCTGCCCATACCGGGCGGTAAGGCACCGGGCAGTATCGGTGCGTCTGGGTTCTCCAACAGACAGATCCACAAAGGCGGCGTCAGGCGGAATCAGGTACAGCCCTGTTTTACCGCCCATGCCGCCAGCACCGGAAGTTTGGGTGCAGGCTACTCCTGCCGGGTCATAGACTCTCGATCCCTGCGGCCCTCCAAGGACTTGAACAAGAGCCTTTCCGTTTGCTCCGGCGAGAGGAAATATTTTTCCGGCGCATCGGGGATCAAGATATCCGACAATATAGACCCTTCGCCTTGATTGAGGCGTCCCGTGGTCTGCGCTGTTAAGCACAGACCATTCCAGACCATACCCCAGCTCATGAAGCGTGGAGAGGATAGTCGCAAACGCCTGTCCTGTGTCATGGAGTAAAATTCGGGGAACATTTTCAAGCAGCAGATACGCAGGCTTTCTTGCTTCAGCCAGTCGGGCAATCTCAAAAAAGAGAGCGCCTCTGGGGTCAGCGAAGCCAAGTCGATGCCCTGCAGCAGACCAACTTTGGCACGGAAATCCGCCGCAAAGGAGGTCGAAGGGGGGCAGGTCATCGGGGTTGATTTCTTTTGCATCGGGATAGTATTTTTCCTCCTCTCCAATGTCATGGATGGCGCGGTAGCTGGCATCGGCGTACTTGTCGATCTCGCAGTGGCCGACACACTGGAAACCGCCCGCGCGGGTCAGTCCGGCCCGAAAGCCCCCGATCCCCGCGAACATATCAAAATAGCGG
>JAAWQS010000024.1 GCA_022800665.1 Oscillospiraceae bacterium
CCGTATTATGAAACAAACAGTCCTCCGTAGTAAGGAGATGAAAAACTAGGTATTGAAAAAAGATGGGAAGACTGTTATAATAGGAGCTGGCGTAGCAAAATGCTATTGTGTAGGAGCTCACTCTCCTGCATAGGGGCATGGGTGACTGCGAATCGCCCATGTCCTGCCTTATTATTTGCCTCGTTGTTGTTATCATACCACGTTTTCCTCGACTTGACAAGTATTTTCTTTTTTGGGTAAAAATTATTTCTGTTGGGAAACCCCTCAGTCACGCTTCGCGCTCCCCTTTCAGGGGAGCCTTTTTTGATGCCGCGCCTCCAAAGCCTCCCCTGAAAGGGGAGGGGGACCGCTTGCGGTGGTGGGGTTCCTCGGATGAGCTGCACTCCACGTCCCTCCGCTCAGGCAGAAATTTTTCCTGTCCCTACAGCTCCCGCATCAGATTGAAGCTCTGCATCAGCTGCACCGACCCGTATCCCCACTGGTTGTTGGGATACTCCATATCGGACCGCCGCAGGCAGCCCCGGATGAGATACGCCCGGATCTGATACGTCCCCATGGACGGATCGTTCCCCTCCCGGATGCCCCACTGCAGCAGCAGGGCGCAGATGCCCGCCAGCACCGCCGCCGCCGCGCTGGTGCCGCTCATGATACCGGGGCCGAAGGGATAGATGCCCCCCACCCCCACGCCGGGGGCCGTCAGGTCCGGCAGAATCCGTCCGTCCCAGGCCGGGCCCCTGGAGGACTTGGCATAGAGGCTCTTGCTGGCGCTGTCGTAGGCCCCGCAGCAGATGACCCCCACGGCGGAGGCGGGACAGGTGATGGTATAGTCCGGCGTGGCGGCCAGGAACTCCACGGTGGGGGAGACAAAGCCCGTCATAGGAAGCCAGACCTGATAGCTCCCGTTGAGCAGGATGTCCCCGTGGAGCCCGACGGTCCACACGCCGGGGGTGGCCCCCAGAATCCGGATCACCGACAGCTGTCCGCCGCTTCCCTCCACCGGGAAGTGGTACTCGATCTGCACCCGCGCGGCCTCCAATACCAATTTTACGTCTATAGCGGGGGACGGCCCCGGCCTGGCCGGAACCCGGCCCACCAGCTCCCCGGAGGGGGAGCGCACCGACACCGACAGCCGGTCCGCCACCGTGTTCCAGACGGCCAGGTACACGTCTCCCGCCCGCTCCCCCACTTTGATGTCCACCTGTCCCGGCTTCTCCCCCGGCTGCAGGATGCCGCCGGTGTGGTGGCGGGCCTCCGCCTCGTTGCCCGCCGCCGCGCACAGGCACACCCCCTGCTGGATGGACACTCCGCCCAGATATTCCTCAAAGACGCTGTAGCCGTCGTGACTGCCGGCGTTGGTCCCCAGCCCGATGCAGATGGCCACCGGACGGTCCAGCTCCCGCGCCTTGCGGAGAATGTACTCCACCCCCAGCATGACGGCGGTGGACTCGTAGGCATTTTCCTGGCCGGCGGGGACGCAGTATTTTTTCCGGTAGAAGGGCCGGGCCTTTTTCAGCTTCACGGCGATGATCTCCGCGTCCGGAGCCGCGCCGGAAAAATCCTCCGTCTCCCGCCCGGCGGCCACCGAGGCCAGAAATGTACCGTGGCCGTCCTCGTCCCGCTCCGGAACCAGGTCATAGGGGGTCTCGGAGGCCAGGGCGGCGTCGATGTCCGCCTTGCTGTACTCCCGGCCCAGCAGAAAACCGGGGGGCGGGTCCCCCTCCGCCGTCTGGTCGTAGATGTACTGGATTTTACTGCTGCCGTCGGCGTAGCGGAACACGTCCTGGGTGTAGTCAATGCCCGTGTCCACAAAGCCCAGCAGCACCCCCCGGCCCTTCAGGTTCAGATAGGGCTGGCTGTGGACCTGGGAGACCCCCGCCGCATCCAGGGCCGGACGGTCCAGCAGCCCCAGCACCACCGGCACAGAGCTGACAAAGGCCGTCCCCAGCGCCTCTGACAGCCGCTGGAAATTCTCCTCCTTTACATAACCCAGCACATACCGTCCCGCCAGCGTCTGGCCCAGCACCACGTCGCTGGAAGTTTTCGCGTATGCAAAAAAATTCTCCGTGGCCCGCGCCACGAAATCCACAGTATCCGGCGCCTGGATGAACTCCAACGCCTCCGGTGACAAACGCATTCCTACAGCCCCCTTTCCAGATGATCCACCAGCTCGCGCATGGTCCCGCACAGGTTCAGCCGCCCGTACCCCCACTGGGGATTGGGATAGGACAGGAACGGACTGCGCAGGGCGCCTTTGCACAGAAACGCCTTTACCCGCTGGCCGTAGAGAAACAGGTCGTTTCCCTGCACGATGCCCCACTCCATCATCAACGCCGCCGCGCCGGAGACAAAGGGCGCGGCCATGCTGGTACCGGTGTACACGTCGTAGCCGCCCCCCGGTTTGGCCGAGCGCACCGCCTCCGCCGGAGCCGCCAGGTCCAGCAGCACCCGCCCGGCGCAGTCCTGGTCCCCCCGCCCGGAGAAGGGGCTGACCGTCTCCGTCTCCGGACGGAAGCCCCCTACGGAGATGGGATACATGGCCGTGGCCGGGAGGGTGATGGTGAGGTCCGGCTCCGGCTGGAGAAAGGCCGTGCGGTCGCTGACCTCCTCCACCGTGGGCAGCCAGATATCAAAGCGTCCGTCGGACACCCGCTTTCCCTGGCACCGCAGCCGCCACAGGCCGTCCAGACCGCCCGGCGGGGCCTCCAGCAGAAACATGGCCTCCTGGGACGCGCTGTAGTGGGTGGGGACGCCGTAGAACACCGACACCCGGATGGACCCGAACCGCATAAACCGGGTTCCCTCGCTCAGCGGCCCGGTGGACTGCCCGTTGGGAAGCGTCAGGTCGAAGACCGCCTCGTCGGCGAAGCTCTTCCACAGGGACAGATAGACCAGCTCCCGCCGGGTGGAAATGGTAAATTCCGCGTCCACATTTCCACCCTCGATGAGCCTGCCCCGGAAGTGGTGCGCGCCGCTGCCCTCGTTCCCGGCAGCGCACACCACCACGCTCCGGCCCCGCTGGGCGGACTGGTCGATATAGGACTCAAAGAGGGTCTGGCCCTGGTGGGACCCGCAGTTGGTGCCATAGCTCAGGTTGATCACGCAGGGCATCCCCCGCGCCTCCGCCTGGTCCAGTATGAATTTCACCGCCCGCATAATATCCGTGGTCCGGGAACTGGCCAGCTTCACCGCCGCAATGGACGCGCCGGGCGCCGCGCCGCTGCGTCCGGCGGCAATGGCCGCCACCGCAGTGCCGTGGCCGGTCTCCCCGGAGACGGAGACCAGACCGGCGGCAATCTCCTCCCCGGTATAGGCCGCGCCGTGGAGAAAGCCCTCCGGCGGGGTCCCCTCCGCCGTCATGTCCCAGAACGCAACCACCCGGCTGGTTCCATCCTCCCCCAGAAATTCCGGGTGGCTGAGGTCCAGCCCTGAGTCCGCAAAGCCGATGAGCACCCCTTTGCCCGTCAGCCCCAGGCCGTTCTCCCGCTGGACCGGCGGGATGCAGGCCGCATCCATGCTCCGGTCCGCCAGCGGGCTGAGGTACCGGACCGGCTCGTAAAATGTCACCTGCTGGTACTCCAGCAGCCGGGAGGCGGGGATGGCCTCCAGCTCCATGATGGCGAACTGCGCGTCCAGCAGCTCTGTGGGGTAGCCCAGAGAGAGTATGTCCCCGGTGTATTTGATGATATATTCCATGTGCGCCTCCTGTCCCAGCGGCGGGACAGTGGCTAACCGGCCCCGCCCGCATAGAATACTATATGGAAAGGAGGACTGCCGTTATGAATCCAGCTTACATAGACAGAGGCGATCTGCAAATTTTTGTCACAGCGGGGGAGGACCCCCAGCCCATTCCCGACGCACGGGTGCGCATCACGGACCCGGAGAATGGCCGGATTTTGGAGGAGGCCGTCACCGACGCCTCCGGCCAGACCCCATTTATCGAACTGCCCGCCCCGCCCATCGAGTTCTCGGTGGCTGAGGGGGAGTCGGAACAGCGGCCCTATGCCGTCTACAACGTTACCATCTCCGCCGGGGACCGGGAGACCCTCCACATCGGCGGCGTGGAGGTGATGCCCACAGGCCGGTCCATCCAGCGGGCGGCCCTGGCCCCCGCCCGGACCGGCGGGTTCAATGTGCGCAACCTGCGCCTGGCGCCCCATGCCCTCTGGGGCAATCCCGTGGCCCAGGAGCCGGAGGAGCAGGTCAAACCCCTGCCGGAACCGGGGGGCCTGGTGGTACTGCCGGAGCCGGTGATCCCGGAGTTCGTGGTGGTCCACGACGGACGGCCCGACGACGCCTCCGCCCCCAACTACTGGGTCCGGTTCAAGGACTACATCAAAAACGTGGCGTGCAGCGAAATTTATTCCACCTGGAAGACAGAGGCCATCAAAGCCAATGTCCTGGCGATCCTCTCCTTCACCCTCAACCGGGTGTACACCGAGTGGTATCGCGGGAAGGGGTACGACTTCACCGTCACCAGCTCCACCGCCTTCGACCAGTCCTTTTCCTACGGACGGACGATTTTTGAAGAAATCGGCGTGGTGGTGGACGATCTCTTCACCACCTACATCACCAAGGAGGGCATCGCCCAGCCCCTGTTCACCCAGTATTGCGACGGGCGGCGTGTCCAGTGCGGCGGGCTGAGCCAGTGGGGTTCCCAGGCCCTGGGCGAGCAGGGCTGGGACGCGGTGAGCATCCTGCGGAAATATTACGGCGCGGAGATCTATCTGAAAAGCGCGGAGCGTGTGGAGGGCGTCCCTCTGTCCTACGGCGGCGAGGTCCTCTCCCCCGGCAGCGAGGGGGAGGCGGTGCGGACTATTCAGGAACAGCTCAACCGTATCTCCCAGAACTATCCTGCCATTCCCAAAGCCCCGGCGGACGGGATCTACGGTCCCGCCACGCAGGCGGCAGTGCTGGAGTTCCAGAAAATCTTCCACCTGCCCCAGACCGGCAGCGTGGATTTTGCCGGGTGGTATGAGATTTCCAACGTCTATGTGGCGGTGACGAATATGGCGTAGCCAAGCAGAAATTCCCCCTTGACGAACAGGCCGTTTTGTCGTAAACTAAGTGCAGTTTTATTTTCAGCAAAGGCAGTGAAGAGAAGAGTAGGCGGTGAGATACGCAGCAGAGAGCCCGGACGGTGGAAAAGGGCGCGGAATGCACCGCTGAACATGGTCTCGGAGCCGCGCGCCGACTGGGGGCCTTCCCGCCCGCACAGGCCGCGACGGGCGCGCCCGTTACAGCGCCAGGGTATGGTTTCGTACCCGCTGAGGTCCCCGCCCCCAGGGCGCGGACGAACCAAGGTGGTACCACGGTTTTTTACAGCCGTCCTTGATGACGCTTCATCAGGGACGGCTTTTTGTACGTCCGCCGGCCCCGCTGCCCACAACGACAAGGAGGTTGTCCCATGCCAATCCGTATTCCCAACGAACTGCCCGCCGTCAAAACCCTGACGGGTGAAAACATCTTCGTTATGACCGAAACCAGGGCCATGACCCAGGACATCCGGCCCCTGCGCATTCTGCTGCTGAACCTGATGCCCACGAAGATTGCCACCGAGACCCAGCTCAGCCGCCTGCTGTCCAACACGCCCCTGCAGGTGGAGCTGGAGCTGATCTGTCCCCAGGACCACATTCCCAAAAACACGCCCCAGGAGCATATGCTGGCCTTTTACCGCCACTTTGCGGACGTCAGGGACCGCAATTTTGACGGCATGGTCATCACCGGCGCGCCGGTGGAGCGCCTGCCCTTTGAAGATGTGGAATACTGGCCGGAGCTGTGCGAAATCATGGAGTGGAGCAAGAGCCATGTCCACAGTACCTTCCATATCTGCTGGGGGGCGCAGGCGGGGCTGTACTACCACTACGGCATCCAGAAATATCCACTGGAACAAAAGCTCTTCGGCGTGTTCCCCCACGTGGTGGAGCGCAGGAGCAATATGCTTTTCCGCGGCAGCGACGACGTCTTTATGGTCCCCCACTCCCGGCACACCACCGTCCGCCGGGAGGATGTGGAGCAGGTCCCCGGCCTGAAGATTCTGGCCACGTCCCCGGAGGCGGGTATCTATGCCCTGTCCACAGAGAGCGGACGGCAGATTTTTATTACCGGCCACAGCGAGTACGATGCCCTTACGCTGGAACAGGAGTATCTGCGGGACAAGAACCAGGGCAAGCCCATTGCGCCGCCGAAAAACTACTATCCCAACGACGACGACACCCAGCCCCCCAGGGTGACGTGGCGGTCCTGCGCAAACCTGCTCTACAGCAACTGGCTGAATTATTTCGTCTACCAGACAACGCCGTTTGATATCAATGAGATTCAAGGGGCAGGGCGTGCGTGAGGGCCGTCTTCGTCAAAACGCACAGAAATGGCGGGGCAGACTGTGCAAAATTCTGAAAATTGACTGTGTTTCTTGACAACAGGGCAGAGAGGGATTATTCTAAAAGCAGCCTGTATGGTCATACGGGCATTCAAATCACGAGCTGCCCCGCCACTCCACAAAAATGGCGCGGCAGACTGACAAGAAAGGATGTAACCCGCGTAGGCGTGCGGTGCGGCAGTGTGGAGACCTGCCGTAAAGGCTTGGCGGCTCCGCTCCGCCCTGCCGAGGTGAGTATTGCGGAGGCATTCTCACTAACGCCTGGAACATGGCAACTGTTACCCTGAAAGGCGTCAAGAAGATCTATCCCCACAGCAGCGATGACAAGAAGAAAAAGAAGAAGGCCGGGGACGCTCCGGTAAAGAAGACCAACCTGCAGATCACCGACAAAGGCGTGGTCGCGGTGCAGGAGTTCAACCTGGACATCGCGGATCAGGAGTTCATCGTTCTGGTCGGCCCCTCCGGTTGCGGAAAGTCCACCACCCTGCGCATGGTGGCCGGTCTGGAGGAGATCAGCGAAGGCCAGCTGCTCATTGACGGCAAGGTCGTCAACGACGTGGCCCCCAAGGACCGCGATATCGCCATGGTCTTCCAGAGCTACGCCCTGTACCCCCACATGACGGTGTACGACAACATGGCCTTCTCCCTGAAGCTGAAGAAGGTGCCCAAGGATGAGATCGACCGCAAGGTGAAGGAAGCCGCTGAGATTCTGGGCATCACCCAGTATTTGGAGCGCAAGCCCAAGGCTCTGTCCGGCGGCCAGCGCCAGCGTGTTGCCATTGGCCGCGCCATCGTCCGCGAGCCGAAGGTGTTCCTGATGGACGAACCTCTGTCCAACCTGGACGCCAAGCTCCGTAACGAGATGCGCGCTGAGATCATCAAGCTGCGCAAGAGAATCCATACCACCTTCATTTACGTCACCCATGACCAGACCGAGGCCATGACCCTGGGCGACCGGATCGTGATTATGCGGGACGGCTTCATTCAGCAGATCGGTACCCCCCAGCAGGTGTTTGATCATCCTGCAAACCTGTTTGTGGCAGGTTTTATCGGCACTCCCATGATGAACTTCTTTGACGCTAAGCTGGAGAAGGACGGCAAGGGCTACTATGCCAGCGTGTACGGCGCCCGCGTGGACCTGCCCGCCGGCATGCAGAAGACCCTCGCCAGCCGGAACACCGCTCCCCAGGATATTACCTTGGGCATCCGCCCAGATCACCTGGAGCTGTGCGGCGCAGGCGATGAGAACGCCCTGGCCGCTACGGTGGACGTTACCGAGCTGATGGGCAGCACCATCCATATGCACGTCAACATCTCCGGCAAGGATGCGATTGTCATCCAGCCCACCTTGGACCTGTCCAGCGAGCAGAAGACCAATCTCAGCTATGGCTCCAAGATTCATGTACATTTCCCCAGCAGCGTGGTGAATCTGTTCAGCAAGGCCGACGAGAAGAGCCTTCTGTAATAAAGTCCAGCCTGTTTCCTTTAATCCGAAGAGGGACCCCGGAGCTGCAGGCTCCGGGGTCCTTTGCTCAACAATTTTCGTTACCGTTCGGTGGGCTTTTCACTTGCCGGTGGGAAATTGTGCTATAATAAAAAGAGGTGAGGGGCGTGTCTGAACTGAGACGAAATTTTAAGGACAGCGTATTTACATTCCTGTTCAGTGACCCAAAATATGCCAGGGAGCTGTATCTGTACCTGCACCCGGAGGATACGGACGTGACAGAAGAGGAATGCCGGCTGGTGACAACAAAGAATATTCTCGCCATTGGCCAGTATAACGACTTGGGGATTCAAATCCGGGATAAACTGATTCTATTGGTAGAGGCCCAGAGCGTATTTTCCGTTAATCTGCCGCTGCGGCTGCTGATCTATCTGGCAAAAGCATACAAGGACTATATTGTTGAGAATGAGCTGTCCCTGTATTCCACAAAAGCGGTCAGAATCCCCAGGGCTGAGCTGTATGTGGTTTATACCGGTCTGGAGAAAAATCTCCCCGATACCCTGCGGCTGTCCGACCTGTGCGGCGGCGAGGGCAGCGTAGAGGTGACTGTAAAAATTCTGCGCGGCGGGGACGGCAGTATTCTGGGACAGTATGTGTCATTCTGTCAGATTGCAGATGAGCAGCGGAAATTGTACGGCAGGACGAGCGAAGCGATTCGGGAGACAATCCGCATTTGCCAGGAGCGGGATATTCTGATTCCTTTCCTGGCTTCCAGACGGAAGGAGGTTATTGATATTATGGAATTATTATTCAGTCAGGAAGAGGTTTGGGAGATGACCCGCCGGGAAATTGCCCGTGATGCCAGAGAAGATGGCCTCCAAAAAGGAATACAGGAGGGACGGCTGGTAGGACATCGGGAAGGGCGTCGAGAAGGACGTCGAGAAGGACGTCGAGAAGGACGGCTGGAGGGGCGTCAGGAAGGACGGCTGGTAGGACGTCAGGAAGGGCTTCAGGAAGGCGCAGCTAATCGTGACCGGCTCTACAGTGAGCTGCTGAAACATTTGGAACCTTTAGGGCGCACCGGCGAGCTGCTTGCTGCCATAACAGATCGATCAAAGCTCGCCGCTCTTGCAAATGAATTTGGCCTTCAGCTTTGACAAGCAAAATATATACAGATAACAGCAAGCCGGCTTTTAGGGGCCGGCCTGCTGTTGTTATTTATATTGCGGACCCGCCAAACGGCGGCGCGGCATTTCCAAATTTCGCCAAAATTTGATATATAAATTGACAACGTCCCTCTTACGGGAGTATAATTCTACATATACCTGGTCCTACATGCCCAACATAAAAAAGGAGGAAAACTATGGATGTCATCATGCGTTTCCTGCCGGCAATCATCACTGCCGCGATCTTGCTGCTGCTGTTTTTTATCGGCTACCTGAAGGCGCCCCCCGACACCGCCTATATCATCTCCGGTCTGGGCCGCAAACGCATCCTCATCGGAAAAGCCGGCTGGCGCATCCCCTTTTTTGAGCGGGTGGATAAGCTCTCCCTGCGGATTATGCAGGTAGACGTCAAAACCAGCGAGGCCGTACCTACCAACGAGTTCATCAATGTCATCGTGGACGGTGTCGCCAACGTAAAAATCAGTTCCGATCCGGAGCTGCTCCACTTGGCCGCCGAGGCCCTGCTGGGCAAGCGTCCTGAGGAGCTGGTCAGTCTTGTGACCCAGGTGCTGGAGGGCAATATGCGTGAGATTGTCGGCTCTGTGGGCCTGAAGGAGATGGTCCAGGACCGGCAGGGCGTGGCCCGGAAAATCACAGAAAACGTGGTGCCGGATATGCGTAAGCTGGGGCTGGAGGTCGTCAACTTCAACATCCAGAATTTTAAGGACGGCGCGGGTACCATTGAAAATATGGGTATCGACAACGTGGAGCAGATCCGCAAGAACGCCCAAATCGCCAAAGCAAACGCCCAGCGCGACATTGCCATTGCCACCTCCAACGCCCAGCAGGAGGCCAACGCCATCAAGGTGCAGGCGGAAAAGATGATCGCTGAGCAGGACGCCGCCCTGGCCATCCAGCAGGCGGAAATGAAGGTAAAAGCCGACACCAAGAAGGCGGAGGCGGACGCCGCCTACTCCATCCAGCAAGAGACACAGCGCAAGACCATTGAAGTCACCCGCGTCAACGCGGACATTGCCCGAAAGGAGAAGGAAGCGGAGCTGGCAGAGAAGGAAATCGCTCTGAAAGAGCGGCAGCTGGACGCCGAGGTCCGCAAACAGGCCGACGCCATGAAGTACAAGGCGGAGAAAGAGGCGGAAGCCGAGCTGGTCCGCCGTCAGCGGGAGGCGGAAGCAAAAGCTTATGAGGCTGTGAAGGAAGCCGAGGCCCGAAAAGCCGCGGCAGAAGCGCTGCGCTTCTCTATGGAACAGGAGGCGGAGGGCATCCGGGCAAAGGGGCTTGCGGAGGCAGAGGCCATTGAAAAGAAGGCGGAAGCCCAGAAGAAGATGGGCGAGGCGTCGGTACTGGAGATGTATCTGGACGCACTGCCGGAGGTGGTGAAGAACGCCGCCCAGCCCCTGGCCCAGACCGACCGCATTATTATGTACGGCGACGGCAACTCCACCCGTCTGGTAAAAGATGTCATGACCAGCGCCGGACAGGTCATGGACGGCGTGCGGGAATCCACCGGTCTGGATTTGAGCGCACTGCTGGCAGGCGTGGTAGGCGGCAGTGTGGCGGCGTCCCGGCCTGTGACAGTGGAGGTCAAGAAGGAACAGGCGGATGAAACGCCGGAGGCGAGAGCTGCCGCCGGTCAGGAAGCCGGTCCGGAAAAAGAAGTATAATCAGCCGGGGACGTGCGTACACTCCCCGATAGAGACCATCAAAAACGGAGGACCCGCCATGGACGAACAAAGACTGCTGGAAACGGCATTGGACTTGGGCTTTGCCAACGCTGCCCTGATAGATACAAAGGACCTGGTTTTTATGCCTGCCTTCCGCCCGCTGTGTGAAGAAAATCTGTGCGGGAAATATGGGGTGAACTACGCCTGCCCGCCGGACTGCGGAACGGTAGAGGAGATGCGTCAGAAGGCGCTGCGCTGGCCGCGGGCGTTGGTGATGCAGACCATGTGGGACATTGAGGACCCCTTGGACGACGGCCTGATTAAACCCGCCAAGGGACAGCACAACCGTCTGACCCGCGAGCTGATAAACCAAGCGGGCGCGCCGGGACTGATGATCGGCGCCAGCGGCTGCAGTCTCTGCACGCCCTGCGCCATTACAGAGGGCAAGCCCTGCCGTTTTCCAGACCTGCAATACTCCTGCATGTCCGCTTACTGCATCTTTGTACAGGATCTGGCGGAGCGGTGCGGCCTGGAGTACGACTGCGGACCGGGCGTGACCGCATTTTTCAGTATGTACTGCTTTGATCCGGGCTGACAGAGAGTATTTTTAATATTTTTCACATGAAAACAGGGTCGGCAATTCCAGCGTTGAATTGCCGGCCCTGTTTTTGGGCCTATTCCTGTGCCTACAGGTTTGCAAAGATATCCACCTGCTTTTGCAGCTCGCCTACGATCTCCTGATTGGTATCCATACCGGCGGCAATCCCTGTCATATCCTCCGCCAGGACACGGGTGCTGCTGGTGACGCCGGTGACGCCGCCGACGGCGCTCTCCACAGCGCCGGAGATTGCGGAAATGGACAGCGCAATTTCGGACATAGCCGACTGGAGCCTGCTGGCCTGCTGGTTAAAATCCCCCATCGAACGCTCCAGATAGGCGGCGTCGCTCCGGTACTGCTGCCCGGACTGTACGGACCGCTCCAGCTGGGTCAGGACCGCCTGCCCCAGATAGTCTGCCAGTTCCTGCGCGCTGCTGGCAAGATAGTGCACCGCCCCAGTGACCACCTCGCTTACCTCCTGGATATGGCTGGCGGTCTCGGCGCAGGAGTCGGCCAGGCGGCGGATTTCCCTGGCCACCATAGCGAATCCCTTTCCCGCAGCCCCGGCGCGGGTGGCCTCAATGGAGGCGTTTACGGCGATGAGGTCTGTGGAGGAGGAGATGGAGAGGATATCCTTGGTCAGATTACCAATCCGGTCCACGTTCCGGCTCTGCTGGATGGCCTGCCGGAGCAGCTCCATAATTTCCTCCGTCCTGGCCCGTACCACCTCCATCTCCTCGTGGGCGGACTGCTCCATCTCCTCCGCCCGGCCCCGCATTTCCACGGAATAGGCGGTGATGGCGGAACACTCCTCCGCCATGCTCACCGTGTCGCTCTGGGTGCCGGATGCGCTGGCGGTAATCGCGGCGGTGTTTCCGGCAATCTCCTGCAGGGCGGCGGAGAGCTGTTCGGTAAGATGGGAGAGCTCCCGTGCGCTGCTGCTGGAGGTACGGGTTCGCCTGCGGACCTCGCCCACAACGCCGCTGATGCGCTGGGAGCTGTCCTGCAGGGTACCCATCGCGTCCTGAATCGGCGCGATGACGTATTTCCGTATGATTCCCAGAGCCGCCCACACCAGGAATACCCCTGCGGCCAGCGTCGCTGCGCTGGTGACGAGGGAGGCGGCATATACACGGAAAAGACGTCCCCGCGCCGCTTCCGCCTGTGCGCTGACCGAGGCGGAGAGGGCGTCCAGACTGTTCTCCGCAGCGGCGCTTCTGGTGGAGACGTCCCCGTTGGCCACGGCATAGGCCGCCTGGGTCCTGCTGTCGGCGCTGGCGCTGACCAGATGGACCAGGGCATGCTTAAAGGCGTCGTAATCTTCCAGCAAGGTGCGGTAGACCGCGCCGTCGTCCTCGGAGACAAAGACCTCGTAGTCCGCCAGCTTCTGGTCCAGCTCCTTTTCACTGGCTTTGATTTCCTGCACCAGCGTAATCATGGTGGCGTGGTCCGCGGCCACGATATGGCTGAGGGCCAGCCGGTGAATGTTCATCATGGAGCGGCGGATCTCCTCCAGCTGCGCCTCGCTGACCATATATTCGTCGACAATGGTCCCGGCGTTGGCGTGGACATTGTTGATGCCGAAGACCGCCAGGAGATTGGACAGCAGCGTAATCAGACCCAGCAGGAGAATGGGCATAACCAGCCGCTGCTGCAGAGTAAGCTTGCCTTTCATCATGTTTCCTCCCCAAATAAATTCCATTCGGACGGCCCGGCCTACCGCGCCGTCACGGCCTCCGTCATGCGGTCCAGCTGGGCCTGGAGGGATGCGCCGGAGGGATTCCCCTGGGCGCAGTTCCCGGCAAACTCTGTCACCGGGTCCCAGAACTTGCCGCCCACCCGCTGGAGCTGGGAAAACTCCGATTGAGCCAGCAGCGCGGCAATGGCCGGGGAGTCCTGCACCTCCGGGGAGCCTGCGGCGTTGATATTGGCGGGACCCTGTCCCCGCATCTGGAAGCGCAGCCGCTGGTTTTCCTCGCTGGTAATCCACTCCGCCAGACGCGCCGCCCATTCCGGGTGTTGGGAGTAGGCGTTGACGCCGATGAGTTTACAGCCGGAAAAGGAGGCCATCTGTACCTGACGGCCTGCGCAGGTATATGTAGGGAGCTTGGCGGCCCCGGCATTCTCGCCCCACGCCTCCTGAATGGCCACCGCATTCCAAACGCCGCTGATACCAGCGATGACGGAGCCGTTCTGCACGCCCTCCAGGAACTCGGTATCCGTCCGGCTGGCAAATCCCGGACTGGCGGCGGCGGACAGCATGGCCTGGGCCACGTCCACGCCGGTAATGGGGCCGTCCGTGCTGTTCCAGGTGCAGTAATTGGTGATACCGTCCTCGTTAAGCCCGACTTCCAGACCGGTGTTGCCGAAAAAGGCATACACATACCAGGCGGAGGACCAATCCATGGTCATCAGCTTGCCGGCCTCTGCCGCCGCCGCCAGAATCCGGTCCAGGCTCTGGATGTCCTCCTGGGTGAAATACGCCTTGTTGTAGTAGAGGAAGTAGCCGTTGTCCGCTGTCAGGGGGTAGGCGTACAGCGTATTTCCCACACTGGCGGCATCCACTGCGGCAGAGAGATTTGCAGCGCGGATTTCCCCGGCGTTTTCGATGGGGTCCAGCCCTCCGGCGGCGGCCAGGGCGGCAACCTGGTCGTCGGCAAAGGCGAACACATCCGCGCCGTTTTCCAAGTCTCCCAACAGGATATCCTTGCAGTTGGATTCGCTCTGGGGCTGGAAGGTAATGCGGAAGCTTGCCTCGCCGGCGTAACGGGACTGGAAGGAGGCGAAAATTTCCTGAAGGAGGGCTTCGTCCTCCTCTGCGCCCCAGACGGTCAGGGCAACCGTCTCACTTTCCGTTCCGGCGATCTCCGCCGGCGGCGTTTTCTCGCCGCAGGCGGACAGCAACAGCAGCATTCCCATGGTTAAAAGCAGAAAAAAGGAGGGCTTCTTCATGGTATCAGACCTTTCCTGTTAATTCCAGCAGCCGTGTATTTGGCGCGTTCACAGCTGAGCGTCAGACATTATACCACACTTCCATTTTCCTGGCAAGCCGCTCCCCCGGTTGCTTTTGGGAATAATTTATAGTATTCTTAACAGACGGCTGGCGCAGAATTGCACCGCGTCCCCCGTCAGGACCGGTAGGACTGGCCAGCCGCGAGAGCAAAGGAGGAGAAGCATATGAGCGGCAACAGAGAAAAAATGCACACCGGCGAGCTGTACGAACCCTATGACCCGGAGATCATGGCGTGGCAGCTCCAGCGGCTGAACAGGCTGTACGACTTCAACATGACCCGCCCCACAGAGCTGGACAAGCGGGAATCGCTGTTGAAGGAGATGCTGGCAGAAATCGGGGAGGGCTGTTACATCGAGCCGCCCTTCCACGCCAATCTGGGGGGCGCGCACGTCCACTTGGGGAAAAACGTCTATGCCAACTTCAATCTCACCTGCGTGGATGACACCCACATCTACGTGGGCGACTGCACCATGTTCGGTCCCAACGTCACCCTGGCTACCGCAGGCCACCCCATCCTGCCGGAGCTGCGGGAGAGGGGCCTGCAGTACAACATGCCCATCCGTATTGGCCGGAACTGCTGGCTGGGCGCGGGGGTCATCGTACTGCCGGGCGTAACCATCGGAGACAATGTGACGGTAGGCGCGGGCAGCGTGGTCACACGGGACCTGCCGTCCAATGTGGTGGCGGCTGGCAGCCCCTGCCGGACACTGCGGGAGGTGGGGAGCCGGGACAGGGAGTATTACTTCCGGAACCGGAAAATTGACAGCAGCCTCCTGTAGGCAAAAAAATCCGGGGTCCCCTGCGCCGTCCCGGCGGGGGAACCCCGGATTTTTCGGAGAGAGAACCGGACTACCTGCCTCCCTTCACCTGTACAATCTTTTTGTCCTCGATTTTGTAGATGAGGTCGCACTCGTTGGCCAGGCTCATGTGGTGCGTGACCATCAGCAGCGTCTTACCGGCCCGGATTTGGCGGATGGAATCAATCACCGCCCGTTCCGTCTCCATGTCCAGAGCCGCGGTGGCCTCGTCCATCACCAGCAGCTCAAAGTCCTTGTACAACGCCCGCGCCAGGGCAATCCGCTGACGCTGTCCGCCGGAGATGGCGGTCCCGTTCTCTCCGATGAGGGTATGGACGCCCTCCGGCATTTTCTGAACGTCCTCCCAAATCTGCGCGCACTTCAAACAGGACTCCACCCTGCCGCTGTCAATGTCGGCGTCATCCGAGAAAAACGCCACGTTGCGCTGTACCGTCTCGCCGTTTAGATAGATCGTCTGCGGGATGTAGCTGACCAGTTCTCCCAGGCTGGCCCGGCAGGGACCGTCCCCGTCGGTCTGGGAGACGATGTCGTAATCGTCGAAATAGATGCGCCCCCCCTGGGGCTTCAGCAGGCCCAGGATCAAGTCCAGAAAGGTGGTCTTTCCCACGCCGGAGGCTCCGATGACGGCGATGGAGCCGCCCACCGGGATGTCAATGGACGCATCCTCAAATATTTTCGTCCGCTCATTGTACCCAAAGGTCAGGTTCCGGACGGAAAGCCCCTGTTTGAACGTAGGAACCTTCTGGCGGACCGCCGCCGAACGCCGCTCCTCCTCCTTCAGCTCTTCATACCTGGAGACCATCTCTTTCAGCTTGACAAAGGGTTTCCGGGCAAATTCCACGTTGTACATCCCGCTGAGAATGCTGTATATCATCGGCAGCATCCGGATGAGGGCGGTGATATATGTCGCCATCGGCGTGAGAAGCGCGGGAAGATTGGAACCGGCAGTCAAAATAACCGCAAGTACCGCAAATATGGCGCACATGGCGGAATTGCGCAGAATCAGGATGACGCCGTTGGACTCATAGTGATATCTGCTCTGTACCTGCGCATACGCGCTGCTGGCCTGCTGGTATTTTCCCAGGACAAAGGCGGACCTGTCGTCTATCTTCATCTCCTTGAAAGAACCGTATGCAATGGTAATCTGGGCGTTGGCCCGGATAGCGTACTCCCTGCTTTTTGCGCCGTAAGCGTTCATCCGGTCCCGCGTCCAGAGGTATTGTCCGGCCATAATCAACACCAGCAATATGCTGCTGGCTACGCCGAGCCAGCCGGAGACATAGATCAGCACCGCCCCGTATCCGGCCAGGGTAATGCCGCTGACCAAAATGTCGATGCAGAGAGGGACAATCTGGATGCTGGTCACGGTATCCTGCCGGACCATAGTCAACGCCTGTATAGCGTCCTTTTCATAGTGGGACCGCAGGTCCTCTTTAATCAGAGCCTCATAAATTTTGACCGACAGCTTTTGTGCGCCGCCGTATGTAATGCGGTTGGAAAGCCTGCTTTTGTACAGCTCCAAAAAGCATTTCGCGATGGACACCGCCATCATGCACAGCGTAAAGGCAATCAGTCCTGCGCCGGCCTGCCGGGCGGCCTGGTCGATGATATACACAATGGCGGAAAAACTGAAGATATCCACCGCCAGGGAGACGAGGCTGAGCGCGGCCAGTATCCTCCAGCCGCCCCGCTCCTGCTGTTCCAGCAGGCCCGTCAGATACCGGAACATGCCCGGCACACTCTCGTTCCGGTCTTTTTTCTGCTTCAAGTCGGATTTCACCATCTCTGTCAAATCACTCCTCCGCTCAGTGTTTTCCGAAACCGGCGGCCCACCGCCTTTTTCAACCCGCCCCAAACAGCAGACAGAATGTTTTCCACAGCCTTCAGCAGCCGGTACAGCGGGCGGCAGAAAAAGCAGGAGGCAAACAGCAGTCTGACAAACAGATCAGCCCGGCGGTAGAGGGGATGCGCCCGCTCTGCCCGCTCCCGTTCCCGCAGTCTTTTGCAGCCCTCCTGGTCCTGGAGCTTTTCCAGCAGCAGAAAACTTCTCATAATCTGGGAGAGCGTCAGATTTTCCCATGTCAGCGCAAAGTCCGGGCGGCTCTTCTGCCACTCCAGGTCCCGGATTCGCCGGCAGCTCTCCAAATACATCTTCCCGCCAATAATCCGCGCGGACTTTGTTGCATTGGCCGGATGCCACCGGTAGCAGTACCATGCCGCGGGGGAGTAGGCAAGGGAGGGCTGTTTGCAGATCAAGTTGTAAAGAAACCAGGTGTCCTCCCCGTTGATGAGCTCCTCGTCAAAGCGCAGGTCCCCCACCAGATCCCGCCGGATCAGCTTTCCGCCAATTCCGGCCAGCTGGTTGATGTACGTCTGATGGAACCACACCTCCGCCTCCGCTCCCTCCGCCAGCAGCCACCGGGGCCGCTCCAGCGGCATCTCCGCCAGGGCCTGTTCCAGATGCTCTGCCTTGCGATACTCGCAGAAGGCTATTCCTGCGCCGCGCTCCTCCATTTGCCGGAGCTGTTCCTCTAACAGCAGGGGATGAATGGCGTCGTCGCAGTCCAGGAAAAAGACATATTCGCCCGCTGCCAGTTCCAGGCCGCGGTTTCTGGCCGCAGACACCCCGCCGTTCTCCTGACAGTACAGCTTGATTCTGTCATCGTCCCGGCCCAGTTCCCGGCAGACGTCCGGCCCCCGGTCCGTGGAACCGTCGTCGATCACGAGAATTTCCAGGTCCCGGTGCGTCTGCCGCGCCGCCGACAACAGGCACGGCTGTATAAATGCTTCGCCGTTGTACAGGGGAATGATGACCGATATTTGTGCCATAGAAACGCCGCCTCCCCAAGCAAGAATATAACGCCTGTTTATGGGGTTCCCAAAACAATTATTCTTGTCAATGGCAATAACTATCTTACCAGAAGCTGCGCCGTTTTGCAATGCTGTCTTACCAGAATATTTGTGAATTCCTACGACAGCCGCGACACCCTGATTTTCAGAGCGCCGCGGCTGTCTAGGCAATTGTCTTCTAGCTTAGATATTCCAGAATTGCCGCTGCGTTATCCGCTCTCCCGGCGCGGCAAGGCAAAATTCTCCGTCGAACTCATGCAGCAGCAGTTTTTCCAGCGCCCGTACGGTACCCTGCTGGCGGCTGTACGCCAGTCCAAGCGACGCCGCATCCGACTGAGCGGCCCCCTCGCAGGACGCCAGGTCGTATCCCCCGGTGTCCACCAGCCGCAGCCAGCGGTACCCGGACAGCATAGCCCGCTGGATTTTTGCGGCCTTTTTTTCTCCGTAGATACGGCGGTATCTCTCCATTTCCCGCACAATATAGCGGTCGGAGATCATCCACTGACGGGTAAAATACAGACTGCGGCTGTCGCCGAGATGCCGGTTCTCCGGCTCCAGGGCCAGCAGAAGCCGTACGCAGTCGTCGAATCTTGGCACCGCAACGGCGGCTGTCCTGCTGCCCACGCCGTCCAGCGCGCCGCCGCAGTAAGCCATCCCCAGCAGGATGAGACGGCAGGTTCCCTCCCGCCGGTCAATTTCCTCCTGCACGGCGGCCCGCAGGATTCCAGGGGAATCGTGCAGCCCCTTGTCCAGCCACACGGTTTCCGGCGCGCGGCCTGTCCGGGCCATAGCCAGCTCCAGTTCGTCCCGAAGCATCCCGCAGGCAATCAGTAGTTCACCCATGGGCCGCACGCGCTAACAGCCGGTATAAAAATCCGCTGCAGCCTGATAGAAAGCGTCAATGTTTTCCCACTTGGCAATCGGCGGAATATCGCAGCCGGAGGAAATGACAAAGTTGGGCGCGTGACAGCACTCCCGCATGACGTTCAGCGTCTCCTCGCGGATGGTATCGGGGGCGCCGAAGGTGAAGGTAGCCGGATTGACATTGCCCATGCAAAGCAAGTGGTCCGGGCAGAGGGAGACGGCCTCCTTCATGGAGATCGCGTTGCCGAAGTGGTATCCGGCAGCGCCTACCCGCAGGATCGAGTCCATCATCAGCATGGTATTGTTGCCGCAGTTGTGGTAAATAACGATAAAGTCGTCCTGCTGCACGGCGTCCACAATCCGTTTGACGTAGGGCTCGGAGAAATCGACCGCCATCTTGGGCGACAGCAGGCCGGTCAGCGGCTCTGCCATGACGATGCCGTTGGCCCCGGCGTCCTGGTACGCCTTGGCATAGGAAATCAGGAACTGCGTACACTTTTCCATCACGGTGTGTACCAGCTGGGGATTTTTCTTGCACGCCTTCATGGCCTGCGCGGTACCGAGAAGACGTCCGGCCAGAGAGTAGGGACCGATAATGCCCGCCAGAACGGGACGGTCTGTAATCAGCTCCACCGAGCGGGACATAGCGTCCAGATAAATCCGGGTGCGGCCTGCGCCAACCGCAGGCGCCGCCAGCCGGCCGGCCTCGTCCTGATTGTTGACCAGGCAGCCGATGACAGCCGGAACCTCGTCGTCGTTGACAAGGATTTCCGCGCCGAAGGACTCCGCCTCCAGGGACAGGTCCATCATACTCACCGCCGCCAGGGAATCGTTCCGGTCGGCCAGCAGCTTCATGGCCTTTGCCTGCGTTTCGCTGTCGCTGATGAGTTCCTTCACGGTGATGCCCAGCAGTTGAATCACCGGGAAAGTCAGGATTGGCATCGGCTTCTTGACAGAACCTGCAATCACCTCATCCTTCCATGCACGCATGTTTCGTTTCATGGTAAATGCCTCCCATAGTATTTTGAATAAAAATTTTCCATGCTCTTCCCAGCGGCCAGCATATCAGAACAGCCGCTCCCCCTGACCGGCGGAGCGGCTGCTGCGGGACGCTTAATACTTCATTTTCAGACCAATGCGGCCAACCTCGTCCTTGACCTTGCCATACATGTCCAGCCACTCCTGCGCCGGCTCGACCTTAATGGGATCGTACGCCTCCAGGAAGCTCTTGCCGATGGGACGCTTGTCAAGATAGGACACATAGTGTTTCTGGAATTCCTTAATCATTTCGTTGGCGTCCTTCCGGGACACGCCTGTGGCTGCGTGGGCGATTTCGCCGTTGAAGCGGGCCTCCAGACCGGTTACGTGGAGGACCTCCACGCCCACGGCGGAGCGCACGCCGTCGATACGGGCGGTACCGGAGACGGTGGCCGCAGCAGCCATGGCGGCGCACTCATACAGCAGGCTCTCGGTCATGGGGCCGGAGACGGGGGAGGTCATGACGGTGGTCAGCAGGTGCGTGTTGCGGTTGACGGCCTGCTGTGCCGCGCTGACAGCCCAGATCAGCTCAGGCGCGGTATCGCAGTTATAGAACGGATGGGTGGGGCAGATGGAGAAGGTGGTAGCCATATTGACCACGCACTCCATCACGATGCCCGCCACCGCGCACACGGCAACGCCCTCCGCGCCGCCGGCGTAGCCGCCCAGGATGGGATTGTAAAAGCTGTGGATGATACAGCCGGTTTTCACCAGATGGGCCACCTTGATAAGAAGGCCGTAGTTGGTCTTCAGCTCGCTGACAAAGCAGGTGTGGTGCCAGTCGCACTGGGGGAAGCCGCCGTAGGAGGAGCCGGAGAGCTCGCCGATTTCGGACACGGCGTTCTCCACCACGCCGATGCCAATGCCGGGACGGCCCGCCCGCTGGGCCGCGGACTTGATCAATTCCACCTCGCGCCAGGCCAGAAGGACCTCCCAGGGACTGCGGGTCTTGGGGGTGCGGCCATGGGTGGTAAAGAAATTGCAGCCTACGATGGAGTCGATAACCGGCTCTTTGGCGTAGCTCTCCATAACGGCGGAGAACCACTCCTCCGGGATAGGCGCGCCGAAGCCGCCGCCCACGATTTTCGGCGTCACAGGGTCCTCCGGACGGCGGGTGACGATGGTACACTGATCCAGGCCGGAGCCGATGGTCAGGGCGTCTGGCGCCCAGCGCAGGGCCTGCAAAATCTCCTCTTTGCTGAATACCATCCGGGTATGGGTGTCGGTGCAGTACACGCCGGCGGCGCTGGCCAGCTCCAGGCCGGCCTCAAAAAAGCGGTCTGCCAGATCGTCGTCTGTAATAATGGCCTCGTTCCGGTCATATTTCAGGTCGTACTTTTTAATCAGGCTCCGGACGGTTTTGGAAATCAGCTTGTCGAATTCCTTTTCCTCCATTACGGGGCCGTTGTCCATACGGTCCAGGACCGTGAGCAGTCTGGTATGTGATTTCATTTTCTCAGCCCGCCTTTCTCTCGGCCATTATTTTCCGGCAAAGTTCCACCGCTTCGTTGGCGTCGTTGCTGTAGCCGTCCGCACCGATGGATTCGGCCCATTCGGCGGACACCGGGCCGCCGCCTACGATCACCTTGTACTGATCGCGGATGCCCAGGCCCTCCATCGTCTTGAGCACGTCCACCATATAGGGCATGGAGGTGGTCAGGAGGGAGGAGAGGGCGATAATATCCACGTTTTCCCGCTTGGCGGTTTCAATGAAGGCGTAGGGAGCGACGTCGTTGCCCAGATCAATCACCTCGTAGCCATTGACTTCAAGGAGGGTAGCGACGATATTCTTGCCAATGTCGTGGACGTCGCCCTGGACAGTGCCGATGGCCACTTTTCCGGCGCTCTCGGAATCGTTGGAGGAGCTGAGCAGGTGGGCGCGGATTTCGTCCTTGACGGCCTTGGCTACATCGGCGGACATAATCAGGTCGGGCAGGAAGATTTCCAGCTTGGAAAATTTGTCGCCCACATCGTCCAGGATCGGCACAAGGCATTTTTGTACGATGTCCAGCGGATCGGTACCGTTCTCGATTTCCGCGCGGGTAATCTCGACGGCCTCCTCCTCCTCTCCTTCCAAAACGCACTCCATCAGTTTGTCATAATACTGTTCCATAGTTACCCTTTTCCTTTCTTATTTTTTCAATGGCGGGGACGTATGCTGCGATGTCCGGTTTTGGCGGATTCACCCAAAAAAGGGTTTTCTGTTCACAGCATACCATACATTCTACACAAATGTCAAACCTGCTTTTGCAGCGTTTTCCCGCCTGTTTTGCCGGTTGTATTACTCATAGGGGCGGGCCGGACCCGCTTTCGCCGCCGCGGGGGACGTTTGAGGTCCCGTATGGCGGACTTCAAGGGGGGCGGCGGTCGCAATACAGTCATACTCATTCACGAAAAAATTTTTTCTTGAGAAGACCGGCGTCCCGGAACGCGGCAAAGAGCACGTGGGGCGTCACCGGCGCGCGGTTGACCGCCACGCCGGTGGCCTGCAGAATGGCGTTGCGGATGGCCGGGGCCGGCGAACACGCCGGCGGCTCCCCCAGAGCTTTGGTTCCGTATGGACTGGTAGGCTCCGGATTTTCCACAAAGACCGCCTGTAAATGGGGGTGGTCCATAAAAGTGGACAATTTATAGTCCAGCAGATTGTTGTTCAGAGGCCGTCCCGTCTTCTCGTCAAAGAGCAGCTGTTCCGACAGGCCGTAGCCGATGCCCATGGACATGCCGCCGTGGACCTGGGCCTCCGCCAGCGCGGGATTGATCAGCTTGCCGCAGTCGTGGACATTGACAATGTTCAGCAGCTTCACCTGGCACAGGGGGATATCCACCTCCACCTCGGCAAAGGTGCAGCCGAAGGAATAGGCGTTGTTCTTGACCTGATACGTGCTCTCCGCCGTGATGTGCTGGGAGTGTTCCAGACTGTACAGCGTCTCCGTGGCCAGCTCGCCCAGGGTCATCAGCTCCCGCCCGTCGGAGATGCGGACAATCCGTCCGTCGATCAAATCCAGATTCGCCTTTGCCTGCCGCGTCAGCTCCACGGCGCAGGTCAGAATCTTATCCCGCAGAATCCCGCCCGTCTGCCGCAGGGAGAAGCCGCCGACATAGGTCTGCCGGGAGGCATAGGCTCCGGTACCGTAGGGGGTGATGTCAGTGTCCTGGGTGGACACAATATGTACGTCTTCAAAGGGAATCCCAATCGCGTCCGCCGCCATCTGCGCGAAGACGGTGTCGCAGCCCTGGCCGATCTCCGTCTCGCCGGTCTGGACCTGGACAGACCCGTCCTGATTGAGAACCATCCGGCAGGAGGAGGACTCCAGAGCGATGGGCCATACGGCGGTATTGTACCAGAACAACGCCATGCCGACTCCCCGCCGCACCGGGCCGGTCTGGTTTTCATATTCCTGCCGTTTCCGCGTATAGTCAATGGCCGCCATGCCCTTGTCCATTGTCTCGCGGAAAGAGTCATAGTAATTTTCATTTTTACTGAAGGGATCGAAGAACCCCTTCGGCATGACAATCTGGCGGCGGTATTCCACAGGGTCCCGGCCCAAGGCGCGGGCAATTTCGTCTATATGGCTCTCCTCGGCCCACATCACCTGCGGCGTGCCGTAGCCCCGCATAGCTCCGCCGGAGGGCCGGTTGGTGAAGGCTGTCCAGGCGTCTCCCTCCAGATTGGGGCAGGGATACAGCTCCGGAAATGCGCTCATGCCCTTTTCCACCACGCCGTGTCCGTGGGAGATATAGGCCCCCTGATTGGAGAAATACTCCGCCTTCCGGGCGGCCAGGGAGCCGTCGGGCCGCACCCAGGAGATGAGATGGGTGCGGATGGCGTGGCGCACCCGGTTTGTGACAAAGGTATCCTCCCGCGGGCAGTCCACCTTCACCAGCCGTCCCCCCAGCTGGGTGGTCAGCCAGGCGCACAGCGGCTCATACAGCGCGTCCTGCTTGTTGCCGAAGCCGCCGCCGATATAGGGCTTGATAATCCGCACCTTCCCCCACGGCACGCCCACGGCCTGGGCGCAGATCCGGCGGATGATATGGGGAATCTGCGTGGAAGCCGTGACAATAATCCGTCCGTTTTCCATATAGGCGGTGCAGATATTGTTTTCCAGGTGGCAGTGCTGGACGGTGGGGGTGTCATACCAGCCCTCCACGCGCAGCAGACCCGGCTCCTGGACGGCGGCGGCGTAATCTCCTCTGCGAATCTGGGAATGCCCCACCACGTTGCCCGGATACCGCTCATGCAGTTGGGGGGCGTCCGGCGCGAGGGCCTCCTGCGCATCCAGCACAAAGGGATATTCCTCGTACTCCACCCGCACCAGCCGCGCGGCCCGGGCCGCCGAGACCTCGTCCTCCGCCACGACAACGGCGATATCCTCGCCGTAATAGCGCACGTGCCGGGCCAGCAGCAGCCGGTCTGCCACGTCCTGATGGGCCGGGTCGGTGGACCAGGGGTGTCCGGCGGTGGGGAAATAATTTTCCGGCACGTCAAAGCAGGTGAAGACCCGCACCACCCCCGGCATTTTTTCCGCCGCGGCGGTATCAATTGACTTGACCATGCCGTGGGCAATCCGGGCATGTACCAGCCGGGTTGCCAGGGCGCGGCGTCCGCAGAGATCGTCGGTAAACTTGGCGCGGCCCGCCGCCTTGTCGTAGGCGTCCACGCGGATTTTGCTCTGTCCTGCGCTGCTGCTCATAGTTCTCAGCCTCCTTTATATGTGGGTGGAAATCACCGGGGCGGGGGAAAGTTCATGGACTCAATATACCGCTTGCGGAAAAAACTGCTGACAGACAGCTCCACCACCTGGGCGGCGGCGGCGATCTGCCGGGCCTCCTCGGCCAGACCGGCGGATTGCAGGATACGGCACGCGCCGGTACCAGCCGCGTTGCCGATGGAGACCGTCCGTCCGGACAGCCCCTCCGGCAGAAGGCCGATGCGCTCGGCGGACACCGGGTCCATCCAGCTGCCGAAGCCGCCGCAGAGGATAATGCCGTCCAGCTGGCCGTATTCGATCCCGGCGGCGTCCAGCAGGGCGTCGATCCCCCCGCGGACCGCCCCCTTTGCCAGCTGCAGCTGCCGGATATCCTTCTGCGTAATCCGCACGTTGGCGGCGAGGGACAGCTCGCCGTCCGGACCAGGGCGGATACGGCCTCTTGGACTGATGTCCCCGGTCTCCAGCAGGCAGGCCGCGGCGTCGATCAGGCCGGACCCGCAGAGGCTCTCGGCCTCCCCGCCGCCGATCACCGTGCAGTGCAGGGCGCCCTGGTCCAGCGTTACCCGGCTGATGGCGCCGCTGCGGGCGCCGGACCCGCAGGAAATGCCCGCGCCCTCGAAGGCGGGGCCTGCCGCCGTAGCGCAGCAGTACAGTCCCCGGCTGGTCTTCAGCGCCATTTCCCCGTTGGTACCCGCGTCCACCAGCAGAAAACATCCCGGCTGCTGGAGAAGCCCGCTGGCCAAAATGCTGCATGTGATATCCGCGCCCACATAGGCGGAGATACAGGGGGGGAGATAAGCGGGCAGGCCGGGGAAGCCTGGCAGGCCAAGGGCCAGCGTCGTCCCGAACAGGGACTGGGGGCGGAAGGGCGCAAGGGACAGCGACCGGGGGTCCAGGCCGGAGGCCAGGTGCAGCATGGTGGTGTTGCCGGTGACGCACAGGCCGGATACCCGGCTCTCCTCTGCATTGGCGTTCCGGCAAAGCTGGTGGAGCATGTCCCCCAGCTGTCCGCAGATCAGCGTCCGCAGAGGCTCCACCGTATTCCGGTTGGCGTAGTCGATGCGGGAGAGCACATCCGCGCCGTACCGGCTCTGGCGGTTCATCTCTCCCAACGCCGCTAGCGCCCCCTTCTCCTCCCGTGAGAAAAGGTAGCCCACCACGGTAGTGGTGCCGATGTCAAAGGCCGCGCCCAGCGTCCCGCTGTAGATGGGCTCCAGGGGGGCGGAATCTGCGGAATAGCCGGTTTCGATCCTGTCGCCGCCCTGGGAGGAGGGGAGGGTGACGCAGCAGTCCCCCTGAATTCTGGCGAAGCAGGCCAGACGCACGCCGTCGGGTGCGCCTTCCAGCAGGGCCTTCTCCTCCGGAGACGGGGCGGACAGCTCTCCGGACACGTTCACCCGGCATTTCCCGCAGGCGCGGTTCCCGCCGCAGGGGAAATCCAGGGGCAGTCCTGCGCTCCGGATGGCCTCCATCAGCTCCGTATTGGCATGGACGGGGATGGTTCCAGATTTTTCTCCATTGTGCCAGGTCAAAGATACCACGGGGACCTCCTTGCTCGCTCTGTTCCGGCGCAGGGACTCCGGCGGCAGGGTGCGTTTGAATTTTGCGCTGAGGACCCGCTTCTGGAAGGAGAAGGGGATCAGCTTTGTGTTGTAGTGCTCCACCGAGTACAGCACCGGGTCCGACGCCTGGGTATAGCAGACGGAATCCAGCTTCAGCAGGGGGAAGCCCTCGTCCACGGTCATGATTTCTGCCAGCCGCCCCTCCGCCGCGCAGGTGTCCATATGGACGATCAGCGTCTCCAGCAGATCGTCGCACATGCCCTGGAGGAACAGAAAAATGTTCATGTCCACCAGCGACAGGCTGCTGTTCGTCCGCTCGTAATAGCGGGCGGGGATGTAGTCCACAACCAGAATCACCGGCCTGCCGTCCGCATAGATCACAATCTCAATCTGATACGTGCTCTCCCCAGGCTCCAGCGCCAGCTTCCTGGCCACCTCCGGCGGCGGGTCGGACAGCTTCCGCAGCTGATAGAGCGTGGAGCGCGGCTGGAAGCCGCAGTTGGCCACAATATCCATATAGACGCTGTCGATATCCAGCCGGGCCGGTTCATCCAAAACATAGCGGTTAATCAGCGTTCCCGCGCCCCGCTTTCTGATAATATACCCCGCGCCCTCCAGCTGGGAGAGAACGTCCCGCATTTTGACCCTGCTGACGCCAAACTGTGCCGCCAGATCGGCCTCAGAGGGGAGGCGGTTGCCGGTGTGCTCCTTGGCGTAGGCGCGAATCCACTCCAGCAGGCGAATGTAGGTTTCCGGATACAGGTCGTACGGCTGACTTTTCATACCCCGGTCCTCCTCTGCGATGTCCCCTATATTTTGCCGCAAATTTTGCGTTTTGTCCAGCCCCCAGAGGGCATAAAAATTTTTTGCCGGGCGGATGGAGGCCGATTGGTACTACTAATTTTTGTGTAATTCGTCAAAACGCCCCGAAAAGAGCCGAAATAATGGAGGAAAAAGGGGGAATATCCGCCAATAAACAGCCGGGCGGGCGGACATGGACCGCCGGTTTTACCGAATAAAACTGGAAATCAGTAGCGCCAATCCGGGAATGGAAAAATTTTTCGTAAAAATCCATGGTTGCATTTGTAGGAAATGTATGCTATTTTTTAGGTTATAAGCGCATTTTTGTTGTTAATAACAAAAGCGCGCGGACAGGAACGATTCATTTTTTAGTGGGAGCGGCTGCCGCTCAACTGCAGAAAAGGAGGTTTTTGATGCACCGCCTGTTAATCCGCAATATCCGCACCCTGATTTCCTGCGACGGGCAGGATCGGGTCTATGAGAACGTGAATGTCTTTTGTGAGGACGGGCTGATCCGCTCCATCGGCCCGGAAGCCCCGGAGGCCGGCGAGGTGATTGATGCCGCCGGAATGCTCTGTTACCCCGGCCTGGTCAACACCCATCACCATCTCTATCAGGTCTTTTCCCGGAATCTGCCCCAGGTGCAGAATATGGAGCTGTTTGACTGGCTGGTAACGCTCTACGAGATCTGGAAGGGGCTGAATGAGGATACCATCCGTCTTTCCTCCGCCGTAGGGATGGGAGAGCTGCTGAAGAACGGCTGCACCACCGTCTTTGACCACCACTATGTGTTCCCGAAGGACGCCGGGGACCTCATCGGCGCACAGGCCCAGGCGGCGGAGCTGCTGGGTGTGCGGATGCACTTCTCCCGCGGCAGCATGGATCTGTCCAAGAAGGACGGCGGCCTGCCGCCGGATTCCGTGGTGCAGAGCGTGGACGAAATCATGAGCGACAGCGTCCAGCTGATTGCCAAATATCACGACCCGTCCTTCCAATCCATGCGCCGGCTGGCGCTGGCGCCCTGCTCGCCCTTCTCCGTCTCGGCGGACCTGCTGCGGGAGAGCGCGGTCCTGGCGCGGGAGTACGGCGTGCGCCTGCACACCCACTTGTGCGAGACCAAGGACGAGGAGCGGTACACCCTGGAAAAAGTGGGACTGCGGCCCCTGGCGTACATGCAGAGCCTGGGCTGGACAGGCCCCGACGTCTGGTATGCCCACGGCATCCATTTCAATGACGAGGAGCTCAAGGTCCTGGCAGAGACCGGCTCCGGCGTGTGCCACTGCCCCATTTCCAATATGAAGCTGGCCTCCGGCGTGGCCCGGATCCCGGAGATGCTGGAGATGGGGATTCCCGTGGGCCTGGGCGTGGACGGCTCCGCCTCCAACGACGGCTCCAATCTCCTGGAGGAGCTGCGGGTGAGCTATCTGCTCCACCGCCTCCATTCCAGCGCAAAGGCCCCCTCCGGCTACGAGCTGCTGAAGACGGCCACAATGGGCAGCGCACGGCTGCTGGGCCGGGAGAAGGAGATCGGCTCCCTGGAGGTCGGGAAGTGCGCGGACCTGTTCCTGCTCCGGCAGAACCGGCTGGAGCTGACGGGCGCGTGCCGCGATCCCAAGTCTGTGCTGTGTACCGTGGGCGTCAAGGGTCCGGTGGACTACACCGTGGTCAATGGCCGCGTGACCGTCCGCGACGGCAGACTGACCGGCGTGGACGAGGAAAAATTGGCGCAGGAGGCCGAGCAGGAAGTACAGCGTTATCTGGACCAGTAAGGAGCTTACAGCCGGATATTTCCATACAATGAAAAGAGGTTTATATGGGACAAAATAATAGTCAGGTTTCATCATACGATACAGCAGCAATCAACCAGGAAAACCGGCAGAGCTGGGTTAAAGTCCTCTCCATTTGGATGGGTCTGATCTTCTCCACAGCCACCATGCTCTATGGCGGCGTTCTGGGTACCTTTTTGAGCCTGGGCGGCGCGCTGCTGGCCATTCTCTGCGGCACGGCGATCCTGGCAGTCCTCTCGATCCTGATCTCCAATATCGGCGCGGATACGGGCCTGTCCTGCTATGAGCTGATGAAATATTTCCTGGGCAGCACAGGCGGCAAAATCGTCTCCGTCATGTTCATCATTGTCATGCTGGGCTGGTCCGGAATCGGCGTGATCGTGGTGGTGGAGATGCTGGCGATCTATTTCCCCTTTTTCAGTACCCCCATCGGGTTCGCTCTGGGCGGAATCGGGCTGAATATTATCTTTGTGGGGACCGTGTGGACCAGCTTCAAGGGGCTGAGCTTTTTCTCCCGCCTCGCTGTGCCGGTCATCGCGCTGGTGTTTATCATCGCGCTCATCCGCACCGGACAGGTCTACGGCATCACCCCGCTGTTTGAAAAGCCGCCGGTGAATCCCCGCAGCTTTATCTATGTGGTCTCCGGCGTGGTGGCCTGCTGGATCAACGCGCCGCTCCAGGCCCCCGATATTTCCCGGTTCTCCCGCTCCCGGAAGGATACGCTGCTGGCCACCATTCTGGCCTTTGTGGGCGGCGCTACGCTGGTCTACGGCATCGGCGCAATCACAGGCGTCGCCACGGGACAGGACAATATTCCCGGCATCTTCAATATGCTGGGCATCGCGGGTCTGGCCGTCATACTGATTCTGCTGCTGACCTGGACCAGCAGCGCGGAGAGCCTCTACTCCTCCTCCCTCGCCTTTGCCTCCGTCCTGCCGGTTAAGAAGAAGGAGTACCTGCTGGGCCTGAGCTTCCTGATTACTACAATCTTTACGCTGATTGATCTGTACTCCTATTTTACCCAATGGGTGGATATCGTGGGTCTGTTCTTCTGCCCCGTCATCGGCCTCTTCCTGACGGATTATCACTTTTTCCGTGAGAAATACACCCTGCCCGCAGACGAGATTACCGCGGCTATCTCCATCCCGTCTGTGATTGCTATGGTCGTCGGAATCGTCACCAATCTGGCCATCGCGGATTACGGGCTGTTTGTCTCGATCCTTACTACCTCGGTCGCTTACTACATACTCAACCGCTTTGTGTTCCCGGATCAGACGCTGCTGGCCGCAAGGGCGGCGAAAAAGGGATAAGTCCAAGACAGTTCAAGAAAAAAGAATATGGCCGGGTGAATTACCGCTTCCGTCAGGCAGCGGTAATTCTTTTTTCCACGCAAAAAGTCTATTGCCAGATTTCCGTCCTTACGGTATAATTCCAACGACACCATGAGATGAAAGGGGAGGCGCGTATGACAAAAATCCTGGTTGTGGAGGACGATCTGGCCCTGAGCGCAGGACTGTGCTTTGCGCTGGACGAGGCCGGGTATCTCTCCGCCGCGGCCTACACCTGCGAAAAAGCCCGGCGGTTTTTGCAGGGCGAACCATTTCGTCTGGCTATTCTGGACATCAATCTCCCGGACGGAGACGGCTTTGCCCTGTGCCGGGAGTTCAAAACGGCGGCGCCGGAGATGCCGGTGATTTTCCTGACCGCCAACGACTTGGAGCAGGACGAGCTGCATGGCTTTGACCTGGGTGCGGACGATTACGTCACCAAGCCCTTCAGCATCCAAATTCTCATACGGCGGGTGGAGGCGGTTCTGCGCCGGGGCGTCTCCAACGCCGGCGGCGACGGGTTTGACGACGGCTTCCTGCGGCTGGATTTTCAGGCCATGACCGCCGTACGGGGCGGCGAGAAGGTGGCGATTACGCCTAACGAATATAAGCTGCTCCGCCTTCTGACCGCCAAAGCCGGGACGGTAGCCACGCGGCGGCTCCTGCTGGAAAAGCTGTGGGATATGGAGGGGAATTTTGTGGACGACCACACCCTTACCGTTACCATGAACCGCCTGCGCGCCAAGATTGAGGACGGCCGGCATACCTACATCCAGACCATCCGGGGCATGGGCTATGTCTGGACGGGAGCGCAGGAATGAGCGGGGACGGCACGGCGCGGATTCCGCTGCTGCTGGTTCTGTCGGCCCTGCTGCTGATCCTGCTGGGGACGCTGGAGTTCTCCGCCGTACTCCTGCGCCTGGCGGCGGTTTGTCTGGGCCTGTCCGTTCTGCTGCTGACCCTCCTGTGGAAACGCCGTCAGGCGCGGCGGGAATCCGATTTCGCCAACAGCGTCTGCGAAACCCTGGACGCGCTGATGCGTGGCCGGGAGCCGGAGAACTACCGCCCCTATGAGGACTCCCAGCTCTCCAAGGCGCTGGGAAAGCTGGTGCAGTACCACGACCAGGCCCAGGCGGGACAGCGGCAGAGCGAAATGGACAGGCAAACCATTCAGGAGCTGGTCAGCGACATCTCCCACCAGGTAAAGACCCCTATGACAAATATCCGGATGTTCACGGACATTCTGCGCCGGCATGAGCTGCCGGAGGAAAAACGGGCGGAGGTTCTCGCCACACTCGCCGCTCAGGTCCATAAGCTGGACTTTCTGATGCAGTCCCTCATCAAAATGTCCCGGCTGGAGGCCGGCACGTTTACGCTGCACGTGGAGGAGGCCAGCCTGTACGACACCATTGCCCAGGCCGCCGGCGGCGTTCTGGCGGCGGCGAACCGGAAGCGTATCCGGATCACTGTGGACTGCGACAGCCGGGAGACTGTCCGGCACGACCCCAAGTGGACGGCGGAAGCGTTGGGGAATCTCCTGGACAATGCGGTGAAATATACGCCGGAGGGCGGGAGCATTTGTATCAGCGTCCGCCCCTGGCAGTTTTATACCCGGATTGACGTGGCCGACACCGGAATGGGAATCCCCGCTGCGCATTACCACGATGTATTCAAACGCTTTTACCGCGCGCAGCCATCGGCGGCGGCAGAGGGCGTGGGGCTGGGGTTGTATCTGGCACAGGGGATCATCTCCCGGCAGAAGGGCTATATCAGCGTAAAATCAGAGGTTGGGAAGGGTTCCACCTTTTCCGTATTTCTTTTGAGGTAAACGAATTTCATGGACATTGCAGCCGTTCATAATCTGAAAAAGTATTTTAACGCAGGCGTCCGGCAGGTCAAGGCCATTGACGGGATTGATCTCTCGATTGAAAAGGGAAAGCTTACCGCCATCATCGGGGCCTCCGGCAGCGGAAAGACGACGCTTTTGAACCTGATCGGCGGTCTCTGCCGGCCAACGGAGGGGACTGTGACGGTTGACGGCGTGGACCTGGGGACGCTGGGGGAGGATGAGCTGACCGTCTTTCGCCGCCGGAAGATCGGTTTTGTCTTCCAGGGCTGCGGCCTTGTTCCGGAGCTGACCGTCCGGGAGAACATCCTGCTCCCCCTGGCCCTGGACGGCTCCTGGCCGGACGCGGTCTTTTTGGAGGAGCTGGCCGGCCTGCTGGGGCTGACGAAAAAGCTGGACTGCTTTCCCTGTCAGCTCTCCGGCGGCGGACAGCAGTGTACCGCCATTGCCCGGTCGCTGCTTACAAAGCCCGCGGTCATTCTGGCCGACGAACCTACAGGGAGCTTTGATGCCAGGACCAGTCGGAATGTAGCGGGACTTTTGAAAATGACTGCGGAGACATTTCACCAGACTTTGGTCATGATTACCCATAATCTGGAGCTTGCCCAGCTTGCCGACCATGTCGTGTGCCTGCGGGATGGCCGGATTGCACAGTGAACCCGCCGCGCCCCGCATCCTGCCGGGGCGCGGTTTTTCCGCCCAGCAAAAGGTACAAAAATGTGACCTGGCTGTACCGCAATTGTGACATTCGGCTGCTATACTGAGCGCAGTAAAACATGCAGGAGGCATCCCTATGGAAGACATGCTGAAAACCCTGGCGCGGCGGAGCTTTGCCGCCAGCCGGGTGCGGAACTGGATTGCGGCGCTGGCTATTGCGCTGACAGCAGTCCTCTTTACCGCAATTACCACCATTGTGCTTGGGACAGTGGAATCCTTTACGCTGACCATGCAAATGCAGAAAATGAGCCGGTCCGACGGCGAGGTCCGGTTCATGACGGCAGAGCAGTTTCAGACCATGCGGCAGGCGGATTTCATCCAGGCTGCGGGGCTGCGGTTACCGGTAGCTTACCTCGCCAACTCCGTCCGCCACAACATCGAGTTCAACGTCGAGGATGAAATTCAGGCGGAACTGACCTTCTGCACCCCCACCCACGGCAGACCGCCCGCCGCAGCCAATGAGGTGGTTGCCTCCGACCTGGCCCTGCGGGACCTGGGCGTGGAGCCGGAGGCCGGGGCGGAAGTTACCGTCAAATTCACCGCCCACGGGCGGGACTACACGTTTCCCATGGTGGTCTCCGGCTGGTATGAAGCCCTCAACAGCCAGCTGAGCGTCATGTGGGCCGGGACCGCCTTCCAGGAGGCACACCCGGAGATTTTCCAGTTTACTTTCCATGAGGACAGAGATACGACTGGAACCTATTTCTCTGATTTTACCGCCCGCAGCGTCTGGGGCCTGGAGGAAAATCTCCGGGAGCTGGTCTATGGTCTGGGCGGTGAGCCGGAGGACGGCGAGGCCCCTAACTATATGCAGGCCGTTGTAAACCGGGCCACCAATGTCCAGCCCAGCCCCTTCCAGATTGCGGCGGCAGCGGCTTTTGCCGCGCTGTTCATGCTCTGCGGGTACCTCTTGATTTATAACGTGTTTGACATTGCCGTCATGCAGGACATCCGCCGCTTCGGTCTCTACCGGACCATTGGCATGAGCCGGAAACAGGTGCGCACGCTGATGAACCGGCAGATCCTCTGGCTCAGCGGCATCGGAATCCCCCTGGGAATGCTGGCCGGCTTTTTCATCGGAAGGGCATCCCTCCCCCTGGTCATGAGCATGGTAGCCACCGAGTACCAACGCCTTTCCGCCGGTATCTCCCCCTCTCCCGCGCTCTTTCTGACGGCGGCGGCTCTGACGGCTCTGACAATCTTCTGCAGCGCCCGCAAGCCCATTCGGATCGCCGCCAACACCCCGCCAATGGAGGCATTCCGCTATGTGGAGAGCGGCAGCGGGCGGCGGGCCTCCCGCAGAAGCGCCCCAGGAGCCAGCATTCCCCGGCTGGCCTGGTCCAACCTGGGACGGAACCGGCGGCGGACGGCATTTATCATGCTGTCCCTGGCGTTGTGCGTGACGCTTCTGAACTGCGCGGGTACGGCGGCGGACAGCGTGGACGTGGAGAAGGAGACGGCCTACATGATCCGCACCGACTTCGCTGTGGTGAACGCGGCCAGCTCCAGCAACATCAACGGCTTTACCCAGCGTTCCGACGCCCTGCGGGCGGAAACCATCGCCGCTCTTGCCGCCCGGCCCGGCGTCACCGGCGGTTCTGCAATCTACAAAAATACGGCGGAGGACACCAACGTCACCTATGACTTTGGCCATCCCCTGACGGGGGAGGCTTTTGTGCTTGAGGAGACCGGTCTCACCTTCGGTTCAGACAACTACAGGAGCTTCGGCCTTGGAGACGACGGACGCATGCTCTGCAACGTCTACGGAATGGAGGAAACCGCCCTGGCCCGGCTGGACCTGCGGGAAGGGGAGACGGATCCCCATGCGCTTTACGAGAAAATGTCCGCCGGGGAGGGCGTGCTGGTTGGAGCGAGCATGGACCGCACGGATATGTCCATTCTGCCGGCCTTGGATTTGGCGGAGGTGGGACAGCTCGTTACCGTCTATAAAAACGGCGCGGCGGTGATGGAACTGCCGGTACTGGCAAAAGCCGCCCTCACCGTGGACGATATAGAAATTGGCTATATTGGCAGCGGCCCCGTCAAGGTCGGCGGCGACGGCCTGTTTTTGTACCTTCCCGCCAGCGTTTATGAGGAGCTGTACGATGTCCCGACGGTCTATAAGTATTCCTTTGACGTAGAGGACGGATACGAAGCGGAGATGACGGCGTTTCTGGAGGACTATATGGAACAGACGGACCCGGACATGAACTACCTCTCTGCCCAGGAGGCGCGGGAGAGCTCCGAGGGGACCCGGCGGATGATTCGCTTTGTAGGGGGATTTGTGGGGTTGATTTTTGGTTTTGCCGGAGTCCTGAATCTGATCAATACCATCGTCACCTCGATTCTCACCCGCCGCCGCGAGTTCGCCGCTATGGAGAGCGTGGGCATGACCCGACGGCAGCTGACGAACATGATGGTGTGGGAGGGCGTCTATTATGCGGCGGGCGCCTGTCTGCTGGGTCTGGTTCTGGCGGCGGCGCTGGGCCTGACGCTGGTGAAAAGCATGGTGGATTCCATGTGGCAGTTCACCTTCCACTTTACGCTGGTTCCCGCACTGACAGCCTGCGTGGTCCTGCTGCTGGTATCCGCCGTTATTCCAGCGTTGGCCCTGCGCTGTTTTCATAAGGGAAGTATTGTAGAACAGCTCCGCATAGCGGAGTGACGGCAGAAAGGAGATTTATTATGGAGAGCATTTTAAGAGCTTCCGGTCTGAAAAAATATTACGGTACAGGCGAAACGCAGGTCCGGGCCTTGGACGGCGTGGACCTGGAAATTGAACGGGGAACATTCACCGCTATTATCGGCGCCTCCGGCAGCGGGAAATCTACCTTGCTGAATATTCTGGGCGGGCTGGACATCCCCACAGAGGGAATCGTTCAGATTGGCGGTACGGAGCTTGCCAGCCTGGATCGGGAACAGGCGGCTATTTTCCGCCGGAAACAGATCGGCTTTGTTTTTCAGAACTACAACCTGATCCCTGTGCTGACGGTGTGGGAGAACATTGTGTTCCCCCTTTCCCTGGACGGACAGAAGCCGGACCAAGCGTTTATCATGCGGGTGGCGAAGCTGCTGGGGCTGGAGGACAAGCTGGACAGCCTGCCCAACTGTCTCTCCGGCGGACAGCAGCAGCGGGCCGCCATTGCACGGGCCTTGGCGTCCAAGCCCGCCATCATTCTGGCTGACGAGCCAACGGGAAATCTCGATTCCAGAACCAGCGACGACGTGATGGGCCTGTTGCAGATGAGCAGCAGGGAGTTTCACCAGACCATTGTGATGATTACCCACAATCCTGATATTGCGCAGAGGGCGGACCGGATTGTGCGGATCGAGGACGGAAAAATTGCCGCGTGACCATCGGGCGGCTGCAATTTCCTTTATCAGACGAAATTATTGCGGAAATTTTCAAAAAACTGTTGACAAATGGGGGGCGCGTTGGATATAATATTCTGGCGTTCCAAAGACAGCAGGTGGTCTGTAAATCCTGCCGAGGATTGCCAATCATTCCTTGATTAGCACGGTCTTTGCGTTCTGCGCAGGGACCGTTTCCTTATTTTTTTGAACGCGCTGATCCTACGCAAATTCTAATGGAGGTGAACACAAGAATGCCTAACGCAAAAGTTCTCAGCGAAAAGCAAGCAATCGTGGCGGGTCTGACAGAGCAGCTGAAAAATGCCGCCGCCGGTGTGCTGGTGGACTACAAGGGCATTACGGTGGCCGAGGATACCGCGCTCCGTGCGGAACTGCGGAAGAACAACGTGGAATATGCAGTTGTGAAAAACACGCTGCTGCGCTTCGCGGTGGACAACTGCGGCATGAACGAGCTGGACAGCCTGCTCAACGGCACCACCGCCCTGGCAATCTGCTCCGATGACCCCGTTGCGCCTGCCCGTGTCATCAACGATTTCGCCAAGAAGCTGGAAGACCACTTCGAGATCAAAGGCGGTTTCATGGATGGCAAGGTCATGCCCCTCAATGAAGTCATGGCCCTGGCCTCGATTCCCCCGCTGCCCGCTCTCCAGGCCCAGGTCCTGGGTACTATGCTGGCGCCTATTTCCGCCCTGGCTTTCGTACTCAAACAGGCCGCTGAAAAACAGGGCGCTCCCGCTGCCGCGGAAGCTGCCGCTGAGTAAGCGGCATCCCCATTTTCCCTAAAATTTTATTGATAAAAACTATTAGGAGGTACCTAAACAATGGCTAGTGAGAAAGTTACCGCTCTGATTGAGGAAATCAAGCAGCTGACCGTTTTGGAGCTGAGCGAGGTCGTCCATGAGCTGGAGGAAGTGTTCGGCGTATCCGCTGCCGCAATGGCTGCCGCTCCTGCCGGCGGAGATGCTCCCGCCGCCGCTGAGAAGACCGAGTTCGACGTGGTCCTGGCCGGCTTCGATGCCGCCAGCAAGATTAAGGTCATCAAGATTGTCCGTGAGATTACCGGCCAGGGCTTGGCTGAGGCGAAGGCGACCGTCGAGGGCGCTCCCAAGACCTTGAAGGAGGGCCTGTCCAAGGAGGACGCCGAGGCTATGAAGGCTAAGGTTGAAGAGGCCGGCGGTAAGGTCGAGCTGAAGTAAGACGCGCATAAATTTGATAACGTCTGATTTAAGACGCGCATAAAATCTCTCGAATAATGACACCCTGAGAAGGGCTCGTAGCAAATCGCTGCGGGCCCTTTTTTGTACCCAT
>JAAWQS010000184.1 GCA_022800665.1 Oscillospiraceae bacterium
GAACCACTATACTAATCGCTTCCGGAATACTGCAAAAATATCCGCTGTATTCCCGGCTCGCTTCTACTTCCTCGAAATATTCGACTATTTTCTGCTTTCTCATTCCTCTATTATAGCTCGTTTTTATCCCTTTTGCAATAATTGATTTCCGTGCCATGGGGATGTTCTTCACAATCCGATACTATACCCATGCGGATGAACCTGGGAAGCAGGTCTATCCCTTGAGCAGCTTTACCGCAAACTTCGACTTGGAAAAGGCCCAGAAGGACGGCGAGGATAAGCTGAAGAATCGGGGACGGAAACGGGCGAACAAGCAGGAAATTGAGGACATCTGCAATAAGTGCGCGGATGGAACCATCACGCCTGATAACTTCCACCAGTTTGTCCCACCTGCGCTTTACGTCAGCATCAAGACCCAGATGGAGCGCGCATGGCAGTATTATGACCAGGACTTCCAGCACAAGGCGGAAGGTACTCGCGATTGCGTGACCATCTACGTCTACGGTAAAAGCGGAACGGGAAAATCCACAATCTGCCGTCTGTATGCTAAGGAACTGGGTCTGACCGTTTACAAGGCCACCTGTGGCAAAGATTGTTTTGACGAGTACCAGGACAAACAAGCAATCATCCTCGATGACCTCCGTCCCCTTGCCCCATTTTCTCATTTGCAGCTTCTTGATCTGACAGACCCGCACTACCTTTCAAAAGCACAAGCGAGGTATAAAAACAAGATTCTAAAGAACGCCTTCGTTTTTATCACCTCGGTCCTCTCACCCCAGCAGCTATGGGCTGGCTTCGGCCTTTCTGACGTTGACAGCAGCGTTCAGTTTTTCCGACGAATTGCGGAGCTGTGGCTGGTCACAATGGATACCATCTATATCTACAAGTACATAGATGGCAGATTCCAGCAGACCGACACCGCTCCAAATCCTGTCCCGGAATATATCAAACAGCAGAAGCCGTCCCGCGGGGCTTCCTTGAAGTCCGCTAATGTATTCCAGCAAATCCGTTCCAAATATGAAGATGATATCGACCTTGATTTTCCCGATTCTCCCGCTGGGAATCTTGACTTCGGTATTGACATTGAGCAAGAATTGCCATTCTAATCGAAATACATTATTTTTCAGGAGGATTATTACCAATGACACGCGCAATTCAAGAAAAGCTGAACGCTCAGAATGGGTTTACCTATCTCTGCGCTCGCTTTACCGATGGCCTTCGCGCCATTTCCCCTACCCCCGCAAAAGCCGCCTTGGCAACTCTGTACTGGGTAGCCGCTCTGCTCCTGCTGCTCCATGCGGCAGGCCCCACAGACGGCATCCTCGAACACCTGATGCAGCCGCTGGTCTGTACGCTGGTGGTGCGTGGCTCCATCGTCCTGTTTGTGACAGGCGTGACCGTCTCTGCACTTCCAAAGGGTATTATTCAGCTTGCATACGCTTTCCGCCGCGCCGGAGTAACCAATTCCGCCGGAGAACCCCCATTGACCACCAGCTGCCAGGAAAAGGACGGCAGGACCATCGTGGATTTATATACTCAGGGGATCACTATCTCCCAGGTACAAGATAATCTGGAACCTTTGGAAAGCGCCTTGGGGAAACGTATTTCCAAGATTGAGCCGGGAGACGGGAATCAAAGTATCCGCCTCCATCTGGCTCCTGGTAACGCGAAGCTCCCGGAGGTGGCCTATCTGCCCCAGGGCCAACCGCCAAAGCCGCCGAAAATCTTGCTGGGCGCCTCTTTGGACGGCCCGGTTATCTGGGACCCGGATAAGGTTCCCCACCTCCTTGTTGGCGGCAGCACCGGCAGCGGCAAGACTACGCTGGCCAAATCCATTATTTCCCAGTTTGTTCTTATGGTTGGCAGCGATGGGAAACCGGCAGCAGATGTCTATATCACCGATTTGAAGGTTGGTCTGGATTATCCGTCTCGCTGGCAGAACCAGGACTGCTCCTTCACTACCACTGCCGGAGACACACTGGCGGTGACCAGCCAGATTATTAAAGAGTTGAACCGTCGGAAGGACATGTATCATCAGGTCAGCAACCGCGAGGGTGTTCCCTGCTCCAGTTTGGAGGACTTCAATAGCCGCCGTCCAGATGGCAGGCTCCACCGTATTCTCCTGGTGATTGACGAGATCACAGAGTTGACGGATACGACCGGCATGGATAAACCCCGCAAAGAGGAGGCCGCTGCAATCGTCAGCAATCTTGCCACCATCGCCCGTTTAGGCCGGGCATTCGGTATCCACCTGATTGTTTCCACCCAGCGGCCTGACGCTATGGTTGTCCCTGGGCAGATCAAGAACAACCTGGATGGGCGTATCTGCGGCAAGGCCGACAACGTTCTCTCTCAAATCATCCTGGACAAGACCGATGCCACAGACCGTATTCCCAAGGATAGCCAGGGCCTCTTTCTCAATCAGGACGGCGTTCTGTTCCGGGGCTACCTGTTCGATGACAGGCAGAAGGTTTCAGCCGCCGCAGAAGATGATCCTGATTGGGAAGATGACGATGATGACGGCCCTGCCTGGGACGACTCCTCCTTCTGGGATTGCTACCTGGATGACGAGTACAATTCAGACTATTAAGGAGGACGCTATGAATCCCGCTGATTACAATTCGCTCCCCGCCCTTCTGACCGTTGAAGAAGTCGCTTCCCTCCTCCGCGTTGGCCGCAACGCCACCTACAGCCTCGTCAAGAGCGGCGGCATCTACTCCATCCGTATCGGCCACAGCATCCGTATCCCCCGTAATGCGCTTCTGCAACTCCTGGAGCCTGCCCAATAGTTTCCGATATAGCAATATGGGCGGTTGCGCAATGCAGCCGCCCATGCTATAATAGCGTTGACACGAATGGGTACTCCGACCAGGCGCTTATGGAGGTAACAAGCTCCTGGAAATCTCAATCATAAAGGAGTACACAATATGACCCCCCGACAAAAAGGAAAACAGTGGGAAATATCCTACCGCTGTCCCGGCTTTTCAAGGCCAATCTATGAACGTTTCCCCAGCTACGAGGCCGCAAAGCTCCGTATCGCTGAAATAGAGTATGAAAAGTCCATCGGCGAACTCCGGCCCCCTCGTAGGACCATCGGCAAAGACACAGGGGCTTCAAAGAAGTTTATCACCATTAGTGAGCTGATGGATGAATACGTGCAGCTCTACGGCCTGAACCACTGGGGGGATTCCTACCTCTCCTGTAGCCGCCACCGCATTGAGGATTATATCAAGCCCTATATCGGCGATATGTTTCTCTGCGACCTGACGGCCCACGACCTGGATAAGTATTATAACGAGCTGCAAAACAAGCCTGCGGTTGTGACCAAGGTGAAGAAAGACACCGGCAAGACAATTTCCCCAAAGGTGATCGAGCGGATACATACCCTGCTGCGGAGTGCGCTCAATCAAGCCGTCACCTGGGGCTACATCGACGCAAATCCGGTCTTGAATGTAGAGCTGCCTAAATACCGTATCCATCCCGTACTGTGTGGACAACGGAGGAAGCCCAACGCGCCCTAAGCCTCTGTGATGATCCTATTCTCCTTCTGGCAATGCTGCTGGCCCTCGGCTGTTCCATGCGTATCGGCGAGATCCTCGGCTTAACATGGGACTGTGTGGATATTTCAGAGAGCAGCACCGCAGATGGAACCGCCTGCGTCCTGGTGAATAAGGAACTCAAGCGGTGCGACAAGACCAGCCTCGCCGATCTGCAACGTCGCGGGCGTTCTGACGTGCGGTTCGTTTTCCCAGAGCGGAAACAGACCGCCTCCTCGACCTCCCTTGTCCTCAAGGAGCCTAAGACCGCCAGCAGCGTCAGGAAGGTCTTTCTGCCCAAGAGGGATGCCCTCGCGGAGAGGATTGCCCGCCAGGAGCAGGAAAAGGCCCTTCTGGGCGAAGCCTACCAGGACTTCAACCTTGTTCTCGCTCACGAAGATGGACGGCCCTATGAGGAGCGGCAAATCGCGGAGAAGCTGCGTAGCCTTATCCATACGCACAACCTTCCTCCGGTGGTATTTCACAGCCTCCGGCACAACAGCACTTCCGTCAAGCTCCAAGTCAGCGGAGGCAACATCAAGGCCGTCCAGGGCGATACAGGCCACGCACAGGCCCGGATGGTCACAGACCTCTACGCCCACGCTGATACCGAGGATCGGCGGCTGTTGGCCCAGAAGGTGGAGCAGAGCTTTTTCCAACAGAGCAAAACCAATTCCGCCTCTAATAGCACAGACGAACTAGTGTATTGTCTCGATGATTTATAGAAGAATATACTATCCAACCACATAGTTTTGTGTTACCCTAAACAAAAAGGGTGAGGTGAATAGTATGGCCA
>JAAWQS010000025.1 GCA_022800665.1 Oscillospiraceae bacterium
GCGAGATTTTGTGTCCATATGGCAGAAGCTGTAGGGAAGGAGAGGTATGGTAGACTACAAGAAAATGTATCTGACGATGTTCAATGCCACCGAGGATGCAATCAATGCTTTGGAGAACGTCAGACAGGCTCTCATCCAGGCCCAGCGGGAATGTGAGGAAATGTACATATCCGGGCCGGCGCAGGACAAAGAATTGGAGAGCGGCGGAATGGCTGCGTCAGCTGCTACATGAATACAGGCTAAAAGGGAGGGTACCGGTTTTTCGCCGGTACCCTCCTTCTCGATCGGGTCAGACCGTACTTCCGCTCAGGCAGAAAATTTCAGCAATCCGCTTTTGTACACAATTTGTCAACATTTTAACGGTTAGCCTGTGCTATAATGTCTATGACTCTGCCGCGGTCTGGCCGCAGGCCGCGTTACCGGATGCAAGTCCGGATATACTGAAAAGGATGGATTGTCTATGAGTAGCATTATTCTTGTCGCCGAGACCGGCGCCGACATCCCGCCGGAGCTGGCCCAGCGTTATGGCATCCGGATTGTCCCTATGCACGTCTCCTTCGGCAGCGAAACCCGTGACGACGGCACTTTCCCACCAGAGGAAATCTGCGCCTACTACGAACGGACCGGCGTCCTGCCCAAGACCAGCGGCAGCGTGCCGGAGGATTTTATCCGGGTCTTTGACGATATCCACGCCAGTCAGCCGGATGCGCAGATTTTATATCTGGCCTATTCCTCCGTTACCACCTGCTCCTATCAGAGCGCGCAGATTGCGGCGGAGGGCCGGGATTACGTCACCAGTATCGACACCAAGTTCGTTTCCGCCGGACAGGGCGTGATCGTGCTGAAGATGGCCCAGCTGCTGGAGCAGTATCCCCAGTGGGGTATGGAGGAGGCTGTGGCTGCGGCCAACGCCCTCATCCGCCGGACCAGAATGGCGTTTATCCCCAATGATATGGAGTATCTGCGGGCCGGAGGCCGGGTGAGCAACGCTGCCGCGCTGTGCGGACGGCTGCTTGGTATCCATCCCCTCATCGAGCTTTTAGACGGATACCTGACCGCGACCAAGAAGCCGCGTGGCAAGATGTCGGTCCTGGCCCCCCGCCTGGTGTCCAGGTACGCCGAGTCCAACGCCCTGGAACGGGACGAGCTGTGGCTTATCTGGGGGCCGGGCTTCCCGGACGAGGTAAAAGCGGCAGTGGAGAAGGCCGCGAAAAATTGCGGCTTCCAGAAAGTGACGTGGATGAAGACCGGCGATGTGATTACTACCCACGGCGGTCCCAGCGCGTTTGGAATCGTGGGATTCTCAGAGAAATAATAAGACAGAAGGCAGGGTGGATGTCCGCCCTGCCTTCTATAATCGTTCGATACTTTTCTGCGTGTGGTTTTTATAGGTGCTCCATGTCGGTTCATAGTCGCCTGTCGCCTGATTGCCCCACATCGCCCAGCCGTCGCGTTCTCCGCGTGCAAACAGCTCAATGAAGGGACCCGGAGAGCAGCTCTCGATAATCGGAATAATTTCATCCGGTTTCCGCGAGTGCTCCCGCTTCTGTGCGCGAATCAAATTGACCTGTGACCTTGCAGGGGGAAGGGTTCGGTTATGGTTCCCCCGGATGCCAAAAAGCAGGATTTCCGTCACATTGCGGAAATAGAAGCCAACGCCCCGTCCGTCAGGCGCGCCATCCTTGCGGATTTTTTCCCAAACAATATTCCCTTTATACGCAAACCCCCAAGCTTGCATAACCGCCAAACCATCGGGCAGGAGCGCATTGGGTACCCAAAGATACAGGTGGCTTTTTGCGGCGGATATCTGGGAGACGGGCAGGGCCTTGATTTCCTCAAGCTCCATGGTTTCATAACGGTTCAGCCGCTTATGCTCCGGCGCAACCTTCCCGGTTCTGTTCTGGAATCTCCAGGGAGGATCCGCATATACTGTGGCAAATTTTTGATTGCCGCAGAAGCGCAGCAAATCATCCGCCGTGATCTGGGCTGTCTGGGTTGTGTACATCTATATATCCCTCTTTCCAATCTGTGACGCATCGCTTCTTTATGCCCACTGCCAAAATGGGACATCCGCCATTTCTGCGGGAATCCAGCCGGTAGCGCAGTTTTCCCATCCAAGTGGTGCTTGCCCCGTATTTCCGTATAATAGGCTTCCACTCGCGGGTTCTGCCATCGTAGTCATACACGGTTTTGAATATTTCGTTCAGTTCTTCGGCACGGGTAATAATAATGCCAACGCTGACAAGGCCGCAGTCATAGTAGGTGCGCATAGCCAAAAGATCTCGGTCAAAGGTTTGATCCTTGCTGTTCCATTCCAGGTCAAAAGCAACTCTGTTTTTCAGAAAATCTATATTATGTCCATCTCTGTAACCTCTCCCCATTCCTCCGAAAAGGCTTGCGTAAGGATTTCCAGAGCGTGATTATAGTTATAAAATTCGAACTTGTCCAAAAGCTCCTGAGAAATATAGTCGTTCGTTTGCATCCGCACAGCCCCCTCTGTCTTCTTTACTATAGCACATTTCTGTAAATATTTCACGCTTCTTTTCGCAGGTGGAACAGTGGAAAGGATAAAACTGTAGGAATGCACAATTAATCGGGCGGACCATGCTCAGAGCGGGTCCGCCCGTACAATATTTGAGGGGACGGGCTGAACCCGTCCCCTCTTTCAGGCGCTGCAGTTTTCCTCAGTCCAGGATCTCCATCAGCTTTCCGCAGCAGAAGGGGATCGGCTCACCGGCCTTGACATGCTGGGTCTTATTGCAGGTAACGCAATAGACGTCGGTGTCATAGGGGGCGCGGATTTCCGGCACCTTGTCGGCCTCTTCCTTAGTCAGACCGTCGATGCGGAAGGTAGCGGTCTTGTTCTCGCTGGGAACGTACACACCCAGCGGCTCCAGACGCTTGTTGCCGCCTACGCAGTTGCCCATCTTGACCCAGAGGGCCTCCAGCTCCGCCGCCTCGGCGGCGTGCTCCGGGGTAATCTCAACAATATCTTTGTTGATACGGATTTTCATGATACAATCCCTCCGCTTTTATTTTTAGAATAAATTATTTGAAGTAACGCTCCAGCAGGCCCTTGAGCGCCTTGCCGTGGCGGGCCTCATCCTTGGCCATCTCGTGGACGGTGTCATGGATAGCGTCCAGGCCGTTTTTCTTGGCGCAGGCGGCCAGATCGAACTTGCCCTGGGTAGCGCCGAACTCGCAGTCCACGCGCCAGGACAGATTCTGCTTGGTGTCGCCCATGTTGGCCTCCAGGTCTTTGCCCAGGATCTCGGCAAACTTGGCGGCGTGCTCGGCCTCTTCAAAGGCGGCCTTCTCCCAGTACAGACCGATCTCAGGATAGCCCTCCCGGTGGGCAATGCGGGCCATGCACAGGTACATACCGACCTCGGCGCACTCGCCGTTGAAATTAGCCATCAGCTGCTCGAAGATATACTTCTTATCCTCTGCGCTGATATCGGTGTTGTTCTTCACGGTGGCGCCGTACACGCCGAACTCATGCTCGGCGGCCAGCTTGACATCGCCCTTCATCTCGGAAAACTTAGAGCCGGGAGCCTTGCAGGTGGGGCAGACATCGGGGGGAGTATCTCCCTCATGGACGTAACCGCAGACAGAGCAAACCCACTTCTTCATACTTGTAAATCTCCTTTACACAACAAAATTTATTATACTTGCATTATAGACACCCGGTCAGGGCGTTGCTATCAGATAATTCCGCCGTCTGGCAGGCAGGACACAGGCCCCGGTAGACGACGCTGCAGTCCTCCAGCAGATAGCCTGCGGTAGAGGACGGCGGGGCGATTTCCACAGCCGGGATATCGGCCACCGCGCCGCACCGGCGGCAGCGGGCGTGGTGATGGGGCGCGGTCTGACCGTCGTAGCGGCTGTCGCAGGCGGCCATCTCCAGACGCAGGATTTTTCCCTCCCTGGCCATTTTGGCCAGCACCCGGTATACGGTAGAGCGGCTGATGGTAGGGTGGTTCTGGTGGACCGCCTCATATACCATCGCGGCGGTAGGGTGTTCCCTCATTTGGCAGAGGGTCCGGAGGATAATTTCTTTTTGCAGGGTATTTCTTTCCTCCATTACTATCGCTCCTAATTGGGATTGAGTCCTTACAACGAGACTATACTATAATTCTGCCTCTTTGTCAAGTAGGGACTTGTAAATAATCTATGAATGTGGTAAAGTGAGGGACGCTGTTTGTCATGCCATGATATATATAGGAAAGAAGGAACGCCCCATGTTGGATCAAATCATTGCAATTGTAAAAGAGGCCGGCGGGATTGTCCTCTCCGCCCACGACATTGCCGCCCGGACCCATGAAAAATCGTCTGCTGCGGACCTGGTCACGGAATACGACCTGGCCGTGGAAAGCTTTCTGAAAGAACGCCTTCCGCCGCTGCTTCCCGGCTCCATCTTCTACGGCGAGGAGGAGCGGGAAAACGCCGGACCCAATACCGGCTGGGCCTTTATTGTCGATCCCATCGACGGCACGACTAACTTTGTCCGCGGTCTGCGCCAGAGCGCTGTTTCCGTGGGTCTGGCGAAGGACGGCGTTGTGGAATACGGCGTTGTTCTGGACCCCTATAAAGGAGAGCTGTTCTCCGCCCGGCGGGGCGGCGGCGCGTTTCTCAACGGCGCGCCCATCCATGTTAGCAGCCGTCCGCTGGCCCAAGGCGTATTCGGCATGGGGACCGCCATCTACCAGCGGCAGTATCTGGAGCCCACCATGCGCCTGACCCAGCAGCTTTTTGAGCGCAGCTGCGATTTCCGCCGCATGGGCGCGGCGGCGTTGGACCTGTGCAATGTGGCCTGTGGCCGGACGGAGCTGTTCTTTGAATACAGCCTCTGTCCGTGGGACTACGCGGCGGGCAGTCTGCTTGTCACCGAGGCAGGCGGCGTCGTCAGCACGCTGGACGGTGCGCCTCTGTCTCTGGACCGCCGGTGCAGCTGCTGGGCCAGCAACCAGGTCAACCGGGATATTCTGGGGGAACTGGACATCTAAAATCACTAAAAAAGGAATATAGAGATGGAATTACTGCAATTATATGAAGAAATGGGACTCAGCGGCGCCGTGTACCGGCGTGGGGAGCAGATCCTGGAGCAGCTGGAGGAACGCTTTAAGTCCATTGACCGCCGCGCAGAGTACAACCAGGCCAAGGTTCTGGCCGCCATGCAGCGCAGCCGTATCGGAGCCAACCACTTTGCCGCCACCACCGGCTACGGCTACAACGACGAGGGCCGGGACCGTCTGGAACAGGTTTACGCAGACGTCTTCCACACCGAGGCTGCTCTGGTCCGCCCCCAGATCACCTGCGGAACCCACGCGCTGGCCGTTGCCCTCAGCGCGAACCTCCTGCCCGGCGACGAGGCGCTCTCCCCGGTGGGTCTGCCCTACGACACATTACAGGAGGTCATTGGCCTCCGCCCCTCCCCCTGCTCCCTGGCGGAATATGGCGTTTCCTACCGGCAGGCGGACCTGAAGCCCGACGGCAGTTTCGACTATGACGCCATCCGCGCCGCTATCAACGAAAGAACCAGGCTGGTGACGATTCAGCGCAGCAAGGGCTACGCTACCCGGCCCTCCTTCTCCGTGGCCCAGATCGGGGAGCTGATCGCCTTCTGCAAATCGGTGAAGCCGGACGTCATCTGCATGGTGGACAACTGCTACGGCGAATTTGTGGACACAGTGGAGCCGTCGGACGCAGGCGCAGACATGGTGGTGGGCAGCCTCATTAAGAATCCCGGCGGCGGTCTGGCCCCCATTGGCGGCTATATCTGCGGCGTCCGGTCTTGCGTGGACCGCTGTGCCTACCGGCTCTCCGCCCCTGGGCTGGGACAGGAGGTCGGCGCGAATCTGGGTCTGCTCCCTGCGCTGTACCAGGGATTTTTTATGGCCCCCACCGTGACGGCAGGGGCCTTGAAGGGCGCGATTTTTGCGGCAAGTCTGTATGAGAGCTTCGGTTTCCGGTGCGTTCCCAACAGCGTGGAGCCGCGCAATGATATTATCCAGGCGGTGGAGCTGGGCAGCGAAGCGGCTATGCTGGCTTTCTGCAAGGGCATCCAGTCCGCCGCCCCGGTGGACAGCTTTGCCGCCCCCATCCCTGGGGACATGCCGGGCTACGACAGCCAGGTAATTATGGCGGCGGGGGCGTTCGTGCAGGGCAGCAGCATCGAGCTGAGCGCGGACGGGCCGGTCAGACCGCCCTATGCGGTGTATTTCCAGGGGGGGCTGACCTGGCAGCACGCCAAGTTCGGAATTCTGCTGTCGGTGCAGAAAATGGCCGACGCCGGTCTGCTGACGCTGTGAGCAAGAGACGCCGCGCTTCCCCAACCGGCTTTTCTCCCCCTCAAATGCCGCCCCCATCAAACTCCGGCGTAAACTCCGCCTGGGCGGACGAGACATCCTGACAATATCCGTCCACAATCCCCACATTCTCCATATATGCCGCCGCAGCCCGGTACTCCCCGCCGGTCACGCGCCGCGCCAGCAGCCCCCCGGCCCCCGGCTGGGGGGTGTACTGCGCCATCAGGGAGAAGAGCGCCTGTCCCGGCCGGAATGTCCGGGCCACCCAGTCCATGACGGCTTTTGCGTTGTCCAACGCCCCTGGCAGCAACAGGTGCCGGATCATCACGCCCCGTTTCAGCAGGCCGTCCTCCAGCACGAAATCCCCAGTCTGCCGGTACATCTCGCGGATTGCGGCGGCGGCATACTCGAAATAGTCCGCCGCGCCGCTGTACCGCGCCGCCAGAGCAGCGTCCGCATACTTCAGATCCGGCAGCCACACCTGCACCCGGCCCTCCAAACTCCGCAGTGTCTCCACCCGCTCGTACCCGCCGGTGTTCCACACCACGGGTACCGGCAGCGGCGGGTCCAGCGCGGCCCGGATAGCGGGCGCATAGAGCGTGGGGCTGACCAGATTGATATTGTGTGCGCCTTGGGCGGTCAGGTCCTCGAAAATTTCCCGCAGCCGGGCGGACGTGACTGTTTTCCCCCACCGGCCCCGGCTGATTTTCCCATTCTGGCAGAACACGCATCCCAGCGCGCAGCCGGAAAAGAATACCGCGCCGCTTCCGTTCGTACCGCTGATGCAGGGCTCCTCCCAGAAGTGCAGGCCCGCGCGGGCTGCCACCGGGAGCGCAGGCATACCGCAGAAGCCTTCTCCCGCCGTCTCTGTGCGGACGGCCCCGCACCGGCGGGGACAGAGTGTACAGATCATGTTGTATCTCGCTTTCGTATTGTCTGCAATCACGGTTCCGCTTTTTTGCAGCGGTATACGGACACCGTCTTTCCCCCTGCCGCCGCGGCCCCTGTCAGCTCCATAAGAAGGGCTTCCGCGCGGTCCGCCTCTGATACGCAGTAGACCTGGGCGCCGTCCAGCGTCAGGAAATAGTTCATCACCAGCGTCTCCCCGCCGCTGTTCTGACCGGTACACTGCGCCCAGTAGCAGGGCTCCTCCCCGTGCTCCGACAGCCCCACATTGGTAATTGCGTACAGACTGGGGTAGTCCTGCGCCGCCAGGGAGACGGCCAAGTCCCGGACCGCGTCCAGACCATGCTGCTCCTCGGATACGGGGCTGTCGCTGGCAGACGGGATTTCCGCCTCCTGCCGGTTGGCCGGCTGGTCAATGCTGATGGTACCCGGCACAGGCCCCGCCTTCTCATGGGGCTTGAGGAAAAAGAAATAATTGAAAAAGAGCGCCGTCATCAGAATCCAAAGCAGCAGCAGCGGCGCACGCTCCTCGCGGAATACCCGCTTTTGCCAGGGCGTCCGGCGGGTCTGCACGGGCTTCCGGGGGGCGGAGCCGTCCCTGTGCTCCCGGTCCTCCTGCAGACGGGCCTGACGGCGTTCTTCGTCCCCCTCGGCCAAGAGCTTCTCATAATCCCAGACCTCCGGCCCGGCAGACTGCCAGGGGTGGAGACCAAGGGGTTCCCCGCCGCTTCCGCTCAGGATTCTGCTGTAGTCAATCCCTTCGGTCTCCGGCGGCAGGGACTCCGGAGGGGGACGGGAGGCGCCTTCCTCCGCTAAAAGCGCGTCGTAATCAAATTCCCCGCTCCGCTCCGGTTCCGGTGGCTGGGCAGGGTCCTCTCCAAAGAGTGTATTGTAATCATAACGCCGCTCCTCCGACGCCGCCTCCTCCATCAGCAGGCGGGCGTCCTGCTCTGCGGCGCGGGCGATCCGGCGGGCAGTCTGATAGGCGGCGTACAGCTGCTGGAATCCCTCCGGGTCCTCCTCCGGGTGGACGGTCTTCACCCGCTGGGCATAGGCCCGTTTGACTTCGCCGGAACCGCTGGGTCCCTCCAGGCCCAGCTCGCTCCACGGCCAGCTCATAGGCTCTCCCAGTCGTCCGGGTCGGAGACGTCGATCTCACCGGTAAACGCCTCCACCTGGTCAAAGAAATCCGTAATCCGCCGGGCGGCTTTGGCCACGCGCATCGGTTCCTGGCTCTCAATCTGCCGGCCGAACCACTCCAGCATCTCCCCGATCCGCCGCCGGAGATCCCCTACCGTCACCGCGTACAGCCGCTCGCCCCTGGCGGAGATGGCGCGGGTGCGCTCCTGATCCCTGGGGTGGAGCTTCAGGCCCGCCAGTTCCTCGATCCGCCGCTGTGCCTCGCTGTCGCTGACGCCGTCGTTCTTCAGCAGCAGCCGGGAGGTTTTATCCCCCTCGGAGAGCACCTCCACCTCCAGGATACCGTTGATGTCGTATGTAAACCGCACCTGAATGGACTGCTGCCCCTTGGGGGCGGGGGGGACGCTGATCTTCAGGGAGCCCAGGAGCATGTTATCCTTGCAGTACCGGTTTTCCCCCTGGTAGACGTCCACATCCAGCACCGTCTGGTTATCCCGCACCGTGCAGTACACCCCCATCTTGCTGGTGGGCAGTACGCTGTTGCGCTCAATGATGGGGGACATCACCGGCTGGCTGGGGACGTTGTGGTTGCAGATGCTGATGCCCAGGGTAAAGGGACACACATCCGTGAGCACCAGCTCCCGCAGGCCCTCTGCGCGGGCCTTCATCCCCGCGCAGATGCCCGCGCCCAGGGCTACGGCGGTATCCGCCTGGGAGCCGTCGCTGATCTCCCGGCCCAGGGATTTGGCGATATACCCCCGCACGGCGGGCATACGGCTGGACCCGCCCACCATCACCAGCTCATCCACGGCAAAGGCCGGGGTGCCGCTGTCCACCAGCACCTTGCGGATGGGGGTGGTCAGCCGCTTGAAGAGAGGACTGCTCTTGCGGATCAGCCATTCGTTGGTCAGGGGCAGCGCATGGTAGCCGCCCTCGCTGTCGGTGTACACCATCAGCACCGAACGCTGGGCAGTCAGAGCAATCTTGCAGCTCTCCGCCTGCCGCAGCAGCATCTCCCGCTGCTGCTGGTTCAGCGCCTCGTAATCCAGCCCGCAGTCGTCGCAGAAGCCCCGGACAATCGCCATATCAAAGTCCCGGCCTCCCAGCCGGTTGTCGCCGCTGACGGCGGTGACGCTCACCACATTTTCAAAACGCTCCACCAGGCTCACGTCCAGCGTCCCGCCGCCGAAGTCGAACACCAGGCACAGCTTATCCACGCCGCCCTCCCCGATGCGGGCCGACACCGCCGCCGCAGACGGCTCGTTCACCAGCCGCTCCACCAGCAGGCCCGCCAGCGCGCCCGCCCGCTTGGTGGCCGCCCGCTGGGCCTGGGCAAAGTAGGCCGGTACGCTGACCACGGCCTCCGTCACCGGCTCGCCCAGCCACGCCTCGGCGTCCTCCCGCAGCTGCCGCAGCACCAGCGCCGACAGCTCCTCCGGCGTGAAGGTCCTGCCGCCCAGGGTGTAGGTTTTATCCGTGCCGATCTCCCGCTTGAAGCAGGAGGCGGTGCGCTGGGGATGGGAGATCAGCCGTTCCTGGGCGGCGCGGCCTACCAGCACTGTACCGTCGTCGTCCAGGCTGACTACGCTGGGCGTGAGGTATTCGCCCAGGCTGTTGGGGATCAGCTGCGGCCTGCCGTCACGCCAGATTGCCGCCAAGCTGTTAGTCGTCCCCAGGTCAATGCCTATGATCACCTTTATCCGCCTTCTTCCTGTTTTGGAGAATCGGAGACGCCGGTTCTCCTATCATCTGAATTTTACCATATTTTATATGGAATTGGAAGAAGAATTTTTCTGAAAAACGGTTGAAAAAGAAGAAATTTTTTCGACGGACCAGGGCGGGGGCGCTGCCGGCTGAATTTTGTACCGGGTAAAATTGAGGATTGTGGCCGCGGCTCCACGGAAATAGCAGGAATTTTATGGGGGAGATTATCCTTGCTTTTTTTGAAAAAGGGTGTATAATAGGCCCAAGACAATCAAATAGACAAACGGGAGCTTGTTGGACAGGCTGAGAGGAAGGCGCTGCCTTCGACCGGTGAACCTGATTTGGATAATGCCAACGTAGGGATGCTTTATGACGCATACAAGTATTTCAGCGGAAGCTGCCCATATCCGGCGGCTTCCGTCTTTGATTGCCCTCCAGTAAGCGGCTGGAGGCGTGCAGCGTACTGCGCAGATTGGCAGAGGAGGTTGTGGGAATATGATGCAGGGGGCAATTTTTGACGTGGACGGCACGCTGCTGGACTCCATGTCGGTGTGGGCCAATATCGGGGCGGACTACCTGCGCTTCCTGGGGTACGAACCCCGCGAGAATCTGAACGAGACGTTCAAGTCCATGAGTCTGTACCAGGCGGCCTGTTACTACCAGTCCGAGTACGGCGTGACGCTCTCCACAGACGAAATTATCGCCGGTGTCAACGACCGGATCGGACAGTTTTACCGGGAAAGAGCCGGACTGAAGCCGGGTGTTGCCGGTTTCCTCCGGCAGCTGCGGGAAAAGGGCGTAAAAATGTGCATCGCCACCGCAACCGGCCGTCCGCTGGTGGAAGCCGCTCTGGAGCGGTGCGGCGTACTGGCGTATTTCTCCGACATCTTCACCTGCTTCTCCGTGGGCCACGGCAAGGATGAGCCGGTCATCTACCGCACAGCTTTGGAGCATCTCCAGACCGGCAGGGCGAAAACCATTGTCTTTGAAGACGCCCTCTACGCCGCCAGAACCGCCAAGCGGGACAATTTCGTCACCGCCGCCGTCTATGACGCATATGAGAAGCGTCAGGCGGAGCTGCGGGCCGCCGCGGACCTCTACATCACAGATTTTACCGACTGGAAATCCTTTTGGGATTTCGCCTCCCAGTTATAATAACCATGTTTCAAAAGGGCAGGAGGATCATACAATGAGAACAGCGCTATCAATCGCCGGGACGGACCCCAGCGGAGGGGCCGGGATTCAAGCCGATCTGAAAACCATGACCATGAACGGCGTTTTTGCCATGAGCGTCATCACCGCTCTGGTCGCACAGAATACCACCGGCGTACGGGCCATTGTGGAGCTGACCCCTGAATTTCTGGGCCAGCAGATGGACGCGGTGTTTGAGGACATCCCGCCTGACGCGGTGAAAATCGGCATGGCGTCCTCCTGCGGCCTGATAGAAGCAATTGCGGAACGGCTGCAATTCTACCACGCCCGGAACATCGTGGCCGATCCGGTGATGGTGACGACCAGCGGAGACCGGCTCATCTCCGAACAGGCGGTGGATGTCTTGAAAACCCGCCTGTTTCCCCTGGCGGACCTGGTCACGCCGAATATCCCGGAGGCGGAAATTTTGGCCGGCATGTCCATCCGCAGCAGGGAGGAAATCGAAAGCGCAGCCAAGCGTATCGGCGATACCTATGGCTGCGCGGTTCTGCTCAAGGGCGGGCATCGCATCCATGACGCCAACGATTTTCTCTATCAGAACGGCGCGGCCCTCTGGCTCATGGGCCGCAGAATCGACAACCCCAATACCCACGGAACCGGCTGCACCCTCTCCTCCGCCATTGCCGCAAATCTGGCAAAGGGATTTGCACTGGAGGATGCCGTCCGGCGGGCGAAGGACTATCTCTCCGGCGCACTGGCGGCTATGCTGGACCTGGGGAGCGGTTCAGGACCGGTCAATCACGCCTTTGCCCTGGAGGGACCGTTTGCGGAGGAGGCGGGAAGCCGGACTTCCCAGCCGGAAAGGAGACTGCCCGCATGAAAATCATCGACGCCCACCTGCACATCTTCGCCAGCCCGTCTGCCGAAGAAATGGCGCAGAAGGTAGGCCACCACAACGACATCGCCCATCTCCGCCAGGTCTACGGCCAGCTGAACATGGTCCACGGCGTTGTCATGGGCAACCACAGTTTGGATACCGCCGTCCACAACTACCCGGCGGATCTCTTCCACTACTGCGCGGGCCTGGACAGCGGACTGCTGGGAGAGGGCATCCCCCCGGACCTGACGGAGCGGGTGGAGGAGCATCTGAAGCGGGAGAGCTGCTGCGGGGTCAAGCTCTATCCCGGCTATAACAAAATCTGGCTCTCCGACCCGCTGTACGAGCCAATCTACCAGCTGGCAGCCCGCTATGACAAGCCGGTGGCGGTCCATATGGGACTGACCGCCTTTGCCGGAGCGCACCTGAAATACTGCCACCCCCTGGCTCTGGACGAGGTGGCGGCGGACCATCCCCGCACCCGCTTTGTGATGTGCCACTTTGGGAATCCCTTCTTTGACGCCGCGGCAGCGGTGGTGGAGAAGAATCCCAATGTAGCCGCCGACCTGTCCGGCTTCCTGGATGGCCGGGTGGACATTGCGGAATATTTCCGCGTCCAGTCAGGCTACGCGGGCCTGCTGCGGACGTGGCTGACCGCTATCAGCTGCTGGGACAAAATTCTGTACGGCACAGACTGGCCCATTGTCAATCTGGCGGAGTACATCCAATGGGTACGGCGCATCGTCCCTGAGACGTACTGGGACCGCGTATTCTTCCAGAATGCCAACCGCATATACGGTCTGGGCCTATAATCCCTCCAGCGTCTCCAGAGCCTGAACGGTGTCCACATCCGCCAGCTCCCAGGCCGGGACCTCCAGCAGCAGCAATCCGTCCAAATGCCGCCGGATCACAGCCCCGCCGCCCTGATCGCCCTGCAGCTGCCGCAGTTCGGGAAAAAACCGGGCCGGAAAAATGCAGGGATTCCCCCGCGCGCCGTCGTGAGCCACCCCCACCAGGCGGTCCGGATGGGCGCGGTAAAAATCCACCGCTGCGGCAGTTGTCTCCCGCCGCAGCAGCGGCTGGTCCGCCACCAGAAACATGGCGGCGGCGCATGGCCCCAGGGCGTCCAGCCCCAGGCGGATGGTACGGCTGATGCCCAGGTCCGGACGGTCGTTGCGCACCGGCAGAAAGCCGAACTCCTCCGCCAGCCGTTCCGCCGCCGGGGACCGGACCACCGCCGCCACCGGTCCGGTCCGGTCCCTGGGTACTGCCTCCAACGCTCGCCGGAGCAGGCTTTTCCCCCGAAACCGGGCCTCCAGCTTATCCGCTCCGAACCGGCTGGCATTTCCCGCCGCCATTACAATGCAGCCCACCGTCACCGCTCTGCGCCTCCTCTCCCCGTAACGGCAAGGAAACGGCATGACCGCTCTCAAGTCATGCCGTTTCTCTATGCATCTATGCTCTTACAGATATTTGCGCATGGTTTCCGTCGCGCTCTCCGGGTCGGCGCTGATGGTAATGGTGGCCTTTATGTTCAGCGGCGTGCAGAAACCGTCCAGCCAATCCAGGAACGCGCCGGTTCTCTCCAGGTCCTTGCTGTGGGCAATCTTGGAGAGGTTGTCAATAAAGATGTGGGAAATATCATAATTGCCTGCGTACAGACCGCAGATGAACCCCTGCAGGGCGTCAAAGTTGCCGATAGCGAATTCGGACGCATCAACCAGCCGGGTCTGATGGCGCAGATTAAAGCTCATATTCCGGGTCGGCTCGATGCACACCATGCATCCAACCTCAGTTTCAGCGGCGCTGTCCATCAGGGCCAGCAGTTGTTTTGTTTTCCCCTCGCCTGAGCCGCTCATAATCAGTTTAACCATATGAAATCACTCCTCCTTATAATTGGTTGATTCCTGATGACTATAGCATAGCACACAATGCGCGGAAACACAACGGTAAAAATTCAGTTTTCATAAAAATTTAACAGGCCTGCGCGAGGGCGCGCTGCGGACTGCGGGATGGATACAGGCAAAGGATTCCAGCTGGAAAATCTGAATACCTTCCCAATATCTGCGGATACTATCCATGTTTTCCAAGAAAAACAAGGGAGGAATCAAGCATGAAAGCAACCGGAATTGTGCGCCGGATCGACGATCTGGGCCGGGTGGTGATCCCCAAGGAGATCAGGCGCACTATGCGTATCCGCGAGGGCGACCCGCTGGAGATTTACACCAGCCGGGACGGGGAGGTTATTTTTAAGAAGTATTCCCTTATGGGCGGTCTGGACGACTTTGCGGCGCAGTTTTGCGAGACGCTCTCCAAGAGCTGCGGCTCCATCACCGCGGTGACGGACCGGGACTCCATCATCGCCGTCGCCGGCGGCGGCAAGCGGGAGCTGCTGGGTAAGCGGATCAGCCCGCAGCTGGAGCAGATTATGGAGGACCGCCGGATTTACCAGCACGAGGGGGATGACCGCCGGATCTTCATCACCGACACCGGCGACAAATACTGCGCCGCCGTGGCCGCGCCCATCATTGCGGAGGGCGATGTGCTGGGACTGGTGCTGTTTGTGGAGGATGGCGAGGCCCTTGTCACCGGCGAGACGGAGTACAAGCTCGCCCAGACCATCGCCGCCTTTCTGGGCCGGCACATGGAAGCCTAACCAGGGCTTGCCGTCACCCATCGCCGTCCGGCAGTCCCAGGCGCGTCAATCGGAAAAATCTGCCGGCGGATGCCCTGCTGCCGGACGGCCCGCTTTACAATTGACCCAGAATATGGTATGGTATCATCAGATGCGGCCTGCCGGAGCGGTCCGGGGGCCGTAAACTGAATGATGGAGGGAAGCGCTATGCAAAAACCAGTTCTGGTAGTTCTGGCTGCGGGTATGGGCAGCCGCTATGGCGGGCTGAAGCAGATGGACCCGGTGGGTGGACATGGACAGAGCATCATAGACTATTCCATCTATGATGCCCGGCAGGCCGGGTTTGAAACCGTTGTTTTTGTCATCAAGAAGGAGATGGAGGCAGATTTCCGGCAGGCTGTGGGCGACCGCATCAGCAAGGGGATGCATGTTCGGTATGCGTTCCAGGCTCTGGACGACCTCCCCGCCGGCTACGCCGTCCCCAACGGGCGGAAAAAGCCGTGGGGCACCACCCACGCGGTCCTGGCCGCCCGGAGCGTGGTGGACGGCCCCTTTGCCGTTATCAACGCGGACGATTACTACGGTCCGGAGGCATTCCGGATTATTTACAACTACCTCTCCACCCACGCCGACGAGCCGGACTGCTATCAATACGCGATGATTGGCTACCGCGTGGGCAACACCGTGACGGAGAACGGCAGCGTGGCCCGCGGCATCTGCCAGGTGGACGGAGACGGGTACTTACAGGACGTGGTGGAGCGCACCTGCATTGAGAAGGACGGCCAGGACGCCCGGTTCAGCGTAGACGGCGGCGCAACTTGGGAGCATCTGCCCGCTGCCACGCCGGTGTCTATGAACTTCTGGGGTTTCCAGCACAGCTTTTTGGAGGAGGCAGAGGCCCGTTTCCCCTACTTCCTGGACAAGATTATGGCGGAGAATCCGGAAAAAGGGGAGTTTTTCCTGCCGCTGCTGGTGGCCGACCTGCTGGAGCGCGGGAAAGCAAAGGTCCGGGTCCTCTCCTGCGACGAGAAGTGGTTCGGCGTTACATACCGGGAGGACAAGCCGGCGGTCGTCGAGGCCCTGCGGCAGAAGACGGAAGCCGGACAGTATCCAGAGAATCTGTGGGGGTGACTGAGGCGCAGCGTCCGGGCGGAAAGGCCTGGAGAGGCATGGGTTGGGGGGCGCATGGCTGCCGGCGGGGCCTGCGCAGGGACGAGAATGTTAACTTTTTGTAAAGCAGTGGAAATTTGCGGACAACCGTAGTATGATGGTCAACACACAATATTCGAGAGGGGAATACCCATGATCTTTTATTTTTCCGCCACAGGCAACAGCAAATACGCGGCTGAGCGCATCGCCGCGGCTACGGATGACCGTCTTGTCTTTCTCCGGGACGCCATCCGCAGCCGCAGCTACCAGTACGACGTATCCCATGAGACCCGCATCGGCTTTGTGGTCCCCACCTATTTCCAGGGCCTGCCCAGCATCCTGACCTTTTTCCTGAATAAGCTCCGCCTCACAGGCTATGCGGACCAGTATGCCTATGTGGTCCTCACCTGCGGCGAGAGCACCGGCGATGCCGCAGGGCAGATGGCCAAGATGCTCCGAAGCAAAGGCGTCACCCTATCCGCCCAATTCGGCATTCCCATGGTGGACAACTACATCCCCATGTTCAAAATTGCGGAGGACGGCGTCATTGCGGAACAGCTGGACCTGGCGGACGAGTATATCGACGAAGCGGCACGGGCCATCCGCGCACTGGGAATCGGCGATTACAACCGCTGTCAGGGCAGGCTGCCGGCGGTGCGGACCGCCGCGGCCTACCCGCTCTACGCCCATGGCCGGTCTACTAAACCGTTCCTTGTTACCGACGAGTGTATTAAATGCGGGCTGTGTCAGGAGATCTGTCCCTGCGGCGCGATTTCCCTCTTTGGCGGCAGGCCGTCGTGGACGAAGCCCCGGTGCGTACAGTGCCTGGGCTGTCTGCACCGCTGTCCTGCTAAGGCTATCCGCTGGAAGTCGGCGGATGAGGACCGGGGCCGCTACTACAACCCCCGTGTGGAGCCTTAAACGCGCTTCTGCCATCTGCGGCAGTGTGGAACGGCGGACCCGCCGGCAGGAAAAAACTGCCGGCGGGCCTACTGTTTTTGTGGAATCTGTTGGGAAATTGGATAAAAAGTCGTTGAATCCTTAACAGTTCTTTAACAAATTGGTCATAAACAACGGCGCGATTTTGTGCTATAATGCCAGATAAAAGCGCGGCGGCTTCTGTGGGCCGCCTGTATGTCTAATCGAATCGGAGTAGGATAACAGCATGAAAGAACGCAGCAGGCTGTCCCTCGGCATTGACATCGGCTCGACCACGGCGAAAGTCGTTGTCGTGGAGGACAAAAAAATCGTATTTGAACAATATCAGCGTCACTTCTCCCAGGTGCGCCGGAAAACCCTGGAACTGCTCCAGGAAGCCGCCGCCCAGGTGGGGGACCGGCCCTTTACCGCCGCGATTTCCGGCTCGGCGGGCCTGGGCCTGGCCCAGAGCGCGGGCGTTCCCTTTGTGCAGGAGGTGTTCGCCACCGGAGAGGTGGTCAAACGCCTGCAGCCGGACGCCTCCGCCGTCATTGAGCTGGGCGGGGAGGACGCGAAGATCATCTTTTTTGACGGCGGCATCGACGAGCGCATGAACGGCACCTGTGCCGGCGGCACGGGAGCCTTTATCGACCAGATGGCGATGCTTCTGAATGTGACGACGGACGAGCTGGATGAGCTGAGCCTTAAAAGCGTCCGGCTGTACCCCATCGCCTCCCGCTGCGGCGTGTTCGCCAAGACGGACGTGCAGCCGCTGCTGAACCAAGGGGCCAAGCATGAGGACGTCGCGGCCAGTATCTATCAGGCCGTGGTGAACCAGACCATCGCCGGACTGGCCCAGGGGCGGCGCATCACCGGCAAGGTTCTGTTTTTAGGCGGGCCGCTGTACTACTGCAAGGGCCTGCGCCGCCGGTTCCAGGAGACGCTGAAGCTCTCGGACCAGGACGCCGTCTTCCCCTCCTACGGGCGCTTTGCCGTGGCCATGGGCACGGCGTTGTACGCGGAGGGCTCCGGCGGCATCTATACCATTGCCAGCCTCATGGATAAAATTGAGCGCAGCGCGCCCGTCCGCTCTGAGGCAAACCTCCTGCCGCCGCTGTTCGCCTCGGAGGAGGAATACCAGGCTTTCCGTACCCGCCATGCCGCCGCCGGCGTTGCCCGGCGGGAGCTTGCGGACTACACGGGAAAAGCCTGGCTGGGCATCGACTGCGGCAGCACCACCACAAAAATGGCGCTGCTCAGCGGGGAGAGAGAGCTGCTGTACACCTATTACAGCTCCAACCGGGGCGACCCGGTGGGGATTGTCCGGGAGCAGCTGGAGAAAATCTATGAGCTGTGCGGCGGGCGCGTCTCCATCTGCGGCAGCGCCGTGACGGGCTACGGGGAGGAGCTGATCAAAGCCGCCTTCGGCGTGGACCGGGGCGTGGTGGAGACCATTGCCCACTATACCGCCGCCAAATATTTCTGTCCACAGGTGGACTTTATCCTGGATATCGGCGGGCAGGATATCAAATGCTTCAAAATCAAAAACGGCGCCATCGATTCCATCATGCTCAACGAGGCCTGTTCCTCCGGGTGCGGCTCGTTTATCGAAACCTTTGCCCGGTCCATGGGCTGCAGCGTGGCGGAGTTTGCGGAAAAGGGCCTGCACAGCGGCGCGCCGGTGAATCTGGGAAGCCGCTGTACGGTGTTTATGAATTCCTCCGTCAAGCAGTCCCAGAAGGATGGGGCTACGGTGGAGGATATCTCCGCCGGACTGTCCGTCAGCGTGGTCAAAAACGCAATCTATAAGGTTATCCGCGCCGGAAGCGCAAGCGAGCTGGGCGAGCATGTGGTGGTACAGGGCGGCACGTTTTATAACGACGCGGTCCTCCGGGCCTTTGAGCAGGAGCTGGGCAGGGAGGTGATCCGGCCCGCCATTGCCGGACTCATGGGGGCCTACGGCGCAGCGTTGTACGCCATGGATTTGCAGGAGAGCGGCATCATTACAAAAAAGGGGCTGGAGGGCTTTGTCCACACCGCCAAAGCCGCCGCCTGCCAGGGCTGCGCCAACCGCTGCCGCCTCACTGTCAACAGCTTCGGCAGCGGCAGCAAGAAATATATCTCCGGCAACCGGTGCCAAAAGGGACTGGGGCTGTCCGGCGCGGAGGAACTGCCCAACCTGTACGCCTGGAAACGGGATGTTCTGGCCGCCTGTTCGCCCGGTCCGGACATCCGGGGGACCATCGGCCTGCCGCTGGCTCTGGGGATGTACGAGCTGCTTCCCCTGTGGCACGCCTTTTTCACCGCCCTGGGCTTCCGGGTGGAGGTTTCCGGCTTCTCCAGCCGCCGTGTGTACGAGAAGGGCCAGTTCTCCATTCCGTCCGACACGGCCTGCTACCCCGCAAAAATTATGCACGGCCATATCGAGCTGCTGCTGGAGAAGGGCGTGGACGCCATTTTCTACCCCTGCCTGACCTACAACATGGATGAGCGGGAGAGCGACAACCACTACAACTGCCCGGTGGTGGCCTACTATTCAGAGCTGCTCCGGGGCAACATGGACGACCTGGACCAGACGCATTTCCTGTACCCCTTCCTGAATATTAATAACAAGAAGGAGCTGTCCAAGGAACTCTCCCGCTGTCTGGACCCCGTATTCCCAGGCATCCCCAAAAGAGACGTCCGCAAGGCCGTGGACCGCGCCTTTGCCGCCTATGAGACGTATATGCTGGAAGTGCGGCGGCAGGGCGAGCAGGCAGTGGCCTGGGCCAGGGAGCACGGCAAGCGGGTGATGATCCTGGCCGGACGGCCCTACCACATTGACCCGGAAATCGGACACGGCATCGACAAGCTGGCCTCCTCCCTGGGGTTTGTGGTGGTCAGCGAGGACAGCGTCTGCCATCTGGCGGACCCTGCGCCGGTCCATGTGCTCAACCAGTGGACCTACCACGCCCGGCTCTACCGGGCCGCCCGCTACGCCTGCGCGCATCCGGACGTACAGTTGGTGCAGCTGGTCAGCTTCGGCTGCGGAGTGGACGCCATTACCACCGACGAGGTGCGCCGGATTCTGGAGGAGGCGGGCCAGCTGTATACCCAGATCAAAATAGATGAAATTACCAATTTGGGCGCGGTGAAAATCCGTCTGCGGAGTTTGATCGGCGCATTGGAAGAAAAAGGAGTGTGAGGAAGATGACGGACAAAGAAAAAGGCTATGTCGTCTTCACCAAAGAGATGAAGGAGACCCACACCATTCTGGTGCCTAATATGCTGCCCATGCACTTCAGGCTCATCGGCAAGGTCATGGAAAAGCAGGGCTACAAGGTGGAGCTGCTGGAGACCAGCGGACCGCAGATCGCGGAGACGGGGCTGAAGTATGTACATAACGACACCTGCTATCCGGCCATTCTGGTCATCGGCCAGCTGCTCGACGCCCTGCAGAGCGGGAAGTACGACCCGGACCGGGTGGCGCTGATTCTGTTCCAGACCGGAGGCGGGTGCCGGGCGTCCAACTATATCCATCTGCTGCGCAAGGCGTTGGAAAAAGCGGGACTGGGCCATGTGCCGGTTATCAGCCTGAGTTTGGCGGGGCTGGAGAAACACCCCGGCTTTCAGCTCAACCTGCCCATACTGCAGAAGATGATGTACGGCGTGCTGTACGGCGACCTGCTGATGAGCCTGGTCAACCAGTGCAAGCCCTACGAGCTGGAGCCGGGTTCCGCCCAGGCCCTGGCGGACAGCTGGACCGAACGCCTGGCCCGTGAGATGGCGGAACAGGGGGTGCGGTACAAGCAGGTCAAGGCCAATTACCGCCGGATCCTGGACGGCTTCGCCGGGATTCCCATGCAGAAATCCGAGAAGGTCATGGTGGGCGTGGTGGGAGAGATTTTCGTCAAATACTCCCCCCTGGGCAACAATAATCTGGAGCAGTTTCTGGTGGATGAGGGCGCGGAGGTGGTGATTCCCGGACTGCTGGACTTCTGCCTGTACTGCGTCTACAACAATATCCTGGACCACAAGCTCTACGGGATGCAGAAGAGCGCGCAGCTGGCCTATCGGATTGCCTGCCGGTTCCTGCTGAATAAGGAGCGGGATCTGATCGCGGCGATGGAAGCCCATGGCCGGTTTACCCCGCCTACCCTCTTTACCCGCACCATGGAGCTGGTACAGGGAACCATCAGCATGGGGGTCAAGATGGGGGAGGGCTGGCTGCTGACGGCGGAGATGCTGGAGCTGGCGGATAAAGGGGTCAGCAATATCGTCTGTACCCAGCCCTTCGGGTGCCTGCCCAACCATATCTGCGGCAAGGGTATGATGAAGCCCATTAAGGCCAAGAATCCGGATATCAATATTGTAGCGATTGATTATGACGCCGGAGCTACCAGGGTCAATCAGGAGAACCGCCTGAAGCTGATGCTGGCCAACGCCAAGCAGAAGCAGCAGTCCGCGCAGCGGGCCGCCGCCAGACCGGCGGTTAAGGAACCGGAAGTCCGGGAGACGGAAGTGCGTCAGAAGGCGATTCCAAGAGCGGTATAATGGGGCGCATTATGAGGGACTTGCTGTCAGAGCAGACGGCAGGTCCCTCTTTGGCCGGGATGCAGAGGTCCTGTCCGGATAAAAAAGCCAAGTCCGCATCTGCGGACTTGGCTGCTGCCGGTCAGCGTTCAGTTCGGGCTGTCCTCCCAGCCCCGATCATGGCGGCAGTCTAATTTCTGGCTTTGCCGAGGTAAGCCTCCTTAATGGATTCATCGTTGAGCAGCTCCAGTCCGGCGCCGGACTTGGTAATCACGCCGGTCTCCAGAACATAGGCGTAGTCTGCGATTTTCAACGCCATATTTGCATTCTGCTCCACCAGCAGGATGGTCACGCCCTGCCGGTTGATCTCCTGGATGATGGTAAAGATATCCTGCACCACCAGCGGGGCCAGGCCCAGGGAGGGTTCGTCCAGCATCATCATCTTGGGCCGGGACATCAGCCCGCGCCCTACGGCCAGCATCTGCTGTTCGCCGCCGGAGAGGGTCCCCGCCAGCTGCCAGTGCCGCTCTTCCAGCCGGGGAAACAGCTCATAGACCCATTTGACATCCTTCTCAATGCCGTCCTTGTCATTGCGCAGATAGGCGCCGACCTTCAGATTTTCCAGCACCGTCAGGTTTGGAAAGACCCTGCGGCCCTCCGGAACCTGGGCGATCCCGGCCTCCAGAATCTTATTGCTGGGCAGGCCCAGCAGTTCCATACCGCCGTATGTAATGGAGCCGGACTGCGCTTTGACCAGGCTGGAAATGGTGCGCAGGGTGGTGGACTTGCCCGCGCCGTTGGCGCCGATCAGGGTGACGGTTTTGCCGTCCGGGACCTCCAGGCTGATGCCGGACAGAGCCTGGATGCCGCCGTAGGCCACCCGCAGGTTTTCGATTTTAAGCATCTTCACTCACCCCCAAGTATGCGTCAATGACGTGCTGGTTGCTCTGGATCTCCGCAGGCGTGCCGTGGGCGATGAGCTTGCCGAAGTCGAGGACATAGATCCTGTCGGAAATATCCATGACAAGGTTCATATGGTGCTCAATGAGCAGAATCGTGGTGTGAAACTGTTCCCGAATCTCGCTGATGAATGTGGTCAGCTCATCGGTCTCCTGGGGATTCATACCGGCGGCTGGCTCGTCCAGCAGCAGCAGCGTGGGATCGGTAGCCAGAGCGCGGGCAATCTCCAGCCGCCTCTGCTTGCCATAGGGCAGGCTGGTGGACAGCTCCCCCTTTACATCGTCCAGACCGACCACCTTCAGCAGCTCCATGACCTCCTCCCGCTGCCGGGCCTCCTCCGCTCTGTTGAGACGGAATGCCGCTGTAAGCAGATTACTGGTCCTGCGCAGATGCTTCGCAATGAGGACGTTGTCAAATACCGTCTGGCTGGACCAGAGGCGGATGTTCTGGAAGGTGCGGGCCATGCCCCATCCGGTGATCTTGTCCGGCGTCGGCTCCAGAACGTGTCCCGTATATTTGTCCGGATCGCTGCCCTTGTACAGCTTTTTCATCTTGCCCTGGGGATGGTTGCGGACAATGGCCCTGCCGTTGAAGGAGACCTGCCCGTTGGTGGGCGCGTAGACGCCGGTGATGACGTTGAACGCGGTGGTTTTCCCGGCGCCGTTGGGACCGATGAGGGCCACGATCTCCCCCTTGTTGATCTCCATACTGAGATTGTTGACAGCCACCACGCCGCCAAACTGCATGGTTACGTTTTCAAGCCGAAGGACGTTCTCCCCCATACTCACTCAGCCTCCTTTGCGGCAGGCGGTTTTCCGCCCAGCTTCTGTTTCAGCCGCCGGCCCGCCCCCTGTATGTTCAGTTCCCTCTCCCCCATGATTCCCTTGCGGAAAAACAGCACGATAATCATGATGGCAACGGAGAACACGACTTTCCGGAAGCCGGGGCGCATTATGTTCAGACCCGGAATGAAGTTGGAGGTCTCCATGTCCAAAAAGCGCAGCCACCACTCCGACGCGCCGATGAAAATAAAGGCGCTGATGCAGGAACCGGTGACGGAGCCGATGCCGCCAATGACGACAATCAGCAGAATTTCATACGTCATGGCCGTCTTAAAGGCCAGCGCCTGCACCGTAGTCTGGTACATAGCCAGCATTCCGCCGGCGATGCCGGCAAAAAATGCGCTGATGACAAAGGACAGCATCTTGTGGCGGGCCAGATTGATGCCCATGGCCTCCGCCGCAATCTCATCATCCCGGATGGCCTTAAAGGCCCGGCCATAGGTGGAGTTGATCACCAGGATAATCAACAGAATGCACAGCGCCGCGATGAGAACCGTCACTGTGGTGGACAGATTCACCGCCACCTTGCCGCCGCTGCGGATATTGAAGTTGTCAAAGTTGGTGAACTTGCGCAGAAGATTGGAGCCGTTGGTGAGCGGCCCCAGGCCGTCCCACTGGAAAACGGCGCGGATGATCTCGGCAAAGCCCAGGGTGGCAATGGCCAGATAGTCGCTGCGGAACCGGAGCGCCGGCAGGCCGATCAGCCAGGCGAACACAGCCGCCGCCAGACCGGCGGCGAGCAGTCCCAGCAGTACCCCAAGGATCAGTCCGGCCACGGGACCCAGCGCGGCGGTGATGCCCTCCACCAGAGAGAACTGGATGATGCCGCCGTCAAAATACTGGTACACAGCCGCCCGGTCCGCCACGGCAATGTTCAGCATTCCATAGACGTAAGCGCCGATGAGCATAAAGCCCGCCTGTCCCAGGGAGAACAGCCCTGTGAAGCCGTTGAGCAGGTTCATGGACACGGCGGCCAGGGCGTAGATGGCGCTCTTTTTCAAGACGGTAAAGAGCATGGAGGAGCTGGGCAGCGCCTGTTCCAGCGTCAGGATTACCGCCAGCAGGGCAATGACAAAGATGATATTTGCCTTGCCGCTTGTTTTCTGTTGGAGCATCTGTGCACCTCCTTAAACCTTGTCTGTGGTTTTCTCACCGAAGAGGCCGGTGGGCTTGAAGATCAGGATCACGATCAGCAGCGCAAAGGTAAACGCATCGGAGAAGGTCGTCAGGTGGAGCGCTTTGATGATGTTCTCGCAGATGCCGATGATGAACGCGCCGATGACAGCGCCGGGGACCGAGCCGATGCCGCCGAACACAGCGGCAATAAAAGCTTTGATGCCTGGAATTGCGCCCACGGTGGGCGTAACGCCGGTATAGTTGGAGAAGAACAGCAGGGAGCCTACCGCCGCCAGGAACGAGCCGATGATAAAGGTGACGGAGATCACGGAGTCAATCTGAATCCCCATCAGCAGCGATGTCTCGAAATCCTTGGATACGGCCCGCATTCCCATGCCCACCTTTGTGTGGTTGATGAGCAGGACCAGCAGTACAATCAGAACAATTGTCAGAACAGGGGTAATCACCGTCACCCGCTTGGTGGTAGCGCCCAGGACCACCACGGAGTCGCTCAGCCAGGGAATGGCGGGGTACTCCTTGGAAAGTCCGCCGGTCACATACAGGGCGATATTCTGCAGGAGATAACTCACGCCGATGGCGGAGATCATAACGGACATGCGGGGAGCCGTGCGCAGCGGCTTATAAGCAATGCGCTCCACGGCGAAGCCCAGCGCAACTGTCAGCGCCAGGGTCAGTGGGATGGAAGCGTAGAAGGGCATGGAGGCGGACGCATAGACCATCATCAGCCCGGCCACCATGAAGATGTCGCCGTGGGCAAAGTTGATCAGGCGCAGAATGCCGTACACCATGCTGTAGCCGATGGCAATCAGCGCATACTGACCGCCTACCGAGATACCTGCCAGCAGATAGGGCAGGTTGTTGGATATCCATTGCATATATGAATCCTCCCATGGCCGTTTGACCGGCTGGGCCAAACAGCAGGATAAATACTGCGGCAGGGCGGCGCCCCGCCGCAGAGCTGTTATTTTACCTTGACCTCGCCGTACATCTCATACTCGCCGCTGGCGGTATTCAGGTGTTTGACAAAGGCGGCGTCGCGGATAGCATCGCCGTTCTCGTCAAAGGCAATGTGTCCGGTCGCGCCGTCGAAGCTGACGGAGGGCAGGGCGGCCATTACGCCGGCGGGGGCGGTGGAACCGGCGGCCTTCAAAGCCTCAAGAGCGGCATAGTAGGCGTCGTAGCCCAGGACGGAACAGGCCGCAATGGTGGTGTTGCCGCCATTGTTGGCCATTGCGGTGGCATTGTCCTCCATGTACTTGGTGAAGCCCGCGTCAAATGCAGGGTCGCCGCCCACCGCATAGAAGGTGGAGCAGTAGATATCCAGGTCCGTCCCCTTGCCTACGCCGGCCACCACGTTGGAGTCCAGGGTGTCGCCGCCCAGAACGGGCATTCCCAGACCCTGGGTGTTGGCCTGCTCCAGGAACAGCGCCAGGGCCTCCACGGAGATGGGGGCCAGGCAGATGTCGCAGCCCTCGTTCTTGGCGGTGGTGATATAGGAAGTAAAGTCGGAGTTGCCCTCCTGGAAGCTCTCCACCACGCAGGAGCCGCCCAGACCCTCAAAGGCTTCCTTGAAGTAGTTGCCCACGCCCACGGAGTAGTCGTCGCCCAGCTTGGTCAGGATATATGCCTTTTTGGCGCTGTACTCATCCACAGCCAGATTCGCCAGCACGGTACCCTGGAAGGGGTCCAGGAAGCAGACGCGGAAATAGTGGTCGTTGCCCAGCGTCACCTGGGGATTGGTGCAGCTGACGCCAATAACGGGGATGCCGGCGTTGCCGAAGGTGTCGGACCCGGCAATGGACACGCCGGAGCCGTAGGACCCCAGGACCACGCTGACGCCGGCAGAGACCAGCTGCGAGGCGGCGGAGACGGCCTTGTCGTTGGAGCTCTCGTTGTCCACGATCACCAGCTCCACGTTGTATGTCTTGCCGCCGATGTCCACAGTGGGGGTGACATAGTTGGCGTACTGGGAACCCAGGGTCTCCTGTTTGCCGGGCGCGCCGTTGTCGCCGGACGCGGGCTGGAAGATACCGATTTTCACGGTGTCGCCAGAGGAACCGGAGGAACCGCTGCCGCCCGTGCTGCCGCAGGCGCACAGAGCCAGTACACACACAGCCATTACCAGAGCAATCATCCTTCTTTTCATTTCTTTACCTCCTTCAGTTGTTTAGGCCGGCCATTTCTTTCGGCAACTTTGCCAGAAAAGACCGTCGAATTACGCTCCAAATTTATCACAGTTCCACAGCGTTGTCTACCGGCTCTTTTCCTGCCCTTGGAAAGAAGGATTTGTGGAAACCGGCAAAAACATCCGCAGTACAAAAACAATGCTGCAACCAGTTGTTTTTGCACTGCGGAAAATTATAGCTGTTATTGTAAAATAGTACCAATTCCCCTGAAACGCATAATCATCGAATACGAGAAAAAATGCGCAATATCGGATGATAAATCTGACGCCTCCGCACCGCCGGGACGCGGTTAATCCGGCTGCTTCCTGCCCCGCATCATATAGCTTTTGGGCGTCATGCCGGTGCGCTTTTTGAAGCGGGTATAAAAATTGTTGAGATTGGGATAGCCGATCATCTCCGAAATCTCCTTGATGCTCTTGCTGCTGTTCTTCATCAGCTCCTTTGCCTTCTCGATCCGCCGCCAGTGGATGCACTCCACGCAGGACATCCCCATGTGCTTTTTGAACAGGTGGGAGAGGTGGTAGGCGCTGATATAGAATTTCTGGGAGATGCTCTCCAGGGTCAGATTTTCCCCCAGGTGTCCGTCAATATAGAGCAAAATCTCGTTGACCTGCCAGTTGGAGGAGAACTCCAGCCCTACGGCCCGGTTGATGGACTCAATGAGATTTTCACCGCTGATGGGCTTGAGCAGCAGGTCGCTGGCTCCCAGGCGCAGGGCAGTCTGGGCATACTCAAAAATGCTGTAGGCGGTCACAATGATGAATTTGGCCCGGCTCTGTTCCGCCCTGGCCTGTTCAATGACCTCCAGTCCTGTCAGGACCGGCATCTGGATGTCCATGAAAACCAGATCCGGGTCGTATTGCCGGATGGCCTCCAGCGCGGCCTGGCCGTCGCCCACCTCTGCGGCGATGGATATGGGGAGCTGTTCCTCCTTCAAAAAATACCGGATGAGCTTGCCCACAGCGGGCTCGTCGTCCGCAATCACTGCATACAGCATAGTTCGTTCCTCCTCCTGTTTTCCGCCGGTTTTTACCCGGTTGCATTTTTTAGCGGATATGATATCATGAAAAACAAATTGTTAAAATACAGCAGACGCATACAAAGCCGGTAAAACCGGCAGGGAGGCAATTATGGGAAAAGACCGGCAAATGAACTCCTGGGGCTACATCGACTGGATTCAGCGGGAGCCGTCCGGCGGCGGATTCCCCGCCAGCATCGGGTTCGTCAACCTGCTGCCCGGCAAGCGGCAGGCCGAGCACACCCACCACTCGGAGGCCCAGTTCCTCTACACCATCACCGGCTATGGGGAGCACATTATCAACGGCAAGCGATACCAGTTCGGCCCCGGCGACCACTTCCTGATGGACAGCGGCGTGGTACACGCCACCATCAACCGGGGGGAGGAGGTCATGCAGGAGCTGATTGTCTCCATCCCCATCCACCTGTGCCGGGATGTGGCGCCGGTCCAGGACGGCTCCTCCTTTGACCCGGACTTCGCCCAGGCCGCGCTCCTGGACGGCATCGGCCAGCTCGCCCGCGACACCCTGGACCATGTCAACATGCCGGTGGTCCTGGCCGGCGGCAGTCAGGACATCATCTACTGCAAGGGTCTGCCGCCCCTGTGCCGGCGATGTGAGGAACCGGCCTGTCCTCTGCGCCGCAGTGTCCACGAGCTGCACAGCGACCACTGCGCCGCCTGCAGCTCTGTGGTCTGCCCCCGCGGGCTGACGGTGCTGGTGCAGCCGGTGATGCTGGACAACCGGGCCTGCGGCTTCATCAAGGGCGGACTTTTCCGGCAGTACCCCAATATCCCCGCGGCGGGGGAGGTCTACGATGTGCCGGACTCAACGGTCAACGCCGCCCGCTTTTTCCTCCAGGATATCAGCAGCTACCTCGCCGCCTTTTACCAGGAGCGCAAACGGCAGCGGCCTCCGCTTCCCGGCCTGCCCGCAGGGGAGGCCGCCGGCATTGTGGAGCAGCTGCGGACCCACACCCTGAACATACAGATCCGCAACCACCTGCTTTTCAACACCCTGAACTCCATTGCTTCCCTGGCCGTCCGGGACGGCTCCATGGACACCTACCGGGCGATCATCGACCTGGCCGAGCTGCTCCGGGGCCTGCTGCGCCGGGAAGGCGCCCGCGTGCCGCTGAGCGAGGAAATTGCCTTTCTGCAGCGGTATATCAATCTCCAGACCCTCCGCTTTGAGGACGGCCTCCAAGTAACCTGGCGGCGCTGTGCCGCGGCGGAGCGGACCTTCGTCCCCCACAACTTCCTCCAGCCCATAGTGGAAAACGCCCTGCTCCACGGCTACAACGGCCACGACCGGCGGGAGCTTCTGATTGAAACGGCGCTGGAGGAGGGGCGGAGCGTGGTACGGGTCCAGGACAACGGCTGCGGCATGGACGCCCAGACGCTGGAGCGTCTGCGAAGCTCCCTGTATTCCGGCGCGGCCCACGGCCTGTCCATGGTCAACCGCAAGCTGGCCGGCGTCTTCGGCCAGGACTTCCATTTCGACATTGCCAGCCGCCCCGGAGAGGGGACCTGCTGCCGCCTGAGCTTCCCCATTTAACGGCCCGCCTCCGTGCCGGAGTGTGTGCGATTGCAGAAAACCCGTATAAAAAGCGCAAGATCCTGAATAGAAATCCCACAGAAAATGTGGATAATTAAGATATGCGCTGCTTATGTGCTCTGCACACACACAAAATACGGAGGTAACTGGCTTATGAAAGCTACGAAAAAAAATGATCCTGAGCTGTATGGCATTGTCAGGGAGGAGTACGTCCGCCAGAGATACAACATTGAAATGATCGCTTCCGAGAGCACGGCCCCCATCGAGTGCCTGGAGCTGGCAGGCTGCGTGTTCAACAACAAGACCACCGAGGGCTATCCCGGCAAGCGGTTCCAGGCCGGTTCCCAGATTGCCGACAAGATGGAGCTGCTGGCGATGGAACGCGGCAAATCCCTCTATGGCGCGGACCATATCAACGTCCAGCCCTACTCCGGCTCTTCCGCCAACTACGGCGTCTACTCCGCCATGATGCGCCTGGGCCTGATGGAGCCGGGCGACACCATCCTCAGCATGAGCCTGGACGACGGCGGCCATCTGACCCACGGCAGTCCCGCCAACTTCATGTCCAAGTTCTTCCGCTTTGAGCACTACGCCCTCAACCGGGAGTCGGAGCAGATCGACTACGAGGGGCTGGCTGCGAAGGCGAAGGCAGTGCAGCCGAAGCTGATTATCGCCGGCGGCAGCGCCTATCCCCAGCTGATCGACTATGAGCGCATCGGCGCGATTGCCAAGGAGACCGGCGCGAAATACATGGTGGATATGGCCCACATCTCCGGCCTTGTGGCGGCGAAGGTGATTCCCTCCCCGGTCCCCTATGCGGACTTTGTGACGTCCTCCATGGCGAAGACCCTCTGCGGCCCCCGCGGCGGCTTTGTCCTGTGCAAAGGGGAGTATGCCAAGAAGCTGGATGCCGGTGTGTTCCCCGGTTCTGTCAGCTCCATCCACCTCCAGACCATGGCCGCGAAAGCGTATACCTTCCGGTATGCCGCCAGCGGGGAGTTCCATGAGATCATGTCCCGCGTTGTAACCAACGCCAAGTATCTGGCCAAGTCCCTCACCGAGAAGGGGTTCCGGGTCGTCTCTGGCGGCACGGAGAACCACATCGTCCTGCTGGACCTGCGCCCCAAGGGAATCTCCGGCAAGGCGTTCCAGGATGCGCTGGAGTATGTGGGCATTACGGTGAACAAGAACATGATTCCCGGCGACACCGCCTCCCCCAACGTCACCAGCGGCGTGCGCATCGGTCTGACCTCCACTGCCCAGCGGGGTTTCCATACGCCTGATATTGAGGTCATTGCCCAGATCATGGACAAAGTTGCCAGTCACAGCGATGACCAGGCCGTGCTGGATGCCTGCAAGCAGGAGGCACGGTCGCTGATTGAGAAGTTCCCCCTCTACGATGCGGCGTACAACGATTATTTTGAATAAGCCCGCCGCCTGATCATTCACGCTTACCCTCTCTCCTAATAACGGCTATAGATGCCCCGGTCTGCCGCCTTCTGCCGGCTGCGGATCGGGGCATCGCCTTTTTTCAGGGGGATGCCTCCGGAATCGCGGTGAAATACCTCACCAGGTACCGCATGAACCGCTCCAACGCCGGGTGCGGCTGCCGGGCCGGATTTGCCCGCATATAGACATTGCGGTAAATCTGGGGCTGGCGGAAGGGCAGGAAGGTCAGGCTGTCGCTGGAGTAGACCCGCCAGGTCTGGACCGGCCAGAAGGTAATGCCCAGCCCCCGCTGCACCAGCATCCGGACCAGGAAGGGACTGTCGCACTCGAAATCCACCTCCAGCTTAAATCCGGAGGCGGTACACAGCCGCTCGATCTGCTCCCGCAGCAGCTGGTCTTCGGTGGGCATCACAATCGGCTCTCGTCCCAGCAGCTCCAGTTCGGCCTCCTTGTGGAGGCTGAGGGGGGAGGAGACCGGGATTGCCAGCATGATCTCCTCCCGTGTCAGAAACACGGTCCCCATATCGGCAACCTCGTCCGGAGAGGAGAAGATGGTGAGATCCGTCTCCTCGCTGCCGGCGGACTGCAAAAGATGGAAACGGGTCTGGGGTTCAATCTGCCGGAACCGGGCCAGAATATCAGGGAGCAGCGCGGAGGCCGAGAGGACGCGGAGCCGGACCGCATTCTCCTTTTCAGAGGAAAAGGTCTCCGGCAGGGCGTCCACCGCCGAGAGAATCGGCGCAACCTTGGCGGCAAACAGCCTGCCGTTGGAGCTGAGGCGGATGTGCTTGCCGTTGCGGATAAACAGGTCCGTCTGCAGCTCCGCCTCCAGCCCGGTGATCGCCTTGCTCACAGACGATTGGGCGACCATCAGGCGGCGGGATGCCTCGGAGATGTTTTCGCATTTAGCAGCGTAGGAGAAGTAGCGCAGCTGATAAAGTTCCATAGTTCGGCCTCCTTGCAAATGAGTATTGGTCCAACGTATCCGGAATTTCATCTATATCAAAAGGGGTAAGCCGGACAACGCCGCCGCACCCGGAGAGGGTCCGTATTGTACGGTTTCCCTGCTGAACAATCCTGCTCCCGCCGCATCTCCATTATTTCATTATTATAGCACATTTTTGCTGTAATGGTAGGCGATTATCCGTTTTTTTATTATTCATAATTGCTATAACGTTATCAAAAACCGCGAGATACGCCCGCCGGAAATCCATGGTATACTGTGAGTATCTCCCAAAAAAAGTGTCAAAGAAAGGAGCGTTTGAGGGGTGAATATACAAAAGCAACAGCTGCCGTCCGCATCGGCTTATGTCGAAAACCGAAAGGAGGAAATTCTGAGCCTTCTGCGGGAATTTGTGGAGCTGCCCAGCTGCAGCCGGGAGCCGGAGGTCATGCCGGCGGCAGTGGAATGGGTCTGCCGCCTGCTGAGAAACGAGGGGTACCGGGTCCGCACCTGGGAGGTGGGCTGCGGCAATTCGCCTGTGATTGTCGCCGACCTGGAGGGACAGGAGGAGGGCCGGCCCGTAATCTTTTCCGGGCACTATGACACGGCGCTCTACCGGGACCTGTCCGGGCAAAACCCGTTCCGGGTGCAGGACGGCATGGTCTTCGGTACCGGCGTGCTGGATATGAAGGGCGGCATTGTCGTTGCCCTGTATGCCGTCCGTGCAGCGGTCCAGGCTGGCCTGCGGCGTCCGGTGCGCCTGCTGCTGGCGGGGGACGAGGAGATCAACCATGCGGGCTCCAGGGCCGCCGGGATTCTCATGGAGGAGGCGGCAGGCGGACTCTGCGCCTTCAATATGGAGACGGGCCTGCGCAGCAACGCGCTGGCGGTTTTCCGAAAGGGCGGTACCCGTTGCCGCATCACTGTGACCGGCGTGGAGGCCCACGCGGGGAACGATTTCACCAAGGGCCGCAGCGCCATTGTGGAGATGGCCCGCAAAATAGTGGAGATCCACAACCTGACGGACCTCTCCGCAGGTACCACTATGAACATCGGCACCATCCAGGGCGGGACGATCTTCAACGCGGTTCCGGCCAGGTGTGAGATTGTGGTGGATATGCGGTTTGAGAAAAACGAGGAGATGGAAAAAGCAAAGGAGAATCTGGCGGCGGTCTGCCGGAAGACGTACATCGAGGGGACACAGACCGAGATGGAGTATATCGACGTCATGCACGTCTTTGAGACCACGGAGGACGGTTTGGCGCTGTGGGACTTCCTGCGGGAAACTGCGGAGGAGGCGGGGCTGCAGCCGCTGGAGCAGGCCCGTCTGGGCGGCAGCTCTGACGCGGCCTATCTGACCATGGCCGGCGTCCCCACCGTCTGCTCCTGCGGCACAATGGGGGAGTGGAACCACACCGTGCGGGAGTACGCCCTGGCAGACTCGCTCTATGAGCGTGCCAAGCTCTTTGCAAACGCGCTTTTGCGCATGGACCGTTTTGAACACAGAAATACCCGCTGAATCCGAAATAGCGGCCAGCTACAAAAGAGGAGGAAGAAAACGTGAAAGACCAGAATACGGCGGCAAAAACAAACCGCTCCTTCAAAATGCCCCACGCATATGTCATTATCGTACTGCTGCTGGCAGTTGTCTCCCTGCTGACCTACTTTATTCCCGCGGGCTCCTACGCCCGCTATGAGGACGAGGCGGGCCGCAGCGTAGTGGACCCCGGCGCCTTTGCCTATTCGGGGGAATCCAATCCGGTATCCATTCTCCAGATTCCCTCCATGATCGTCAAGGCTATTGAGAAGAACGCCTCCCTGATCTTTTCCATCATCATTATTGCGGGAGCGCTGGAGATTATACTCTCCACCGGCATGTTCCACGCCTTTTGCAACAAGCTGTCTCGAGCCTGTGCCAAGAGCGGGAAGGAAATTCTGTTTATTCCCGCCATTACGCTGATCTTTACCCTGATTGGCCTGACCCAGTCCACGGACAAATTTATCGCCTTCGGCCCTATCGGCGTCATGCTGGCCGTCACCCTGGGCTATGACGCCATTGTGGGGATTGCCATTGTCCTGCTGGGCGTCGGCGTTGGCTTCAGCGTGGGCGCGCTCCATACCACCACCGCCGTGGCCCAGCAGATTTCCGGTCTGGACCTCTACTCCGGCATCGGGGTGCGGGTTGTTGTCACCATCATTTTCTATTTGATTACAACCCTCTACATCTGCCAATACGCCAAGCGGATCAAGGACGACCCCGCCAAGAGCTACCTGCACAATGTGGAAGGCGTGATGGATTTTGACCCCGCTGAGACGGAAATTGCTATCAACTGGCGTCATTTCCTGGTGCTGGGCATCTTTGCCGCCGGGCTGGGCGTATTGATGTGGGGCTGCCTGAAAAAAGGCTGGTCCTTCCAGGAGACCTCCATTCTGTTTCTGTGGGTGGGCATCCTCAGCGGTCTGGTCTACGGCATCGGGCCTTCACAGATGTGCAAAACCTTCATCAAGGGCTGCGGCGGCGCAACCGGCTCGGCGTTGGTGGTGGGCTTCGGCGCGGCGGTCTCCCTGGTACTCAACGAGGCGGGCGTCATTGATACCGTCGTGATGGGGCTGGCCCAGATGCTCAATGCTGTACCCGGCGCCCTGCGGGGCACGGCTATGTTCGCGGCCAATATCATTATTAACTTCTTCATTCCCTCCGGCAACGGCCAAGCGGCTGTGGTTATGCCCATTATGGCCCCGCTGTCCGACGTCATCGGCGTTTCCCGGCAGACTGCGGTAATGGCGTTCAAGCTGGGCGACGGTCTGTGCAACTACGTCCTGCCCCACGCCGCCGCGCTGATGGGCTTCCTGGGCGTCACCGGCGTCCCCTACGACAAGTGGATGAAGTTTATGCTGAAGCTGTTTGCCATCTGGTTTGCCGCGGGCTGCGTTGTCTGCGCCGTCTGCCAGATCATCGGCTATGTGTGATCCGGCGGTTCATTGCTGATAAAACGATATGGAATTAGCATTGATTGCACTCCGGCAGACGGCGGTGATGTTTCTGCTGATGGGGATTGGCTGGGCGCTCTGCCGCGGCGGAAAGATCAGCAGGGACGGCAGCAGGGAGCTGGCAAATCTGCTGCTCTATGTGATTCTTCCCAGCGCCATTTTGAACGCATTCTGCACCGAGTACACGGCTGAAAAAAGCCGCCGCCTGCTCTGCGCCTTCGGACTCAGTCTGGCAGCCCTGCTGCTGGCGGTTCTGGTTTCCCGGCTGATCTTCCGCAGGCATCCCATCGACCACTTTGGCGCGGCCTTTTCCAACGCGGGTTTTATGGGCTTGCCCCTGATCCAAGCGCTGCTGGGCAGTGAGGCGGTCATCTACTCCGCCCCCTTCATTGCGCTGTTGAATTTCCTCCAATGGACCTACGGCGTGTCTGTGCTGACCGGCCAGAAGGGAGGACTGACGCTGCGGAAAACCGTAACAAACCCCATTTTGCTCAGTCTTGCCGCCGGTCTGGCCTGCTTTTACCTGCGCATCACGCTGCCCGACGTTCTGTCCACAACGGTGTCCTCGGTGGCGGCAATGAACTCGCCGGCTGCCATGATTATCCTCGGCGTCTATCTGGCGCAGACGGACCTGCGCTCGCTGTTTACAGCCCCCAGGCTGTACGCCAATGCCGCCGTCCGGCTGCTGCTGATCCCTGGTTTGACACTGGCGCTGTTTGGCCTGCTGCCCGCCTCCTTGCGGGAGGCCCGGCTGGCGCTGCTGATTGCGGCCAGTGCGCCGGTGGGAGCCAACGTGGCCGTTTATGCCCAGCTGAACCATTTGGACTATACATATGCCAGCAAAAGCGTGTGTCTGAGCACCCTGCTCTCCATCGGGACTCTGCCGCTGGTAATTGCGCTGGCCGGTCTGTTGTGGCAGTGAGCATACCAGCTGCGGCGGTATGACCAAAGCGGCTGTAGACAAAATAAGGCGCTATGCAACCCAAGCGGGAGCATAGCGCCTAAAAATATGGTATTGACGGGAATAAGTTATCTAATAATATATTATAGCTATATATATCGCTGAATCCAACTTAAGGCAGTCATCGTCGAAATACATCTGATAGAAACCTGTGAAAGCAATGAGGATTTACGCTTAAAACAAACCGCTTTCACCCGGAAGCGCAGGCTTGGCGCACAAAAGCGCATCTTGCCGCATCGACTGGTAGACGCATTGCAGCTTGGAATTGATGCTTACTATGATTTTCTCCAGGAAGATCCGGTGAGCAAGCAGGCGTTTTCCAAGGCGCGGTCCAACCTGAATCCAGAATATGTGAGAAAATTCGCGGATGGAATCGCAGAGATCCATGCGCAGACTTCTGACGCGCCCACCTATGCGGGCATGCGCCTGATTGCCATCGACGGTACGGATATTGCCCTGGGATTGATTTTATCCCCCAAGGCTATCACTTCTGGACAAATACGCTCCACTTGTGTTAATATAGGGAAAACGATGAGGCGGTAACAGCCATATGCAAAAAATTATGATAATTGAGGATGACCCAGCCATTCGGGAAGAGTTGGCGCTGCTCCTGGAAAACGAGGGGTATGCAACTCTGGTAATTAAGATGTTTACAGATATACCTGCTCAAGCAGCGCAGGAACACCCAAACCTTATCCTTTTGGATATCGGACTTCCGGGTAAAGATGGTTTCTCTCTGTGCGCCGCATTGCGGAAAGTTGTTCCTGCGCCAGTAATTTTTGTTACCAGCCGGGATGCTGGTACGGACGAGGTGCGGGCGCTGAGCCTGGGCGGGGACGACTACATCACCAAGCCATACAGCGTTCCCGTTCTGCTGGCCCGGATCAAGGCGGTTCTGCGCCGGAGCGGCGGCGGACCGGAACAGGCTGATTTGCTGGAGGCCGGTGAACTGCGATTAAGCCTGACAAAAGGGGTTGTGTCG